>JAGQZV010000065.1 GCA_020435295.1 Bdellovibrionales bacterium | reverse complement strand
ACGATGCGGACGATATTGTGATTGCGTCAGTGCGCCGAAGAGATCTCAAAAACACATGAGGTCAAAATGGGCTACTACGTTAAGGCGCAACCGAAGAAGAAGTCACTTCCGCATTGGAAGCTTCAGTACATATCGTTTAAGAAAACCGACACGACTCTCTCAAAAGCGAAGAAACCCAAACGCGAATGGGACATTTCAAAAGATCGTTGGTTGGGTTTGGGGTTCAACAAACAAATGACACTTGAAGAAGCGCGTGCCCGTGCAAGGCAAATCAACGCACAACTCCACTTGCGCCGACAAGAAGAGCAGATTCGAAAGATAGAAGAGGAACAAGCCGAATTTCAGCTTCGGTACGATTCCATTCTTCCGACGGAATTCGTTGCGGAATTCGAACTTCGTTTTATCCGCAAAAGAGACAGTCAAACCATGCAAGGCTTAAGAAAAAACACACGCTCCTATACGGTTTGGAGAGCCTCTCAGAAGATGATTGTAGCGGTGGGGATTGAACCCTCAGAATGGTTCTGCCACACCCACCGTATTTACGACTACTTCCACTCAGAACAAATGAGTCTTCGCTACTTAAATTCAGTGTTGCGATACGCAAACCTGTGGGGGTTTTTTATCTGCCGAAAACTGGGGCGTCCATTTTTGCCAGTCCCGATGCCGAAGGGATATGAACGCCAGCGCCTCCTGGATGCAAATTACTCAAAGCAAAAAGGGGTATCGAGAGCCTCAAAGCACATCACACCTAAAACCCTGGAGAAGGCAGCAAAGCTAGGGCTGAACCGACGAAATCTGAATTGGCTTCATTTGTCTGTGTGGTTCGGCCTAAGGCCCAAAGTGATTGATCAGCTACGCCAGACAGAAATGTGGCGTGTAGAGACGCTAGCAAATGGCCGGGAAATACTTTGGGTGTTTCAGACGAAAATCGTAGCGTTACCCCCTGAGGATCGATGGAAACCCATTCCGATACTCTTCGAAGAACAGCGTTTTGGTCTACGAATCATTCGAGACGGGACGTTTCGACGACCAATACTCAAGACAATGAAGCGCTACTTTGGGAAAGGCGTCACCACCTACGGTGGCCGGAAAGGGTTCACGGACCTGATGCTCTCGAAAGGTCAGACACTGGAGAATATCAGCGTGTGGATGGGGCACTCCTCACTCCAGCGCACCTGGTACAGTTACAAAAGTCTGCGAAGGTTTCACGTCCCGGGTTACTAGGCCAGTAGCGGACACTATGGGCTCCATCTCTGAAGATAAGCTCGTGCCAGTGCGCGTTCATAATAGTGACCAGAGGTCGCATTGAGTTCAGCCGGAAGCTTTTTCAGGAGGAAAGGCATGAAACGTGAGACTTGCTTTCCATAGACTCTCATACTGTCCTTTGGTGCGACTCCCGGCCAGGCATTGCAGCTCAGGGCAATACGACGGTTCTTGCTATTCACCCTCTTATCCAGTCGGTCGTAGGCGGGATCGTCTGTCATAAAAACCCATTGATCGAGATTTCCTTCAGGGACTCCTTCGAGTCCCTTGAGTAAGGGTGGATTCACCTCAAAATCGTAGGGATCGGCTGCTAAATCCAATACCACGGCGTGCTGCGGAAGGGCTCCTATCCAGGAGTTCTCACAAACTGGTACAGAAGGATCTCTTCGGTAGGTTGCATCGATCAAAATATCGGTGTGCTCCAAGCGGGTCAGCATGTAATTTTCATCCGTAGAAAGATCGTAATCGCATACCAGGATCTCAACCCCGCGCTTTCCTTCCTCCACCATTTGTTTTCTCTGATTAGGGTCGCCATAGTGAGTAGCCGCTCGGAGAGCGAAGCCACCGACCGAGCCCGCACCGATCAAAGTGACTCGAATTGGACGACGTCCGGCACGATAGTAGCAACTGTAACTTTTCGCCAATTGTTCAAACGCCGCACGGACTCCTACCCATCCCACTGTATTTAAGTCCTCCACCAGCCGACGATTTTGGTCTCCCACGATTGCATCAAGCGACACACCGTCGATTCCTAATTCTCTTAGCAAAGCCACTCTGCTTGGACGAGTTGGATAGTGCAGCATTGAAAAGAGAACGGAGCCTTTTCTCACTTTGCGGATGGCCGCCTCATCCGGACATCGCAGTACTAAAACAACTTCCTGGCTGAGGCATTCCTCATAGGTACCAAAACGCACAACAGGGGAAATCCGAGCATAGTCATCCTCTGAATAGCCCATTCCCGAACCATAGCCCTCCTCCAGAACGATCTCGCGAGCCCCGTAACTGGGCAAATTCCTGACAAACGCAGGGAGAAAATCCCTTTTCTCTCCCCGTTCCTTATGCATCAACGGCAATCCTATTGATTTTCCCAAAATCTAAAGCCTCCGCTCTCTAAGTACTGCCGGCTTCGGATTTAACCAAAGGGACCAGACTTCCCATAGGAAGGTTTTCCATTTTTGTCTTAGATTGCTTAGGAGCTTTGTGCCCGAATTCATCTGAAGTAATCGTCCGTTCATTAAACCACCTCATCAAGATCGTGGATAACCACGCACACGCACTTAGTTAATACCAAAGAACGAATAGGTAAGCGGTCGAAGGTTGTTATTACTATTTACCGATTGGCTGAGTTGGGATGAATCAACGACAACACCCTCGGATTCCATTAGCTTGACGATAGACCGCGTTTCGGTAGTAGTTTATTTGGCTCATTGAAGACATCCCTCGGTAGGTAACGGTTCCAATCGAGAAAATCGATGAACACCATGTTCAGGGGTCTTCTAAATTAGAGTTCTAGTCTAGTCTTTTCCACAGCGAATAGCACCCCACATATTGAATCTTTTTCCGAAAGGGAGGGTACTTAGGAGAACAAAGGGGGAAAAACTCTTTTCAGGTGACTGAGCCTCAACGGTTTTCTATTGCTCAACGCCGAGTTCCCCATTTCTCGACTGTTTTTCCGATTACACATAATCTTGTATCTATTTGGCGCAAAACCCCGTAATGTTAAAATGATCCTAGGAAGACCTCTGGGCAATGGGCTCACTGATTTTTCTAAAGCCCCACACACCTCAAGGAGGTCACTAAATGGGAAAAAAAATTTATGTAGGAAACCTCGCCTTCACCACTACCGAAGAATCCGTCACGAACCTATTCGCTGAGCACGGAACCGTTGATTCCTGCAACCTCATCACTGATCGAGATAGCGGGCAATCCAAAGGTTTTGCTTTCGTGGAAATGTCCACCAACGACGAGGCTCAGGGCGCCATTGCTGCTCTGTCCGGAAAAGAGCTGGAGGGTCGGCAATTGAAGGTCAACGAAGCACGTGACCGGGAAACGAAAGGTGGCGGCCGCGGTGGTCGCGGCGGTTACTGACATTACTGCTCCATTCCATTACCAGATACGACTGCCTCACGCCGGGAGGTATCATGAGCCGTGACGATTTAGTAAGAGTCGAGGGCGTAATAACGAGTGCGAACACTGGAAGCCAGTTTTCCGTCAAATTGGCGAATGGCCACGAGATACGTGCGAGGCT
Organism: Bdellovibrionales bacterium; assembly: GCA_020435295.1. GTDB lineage: Bacteria > Bdellovibrionota > FAC87 > UBA2466 > JACKAF01 > JACKAF01. The sequence goes on along the minus strand of JAGQZV010000065.1, from coordinate 12,433 downwards.
CTCCGGACGCTTGCGACGGTTCCACATTCGAGTCATCGTGGGAGACAGGGTCACCATTGGCCTTTCTCCCTACGACCCTTCCCATGGGCTAATACTTGCACGGGAAAGACTCGCTCACCGTCGCCGATAAAATGGGACCATTATGTCGAGACAACACTGTGAAAATATGAATCACCGACGGGGCAACGCACCAGTCCGGTTCTGCCCCTCGTGCGGGGAGGTAGTGAACCAGAAAGTGAATTCCAAGAAGTGCAACGAGGAACATCACACATTGCGACTGAAGCAGGGAAATAAATACTGTGTGGATTGCGGAGTTCTACTGCGTAGATGACCGAAAGATCTAAATTTGAATGGATTGAGTAACTCCGGTACTTATTGAAGTCTCATTGCCAACTACCTATCTTGGGAAATCCAGCAACTGAAGCTCGTTGCAGCAAACCTAGGCGAATGAGGGTCCAGGTAAGTGCGTACCCCAGATCAATTTCCCACCATTTCACGGCAAAATTCGCGGCAGTTGGGTTGTGGTGGTGATTGTTTTGAAAACCTTCGCCGAATACGAGCCATGCCACCATGAGGTTGTTCTTAGAATGATCGTCCGTGGCGAAGTTTCGGTATCCATATCGGTGGGAAAGCGCATTGACCATCCAGCCTTGAACAGGATGACTCATCATTCCTAGCCAATAGCAAGCGGCCAGTAGCCAAGCCTGAAAGAAGACTCCTACGCATATGGCAAGAAAGGCGTGTAACACATAGGGAAGGTACCAGACTTTTCTCCTATTCAACCAACTCACCGGAAAGTCTAGGTCGGGTACCATTGAAGTGTATTTACGATCCCCTACTACAAGCCCTCGCAAAGCACGCTTATAGGAATGCAGCTGCATCGGCAGAACTCTCCATATTCCGCTAGTCAAAGGGCTATGGGGATCTCGATTGGTATCTGAGTATTTATGGTGGAGTCGGTGCATGCAGACCCACCCTTTGGGATCAATACCCGTGACCCAGTTGCCTGTTTCCAATACAATTTTTCTTAGCCATGGTTGGATTGTTACCGCCCGGTGAGTAAGGGCACGATGATAGAATACCGATACGTACAAGATATTTAGACCGTAACTCCCGAGCAAGCCCAAAACACACAGTAATAGGTAGTCCATGACTAATCCTCCGGGACTCGCAGCAGAAATCCAGGCCGCGCCAACAGTCGCCGGATGGTTACGATTGCCAGAGGTAATGCCAGGACGAAGATGGCCAGCTGGGGGCTGCCTAGCGGTAAACCGATTGTAGTTAAAGCAAGTAAAACGAAGATCAAGAGTAGGTAGGGTATGCCCCTGGACTCTTGGGGTACCCGGAGTTGGCGGTAGTTACGTAACCATTGCATAAGTCCACCTGCTGTTTTTCAAGTTTGCTGAGTATTGTTTTGTAGTTCGCATAAATGAGTTTCCTGTTGTGAATCTCAAATACGGGACCATGTCATCCGACCCAAAAGGCCCAATGATGAATGGTCCCGTAAAATTCTTAGTATCCGCGTATGGGTCGTTGTGCTCTTTCGTAGCGACTTTTGCCACCTGAAAAACCCGCTCGCTTATGTATGACGGTGTCTCCGTTAGAACGTGACGTTTGAGCATTGGCCTCGTTGACTTTAATGTTACGCCCGTTAACGTCATGACCGTTCAGCTCTGAAATAGCTTTGGTCGCATCTTCAGCGCTATCCATTTCAACAAAGCCAAATCCTTTGGATTGGCCCGTACTTCGATCAGTAATAAGCTGACAGGAGTTAACTTTACCGTACTCGGAAAAGAGTTGATTAACTGAGGACTCGGTCGCGGAAAAGGCAAGATTGCCAATATAAATTCTTTTACTCACAATAGACCTCCTGAAAAGGTGTGTGGTGCCAGTAAAGAAAATCGGAGAGCACCATGCTCAGAGGTCTTCTGAAGTGACATAGCTAGTATCGGCTGTTTCGACACCAATAGCCAGTGAAATAACCTAGTGAAACGGAGTGCCTAGCCAACTCCTTGATAGTATGAGCGATAGTGTAAGGAATATTTTCAGCTCAAGTAAGCCGCGCCTGTCGCAGAGCTTGCATTTCTCTAATAAGCCGAAGACGTAATGCCCAATTCGAACACAGTTCGGCTGACGCGCTGACTTGATAAGTCAAGACAAATGACTTATCTTTCCCGCGATGTCTATCTTGGGTAAAGAACTTGTTGAGCACGGCGACTTGATCGTACAGCGCTGGTACGAAGTGTGGCGGACGGCATGCGATCCCCAGAATGAACTCTCCGAACGCGTCTTGAAGAATCACTTACCCAAGCAACTTCTATTTATCGGAAACGAACTAAGAAAGGCATCAAACCAAGAACAAACGAGTGAAATGTGGAAACTTGAGAGCAGACTCGAACCCGAGGAACGCGTGCTTCAAGAGATACCCATAGAAGAATTGGTTCACAGTTATCAGGTGGTCGTCACGACAGTCCGCGATTGGATTGAAGAACGTGGTCTCGCAGTGAAATTTGACGAATTTACCTACTTTTATAAGGCTATTTTTGAACTGACCGCGGAGTCAGTTCGACGATATTCCAAGTTTCAGGCCGAGCGAGTCAGACGGGAACGGGGTGACTATCTAGCAGCCATCGCCCATCAAATGCGCACCCCCCTTTCGGTTCTTTCCGGTCAGACTGACCTCCTAGAAAGCGGGTTCGCCACACTGAATCCGGAGACAGTTGATCGTCTCCGGAGGAGCATCAATCGCCTGCTCTTGCTGACAAACGGTGTAATGCGGTTGGAGAGATTTGAGATTGATGAGATTCCCGTTCGCCCTGAATCGCTTTCGCCTTTTGAGTTGGTAGAAGAGATCATGAGTGACCACCGGTACGACGCCGAAAGAAAAGGACTAAAGCTTGATAATCTGATTGACCCAAATCTTCGCATGAAACTTGATCCGGATCTCTTTATCGATGCCTTTGGAAATCTGATTCAAAACTCTGTTAAGTACGTCTCATCAGGATTTGTCCGAGTTGAAGCCAGCGTAAACTCATCAGAAGTTACCTTTACAATCACGGATTCCGGCCAGGGGATCTCCCGAAAGCGTCAGAAGGAGCTGTTTCAGCCCATCATAGGTGAAAAGAGCGGTGGAGTGGGACTCGGGCTGGTAATCGTTCACCGAGCCGTAATCGCACAACAGGGAATCGTGGGAGTAGAAAGCCAGTCCGGTGGGGGAACGACTTTCTGGATTCGGCTTCCACGGGAAGTTGCTCCACGTCATGTTCAGCTAATCAACAACGAGTAGTTAGGGTAGTTCGACCGCCCAGAGGGTGGGTATTCTCATTGATAGTACCGAGCGTTCTAGCGACAACTGCCTTGGGTTCGTGGTACCTAACAAATGGGTCCGAAAGGAATTACCCTTGAAAAGGAGCCTGTATGAATGCATGGCATGATGTAAGTCCTGGCGAAAATGTGCTGGAGAGTTTCCGTGCGGTAATTGAAATCCCCAAGGGAAGTAAGTGCAAGTACGAGTTGGATAAACTCACAGGGCTTCTCCGAGTGGATAGAGTCCTATACAGTAGTGTTCATTATCCGGCCAACTACGGGTTTATCCCCCAAACCTATTGCCCTGACGACGATCCGTTGGATGTGCTTGTTCTCGGACAAGAGCCGATTGTCCCCATGGCTTTGGTGAACGCAAGAGCCATTGGAGCCATTCGGATGGTGGACAAGGGTAAGGAAGACGACAAAATTATAGCGGTCCACGTCGATGATCCCGAATACGCTGACTATCTCGAAATCGAGGAACTTCCGCCCCACCGTATGCAGGAGATTCGTCGTTTTTTCGAGGACTACAAGCTCCTGGAGAAGAGCCCGGTCGTGGTCAACAAAACCCTCGGACGGAAAGAGACGGAGCAAATTCTCGTTGAAGCTGTTGAGAGTTATCGTTTGAAGGCTTCGAAGCTGAAGGCTAGTTCTACCTAAGACACCGTTTAACCATTTGTGGGTGCCAGCTTTTACCCCTTTTCTTCGTGGGAACACCCACGGAGGTGAGAATTTCCGCTATTTTTCTAAGGGTGAGCCCTTGGCGCCTAAGCTCACTAATGGTTTGGAACATCTGCTGCTCGGCCAAGTGAGGAGAGGCACGGCCATTACTGATTTTGACCCCATAACGAGGCTCGGATACCCGGCCGTTGTGGGGCCTGTGCGGTACCCGGGGTGGGATGCCGAATCGCTTCAAAGCATTACGAACCGCCTCCTTGGACGAAAAAATTTCGGCTGCAATTTGGGCTAAGGATAGCCCCTCAACGACATATTTTTGGTGGACGAAACTCCGGCTTTTGTAGAGGGGCAATACTGGTTTATCTGGAATAACGAGAAGATACACGGTGGACGAAAAAATTAATTGGCCCGCCATTACTTTCAATAATTTCAATTACTTACATCGGAAAACCTCGTCCGAATCGGACGATGCGGACGATATTGTGATTGGGTCAGTGCGCCGAAGAGATCTCAAAAACACCTGAGGTCAAAATGGGCTATTTATACTATATAATTAAGAATTGACTTAATTAAGTAATTGGTTCATAATATATTTATGAACGCTTTTGCTGCACTTGCTGATGATACAAGAAGAGAGATTGTGAGGTTAGTTGCCAAGAGAGGCGAACTCACTTCTACCGAAATAAGTGAAAACTTTGAGATTAGCCCTCCAGCTATTTCTCAACACCTGAAAGTTTTAAGAGAAGCAAGGGTCCTTAATATGAAAAAAGAGGCCCAGAAGCGCATCTATTCCATTAGTGACTCAGGTATAAATGAAGTTGAGCAATGGTTGATCGAAATAACAAAACTATGGAATAAGCGCTTGGATAAGTTAGATGCGTATTTATTAAAAATAAAGTCGGAGAGGTCGCATGGCAAAAAGTAATGTCGAAACAATCATTGAAAACAATAAAGTCACCTATAAAAGACATTTTGATGTTCCCATTGATATTGTATTTGAGGTTTGGTCGTCAGCTGAACACCTTTCTAAATGGTGGGGACCGGATGGGTTTACCATAACCACAAAAAGCTTAGATTTTAAGAATGGCGGAATATGGGAATACATTATGCACGGACCCGATGGGCATAACTTTAAGAATAGAGTTCAGTTCCTAGATATAAAAAAACCTCATCATATTTTTCTGACTATGCTAGGTGACGGTGAGGGCGACAAAGACGTAGATTTTGAATCAAGAATATACTTTGAAGACATGGGGGGCGGAACCAATTTGATGATGGAACAAATATTCCCAAGCAAAGAAGAACTTGAAAGAGTAGATAAGAAGTACTCTGCAATAGAAGGCGGTAAACAACATCTTGGTAACCTGGCAAATTACCTAAAGACACTTTAATATGTAGTTTTCAAGAGTTATTTTAGCGCGCTTGGACTCCAAAATTCGAGTCCGGTCAACTACGGGCAAGAACACGTTTTACCATTTCTGGATGCCAGGCCTTTCCTCTTTTCTTCGTAGGCACGCCCATCCTGGTAAGTAACTCTGCGACTTTTCGGAGTGTGAGACCCTGGCTGCGAAGCTCGCGGATACTCTCGATCATCTGCTGTTCCGCCAAATGGGGAGCCGCCCGGCCAGACCGGATTTTTGTTCCATAGCGGGGCTCGGACACCCGGCCATGATGGGGCTTGTGGGGTTCTCGGACGGGGATATTGAATCGCTTAAGAGAAACCCGGACAGCCTCTTTGGACGAAAAAATCTCGGCAGCAATTTGGGCGATAGAAAGCCCCTCAACCACGTATTTTTGGTGGACGAAATTCCTGCTTTTGTATAGCGGGAGTACCGGTTTATCTGGAATTACGAGAAGATAGACGGTGGACGAAAAAAGTTCGAGTTTCGCCCAATTGGCCCGCCATTAATTTTTATTTCTCTTGCTTTCCCAGCCTCTTCAAGCCGGAAAACTGAAAAAGGGTGCCTTTGCAGCTGTCCTAGCTGTTTTGAGTATAGCTGCGGGAACGTCGTGCTGGTTTATTACTCCGTTCTTGCCCTACGCCGTATTGCCCAAACTTGGGTAGTCCGTATAGCCTGCGCTGCCAGAAGTATAGAAAGTCGTGGCATCGGGCGTATTGAGTGCGGCATCGAGTTTGTATCGCTCCACCAAATCCGGATTTGCGATAAAGCTCTTTCCAAAAGCCACGGCGTCCACATCCCCACGGCTAAGCGCGGCTTCGGCGCCGCGGAAGTCGAAATTCTCATTGCCAATATAAACACCCCCAAACAAACGCTTCAGCTTAGGGCCCAGGCTACCGGGGCCAACGTATTCACGGGCGCACAAGAAGGCGATCTTTCTTGACCCCAACTGCTCCGCAACATAGCCGAAGGTCTTTGCTGCATCCGAATCTCCCATCGAGTGAGCGTCTCCTCTAGGCGCCAAATGCATGCCAACCCGGTCCGCACCCCATACCGAAATTGCCGCGTCTGTCACCTCAAGCATCAACCGCGCTCGATTCTCAATATTGCCACCATATTGATCGGTCCTCTTATTGGACCCATCCTGAAGGAACTGATCCAACAAATACCCGTTGGCTCCATGAATCTCAACGCCATCAAACCCGGCAAGCTTCGCGTTTTCAGCGCCCTTGCGGTAACTCTCAACAACGTCGTCTATCTCAGAGAGCTCCAAGGCTCGGGGGGTGACGTAGTCCACCTTCGGCCGGACTAAGCTTACGTGCCCGATGGCTGCAATGGGACTTGCGGAGACAGGGGTTTTTCCGTCTAAAAACATCGGGTGAGAAATTCGCCCTACATGCCAAAGTTGCAGAACCATTTTGCCACCACACTGGTGCACGGCATCGGTAATAGCTTTCCACCCCTCCACGTGCTTTTCAGACCAGATGCCCGGAGTGTTTGCGTAACCCACTCCCATGGGAGTGACCGCTGTCGCCTCGCTGATGATTAGGCCGGCCGATGCGCGCTGCACGTAATATTGTTCCATCAACTTATTGGGAGTTCTGCCATCCTCTCCCGTAGCGCGGCTGCGCGTAAGCGGAGACATGACAATTCTATTCTTTAGCTCAAGAGCGCCGGCCTTGATGGGTTGCAAAAGTGGTTTCATGCTTACGGTCTCCTTGGACTTGGCCGGCTACGATTTCTTTACAAACTCAGATTTCAAATTCATTGCGCCTATTCCGTCGATCTTGCACGCGATATTGTGCCCGTCTGTTGAATCCACAAGCCGAATGTTTTTCACCTTGGTTCCCATTTTGACCACAGAGCCCGCACCCTTTACCTTGAGGTCCTTAATCACGGTTACGGAATCGCCGGTAGCTAAAATTACTCCGAAAGCGTCTTTGACTCCCTCTTCTGGTGTCGCGCCCTCCGAAATCGAATCCGTTTCTGCGTCCGCACTCCACTCATTTTCGCATTCCATGCAAATCCACATTCCACTCTCTGGATAGATGCTTTCCGATTGGCACTTGGGGCAGTTCGTTGGTTCCGACATACCAAGGATATTAACGCATCGAGCAAGGGGTCGCCAAGCTCGTTTGTTGGGACGGCAAGTGGGCGAGTGCGGAAGTATGTAGATTACTGGCTTTTCAGGACCGTTGGAAGTACTTAAAAAGAAGCCATGAGCCTCACATTAGAGATTATTCCTGACTTGTTCGCTATATGCCGACTGGATGCCCAAAGTGCGATTCCCAATTGGGCGATAAAGAGTCCCTTTTTCTCAGTCTCCAAAACCGCAGATGAGCTTTCGATTGTATGTGAACAGAAAGATGTTCCCCCAGGCATCAAAGCGGAACGTGACTGGCGGTGCTTGAAGGTGGCGGGCCCCCTTGATTTTAGCCTGACCGGAATACTCGCCTCTCTAGCCGCCCCTCTCGCGGAAAAAGGCGTTAGCCTCTTTGCTATTTCAACCTTTGATACGGATTACTTGTTGGTAAAATCTAACCAATTACAAAGAGCTGCCGAAGCTCTCAAAAAGGCGGGTCATGTCGTTGCGTCGAAACGGAGTAATGAAAAGTAAAATCGCCCTCTTCACGATACTAGCAGCTCTGGTGCACGGTTGCGGGGGTCAAAAAAGTTCAACTGTTGTGGGACGTCATCGTCACGTAAGTGTTTTAGGTGATCTTATGCGCGTTCCAGAGTTCAAAGCTGTGTCAGCAGATCGCGAGTTCAACCAAAAGTTTGCCGCATACTTTAGGTGGGCGGGCTAACGCATAACAAAACGCTACTCGGCGCACACGTGAGCATCGATCAGGTTTCTAAGGCCGCATTTTTGTTTGAAATTGGTGGGTACGAATACGCGAATAAAAATAGAATTATAGATCGGGCAAAAGTGTTTCTAGAAATGAGTTGGCGTGAAAAGCTTATAGCGATCAAAAAGTCGGAGTCTGAATTGACGACTTGTCCGATCACACAAAACTAGTCTAATCATTAACTGACACTTGTAAAACTAAAACACGCCATTAATTGGTCGTCCACCCCACTCATTAAGTGGTAAAATACTTTTGTGAGAGTTGAACCAAAACCGACCACTAAATACCCCTTCTGGATTCGTAAGCTGTTCCGTGGCCAGGAGAAGAAATACCACGCTATCCTCCAGCCGACGATGCTCTGGGGGCGCCACCCACGACTTTTAGCTCTGTTCCTGCTGATGTTTAAGTACTTCATGCGAAAAAAGTCTTTGCTCCCACCCGACGTCCGCTCCTTAGTCATGATCCGGGTTAGCCAGCTGAATTGGTGCTCCTTCTGTGTGGATCTTAACGTTTCTATTTTTATGGAAAACGCAGGCGTTGCCGAAAAAGTCGATGCGCTTGATTCCTGGAAGCAGAGCCCGCTTTTTTCCCCGGAAGAGAAAGCGGCGCTTGCTTACACCGATGCGATGACGGACTCTAGCCAGCAGGTCAGCGATGCACACATTGCACACTTACGCACTTTTCTAAGTGATGATGCAATCGTGGAGCTCACGGCGTTACTCGCTTACCAAAACATGTCCGCCAAATTTAATGCGGCTTTAGATGTTCCGCCCCAGGGCTTGTGCAAGCTTCCTGTCGCAAGACAGGCAAACTAAACAAGATTTATCCCGTTCGCCCCCCTTCACAAAGTGACGCCATACCTTAGGGCAAATATCGTGCCGCTGGGTTGTAGATGATAGAAGGTCCGCTTTGGCAATTGTGAAATTTTCTTCACATTTGGGCTAGGGGTACCGCGCTATACTTAATAGTATTACCGTTTCCAACGAAAACTAATGCGGATCGTATTTGTGAACTTTCGAACTCTTAGATCACAAAACTTCTTTATCTGGGCATTGCTTGCGGGATTCATGCTCACATCTTGTCACCCGGCTGGTGGACCACAAGATGAGCTCGAGGACCTCCCTTCATGGTTGAGGCGACCGGGCATTAATCTCGATCATGTGGCTATTCAAGTGCAGAGCGGAGAGGTTCACGTCAACGTCTCTGAAGGTGGTGTTGATCTTGCGGGAAGCAGCGTTGCCTATGCCACACTTCATTTGATTAGTGCCACCCAGGCACTAGAAATTGGCAAGTCGACCACCGATGCTCAAACCGTTCCCGGTAGCCAGCGGGGTCCAATTTATGAAGTGGTCAACGGTGGCTTTAATGCGGTCATTCCGGAAGAGTCAGGCCTACTTGTGGTTTCGGTCCACCCGACAGAGCCCGAGCACGATGTGATCCGGGTGTCCTCTGCAAGCTCTTCGCTTCCTTCCGCGGCAGTTTCCGATTTAGCCTCCCCCTCTCAGCTTTTTTCCCTGTCAAGAGTACTTGGATTGGAACTTCCCGACGCGGGATCGACGGAATCTTGGTTCAACATGTCCAATAACAAGATGCTTCTGCATTTGGATGAGTTTGGAGCGAGCAATCTGAGTCAGATCACAGATAGCTCAGGAGGCGGGAGTCACGGCACGCTCCACACCGATTTTGGAACAAATTGTACGGCCCAAGGCAAAATCGAGCGAGGGCTTCGCTTTTTCGCCGGACAGACAACAAATGTGGCGCTCAATATCACACACTTTACGGATCGCGGCAGTCTTGCGCTTTGGGTTCGGCGCGAAGCTGCGACGCCGGACCTCATGACAGTCTTTGCATCGGTCCATCAAATCCCCAATTCCGGTGTTGAGTTGCTAGGCGATGTTGTTACGGGAAAGTTGGTATTGAGATTCGCCGATGGAACTTCCTACGAGGATAAAGTCATTGGGAACCTACCTCCAGAAGCGTGGTTACACGTTGTGATTACCTGGGATGTGACGCAGAACCAATTCCGAGCGTACGTGAACGGCGGTATGACTCTCGACGAGAATACTGCTCTGCCTTGGCGGGCGAGCTCCTTGAATTTTGCCTTGGGAACGGGCACATCGGGTAGTTGGGAAGGAAGTATGGATGAGTTTGCCTACTGGGAACGTGCGCTCACAGCCAGTGAAGTCTCGAGCCTTTATACCAACCAGCAATAAGTCTTTTGTTGATTTGTACCGATAAAAGTGTGAAAGCCACCTTGTCGCTTTGTGATGCACCGCATGAAGTCTTTTCCTTACAGCCATCCCTGGAGAGAAACCAGCATCAATAGGGTTCGCCGGGAAGTCAAAAAAGAACTTGAGTCTATAGGAGATCGCGCGGCGCTTCGCGAGCACATTACTCGGCGCATTATTGACTTGCAAGACGCTCCGGGGAGTTTGGCTCAACAGATGCGCTTTGTGTATACCTTTTACGCGCTAAGCTACGAGCGCCGCCAGCCACTCTTCGATCGCGATACCGTCCGCAAGTTCGAGCAGGTGTTGCTTGCGCTTTTGCAAACGCAGCAAATTCCGCAAAAGGGGGCAAATCTCTCCTTCCTCTGGCGTGATGTTCACCTGCTTCTTAGTCATCTAGCTTGGTCTCGCGGCGAAGTATGGCGTTCGGTGTGTCAGCAACAAACGGCTTTTCAAGTGACCGGGCAACTGGCCACTGAAAACCGCGATCTGCAGAATCTATCTTCCGGCGTCCGTGCGTTCAGAATGGGGCAGACTACTCCTGCGCTAAAATATCTGGAGAAAGCGGAGTTTGGAGAACTCTCTGTGAACAATCGCTTTCGCGCCTGCATGCAACGTATCCGGCTCTTGCGTCTTGGGGGAGAGGTTTCCGAGGCGAAGCGGCTTCTGGTTGAGCTACAAGGGCGGCCCGACTTAGATCTTCAGAAGCGCAATGAACTTGCCTGGGAGACGGAGCTTTTTTCCGTTCGCGAGAACGGCGACCTCACGAATCTGATAACATTGGTGCGACGCCGAAAATCGCATAATAGCCCAAGCTATGTTCTTGACGCTTTCTTGTGGTCGCGCGGTGTAAGCGATAGGAAGTGGCTGGCGCGCTTCAAGTCCGCGAGCGAACTCGGGGGAAGAATTCAAAAGGAAAAGAAGAAGTATCGAGTTCTTCTCATGGCGACCAACACGCTGAAAGAACTTTACGACTTTGAAATCCCGTTTTTTATCCGCATCCAGAGTTTGGAATCTGTGCTCACAAACCTACGAAAACTGCCTTCAATTGAAAAGGAGCTTCTGGTATTGAGTGCGGTTGCACGCTGGCTGGCCAGGGGCCGCAAGTACGTGTATGCATCATTGATTCTCGGGGAGTATGAAGGGCTTAGTCTGAGGCTGAGCCAGGGGACCCAGCGAGACGCCCTGGGGATAGTAGGCGACTTGCTCGGGGCTTGCTGGTACCTTCCTGAGGATTTCGCGCGAGTAGCAGCGTAACCAGTGCCGGAACCCACCACACAAAATACCCATGTAATTTTAATGGCTTATCTGAAGCCAGGTATGATTTCCCCCTTGGAATGACTGTCCCAACCTTAGTCTGCCTCTAAGCCCCCGAAGTTCTTACCGTTGCGCCGCTCTCCACTCCCGTTGGGCTTGAGATGATCAAAGCTTGCGGACACCTTAGTCGGTCCATTGTCAGTGTTTTCAAGGGCTTCTACGTATTCCAACGGTGGAACGAGGGTTGCAATCTAGGGCAGTGACACCCACGTATTCAACCGGTCATCGCTCAACGTACCTCAGCCAAGCTTAACCTTCTTTCTTAGGAGTCAGTCATGAAGAATAATCAAGCAAGAAAACCTATCAGGTATGTCCAAGTGGCATTCGTTCTTGGGTTGCAATTGTGGCTATTTGGTTGCGGTCAGTATGACGAAAGTGTAGCCGATGGCAATCTGTTTGCGCGCGGAGTTACGGGCGAGTCCGCGAGCTCGGAACTTAGGGCGGTGGGACCGGGCACTGCACCCCGTACGGCCAACGGTGGAGCTTGCGGAGGGCTGCAGACCATTGAGGAAGCGGAAAGCTGTTGCGAAGCTAGAGCCTGTTCGGGGTTGTCGGACTCGGAATGTTCTGCTCACTGCCATGCTCTCATGAACATTCATTGTACAAACTCTCTTCTCGGATCCATGTCCGCGTGGTGCGCCGAATTCATGGCTGA
>JAGQZV010000064.1 GCA_020435295.1 Bdellovibrionales bacterium | reverse complement strand
TCCCGGCGAGGGGGGGACTCAGCCGGTACGGCGAGCCGATGTTCGGGTGCGGGATCGCGAGAACCTCTTACAGCAGGTGGCAGAGGCCATCGCTCTAAATCCGTACCCACAGGGGTTTGAACTCGCCGCAGCTCTTTCCAATACGGGAAATACTGACGGGGATTCGCAATTCCAGTTGCAGGGCAGCTTTTATGAGGATGTCAGGCAGTTGGGATACGGCAGTCTCGACGCTTTTGTTCGTGATCTAAATGAACGATTGGAACCGCCGCTGTACCGCGGTGAAAGAGTAGGGAGTTGGGCACAGGAGTTAGTGATCCAATCTGGCGCTCTGCATGCGCTTGCGACTGGGCGCCCTTTTCCTGGGTATCATACTGCCGATCCCTCAGATGTCTTTTTCGTCAACATGGGCAGTCCAGCCATTCGTGCTTCGGGTTTGGATTTGGTGCGCCTCAACCGGTTTGTGGCCGATCGTTTGGGGTTTTACCGCCACCCTTAATTGTACTTTAGGAGACTCTCTAGACGGGATTTGAGTCCCTGCCCTTCGAGCCAAGCTAGATCTTTGTCGTGCGTGGCGAGCAAAGCTTCCCGAGTGCTCTTGCCCAGGTTTTCTTTTAGAAAGCCTGACAGCTTCCCATCCATCACGAAAATAAGATCATCAAATTTGTGTTGGCTGCACGCGGAGTCTAGAAATTGCCCGACGTCCTTCACCGTCGTTTCCAGCGCGTGTGTTTTGGGATCTTGTTCAGAGCTGTACGCGTGGCGTGGTACGCCGGCGTTTACTTGGCGGCGGTTGCGAGCAAAGCCTCTCCCGGGCTGATCACTCATCAGGTCTGAGATCTTATTGTGTGCAGCGGGATTCGAAAAACTTCTTAGTTCTTTGATATCTCGGTGCGTTCGCTTCTCGTAGATGATAAAGCGAGAGGCGTCCCCTACGACTACCCACCGTTTTCTATTGTAATGCGATCCTAAACCTAGCTCGTTGTTTTGTGTGGCCACATCAACCTCCTCAATAGGCAATGAAATACGAAGCAAAGGGGGTGCCACGCGACTTGCCTATAATTTGTCTCAGTCCGCGTTAAAGTGTGCCAAAATGTCTCAACAAGGTGGAACAAGTGTCTCGAAAAAGGAGCGCTACGGCCTTCTCACGGCGTGGAAAAGTGGCACCATCGTTGCATTTTTTGTGGACAGTAAAGACCAACAGGGAGGTTCTCTGTGTTTGTAAACCGCAAAGAGGGGGGTGTGGAATTAGCGGCTCGTTTGCAGCAATACCAGATGAATCCCAATGTGGTGGTTCTTGGTCTACCCCGAGGGGGCGTGCCCGTCGCCTTTGAGGTAGCAAACCACCTGCAAGTCCCTCTGGACGTATTCGTCGTGCGCAAAATCGGAGCCCCAAGTTACCCCGAAATGGCAGTCGGGGCCATTGCCTCAGGAGGGGCGATGGTGGTGCACCGCGAGCTGCTTGATCAGCTCTACCTCTCCGAGGCGGATCTGACGCCGGTTATAAAAAGAGAACGGATTGAACTGCTTCGGCGGGAGCGAGCGTACGCGGCCCACCGCGGAGCCCTGGAGTTAGAAGGCAAGACCGTCATCCTCGTGGACGATGGGATTGCAACGGGGGCGACCATGGAAGTCGCCGTGAAGGCCGTGCGCACGTTCAACCCCACCCGTATCGTGGCGGCGGCTCCCGTGATTTCCAAAGACGCGCTGGTTTCGTTGGGGCTTGTGGCGGACGACGTTGTTTGCGCCATCGCCCCCTCGGACTTTGGGGCCGTCGGGAGATGGTACGAGAACTTTGAACAAACGAGTGACGAGGAGGTCAAAGCGCTACTTACGAGAGCCGATTGCCGTCAGTTGAACTTCGCGCCATCTAGTTCTCAAACTCAAGCCAGATAAGGCCCCGAAAGTCGCCAACGTCAAAATTGATGGCCATGTCTTGGGGGTATTCCTTGCGGATGGCTGCTTTGACGTCTTTGGCCACGTACCGACCATGGCAATTGAGGCAGATGGGCTCCACAAAAATGGGTTGAACATACCCATACTGATTTTTCCCAAGTGACGTGATGACGTACTTTGGGATGTCTTCAGGTTTTGCTTTTGAAAATTTTTCTAAATAGGATTTCGTCCACTCAGGTGGTGCGTTCTTTGGGTTGCGTAGGCGATGACTCGTGCGTCCGACCTTCATGTGTTTGGGCTTCGGTACTTTAATTTTGCAGCTGGGAATGGCTTTTTCCAGATCTCCCGTTTTTACGGCATCCATCAGCACTTGTTTGAATTCTTTTTTCACGGAGTCTACGGCGGCGTGCGCTTTTTCTATCGCTTTGATTTCCTGCTCGTCTTCCAAAGCGCCGTAGCAAGGTAGGCTAAAGCAAATCAGCATAAGGAAGTATTTCATTATGGGGACCTCATTTAGACTAGCCTACCAAGGCTATAAGGCCAAAGAAAGCAAAGTGTTTGCTGACTAACGGTTTGTTATGGCCCATAAGTAGGTATGCATGAGTTTTCTGGTGTGGATGAAGCCATTGAGGCCCTGGTAGGTAAAATTGGCAAGAATGTGGTTTTGGTCTCCCCTCTAGGAGCCGGTAAGCCCAACCACCTGCTCAACGCGATGTACTTACGGGCGAAGACAGATCGGAGCCTGCGTCTCACAATCATGACTGCGTTGACGCTGCGAAAGCCACGCGGGAAGAGCTATCTGGAAAAACGATTTCTGGATCCGTTCAGTGATCGGGTTTTTGGGGAGTACCCGAATCTATTATATGAAGAAGATCGGCTTCAGGGTACCGTGCCCCCCAATATCCAAATTGTTGAGTTCTATTTCAAAGCCGGCGAGTTTAAAGGGAACTCCTACGCTCAGAGAAACTATTTGTCTTCGAACTATACGCATGTTGCGCGGGATGTGTTTAGCCGCGGAACGAATGTCATATTCCAACAAGTCGCCAAGGGCGAGATCGATGGCAAATCGGTCTTTAGTTTGAGTTGCAATCCCGATTTGACTTGTGACCTCGCAGATCTGCTAAAGGCCAGCGACCGCAAATTTGTGACGGTGGCCCAAGTGAATCAGGACCTCCCGTTCATGTATGGCGAGTCTATCGTTTCTCCGGACTTTTTCGATATTGTCGTAGACAACAGAGACCTTGATTTCCCTGTTTTTGCGCCGCCCAAGATGTCGGTGTCTGACGTTGATTATTCTATTGGGCTTCATGCCTCGAGTTTGGTGAAGGACGATGGGGAGATTCAAATCGGTATCGGCTCATTGGGAGATGCCCTGGTCTATGCTCTTAGTTTGCGGCAAAATCAGAACTCCAAGTATCGCGACATCTTGAAGTCCTTGGCTATTGAGTCGGACTCCTTTGCGTTGATTGATCAGTGGGGCAGTGCGGAAACCTTTAATAAGGGCCTATTCGCAGCGACCGAAATGCTTGTGGATAGCTTTTCGGAGCTCTATAAGCAAAGCATTCTTAAAAAGAAAGTCTACGACTCGGTTATTTTGCAGAGGCTTCTCAACCAGGGCAAGATCCGCGAGGAGTTTGGGGTCGAAATATTCGCGCTTTTGCACAGTGAGAAATGCATTCACTCGATACTATCCTTTGAGGATTTCAGTTTCCTCCAGGAGTTTGGAGTTATCCGGGCAGGTCTTAGGTGGCAAGACGGTCTGCTCGTGCTAGGGAACGGAGAAAAGGTCACTCCTGATATTTTTTCGATGGATCTTACTAAGATTGTCGGGGAGAGACTAAGAAACGGTGCCATCGCTCATGGGGGATTCTTTCTCGGCCCAAGGTCATTTTATGACTTTCTCAAGGGGCTTCCTGTATCTGAGCGGAAGCTGTTTCGCATGAAACGCATTTCTCAGATTAACCACCTCTATGGGCATGAGAACATCGACCGCTTGCAACGAACCAACGGACGCTTCATCAATACCTGCATGAAGGTTACTTTGAATGGCAGTGCGTGCTCAGATGCTCTTGCAGATGGGAATCAGATTAGCGGTGTTGGAGGGCAATACAATTTCGTCGCGATGGCGCATGAGCTTCCTGACGCGCGGTCGATTTTGCAGCTTAGAAGTACCAAGCCCGCAAAGAGAGGAAAGCTGGAATCAAACATTGTCTTTAACTACGGCAATTGCACCATCCCGCGTCACCTGCGTGATATCGTCGTTACCGAGTATGGCATTGCGGATTTGCGAGGAAAGACGGACGAGGAAGTGGCGATGCAACTCATTCAGATTGCAGATTCTCGATTTCAGAATGAGTTGGTCCAGCAAGCAAAAAGCGCAAAGAAATTGTCACAGGATTACGAAGTGCCGCGAAGATTTCAGAATAACTTTCCGGATGCGCTGGCACTGAAACTGGGACCGTATAAGAAGCAGGGATTCTTCCCGGCTTTTCCACTGGGGTGTGATTTCACCCCTGACGAGATCCGGCTGGGGAAGGCACTTAAGAAGTTAAAAGCCCTGACTAAGGACAAGGTCGCCTTTTTGAGCTTTGCCTTAGTGAGTTTGCTAGGTAGCCCACTAAATGAAGACGTTGAGCGTTTGTTGCGTCGCATGGATTTGCAAACACCCAAGACTCTAAAAGATAGGTTTTACAGAAGGCTTCTCATTAAGGCGTTGGTGGCGGGCTAAGAAAAAAATTGGTAGCGGGGGTAGGATTTGAACCTACGACCTTCGGGTTATGAGTACGCCTGCTGATCATTGCCTGCCTGCTTATCCTTTCAGAATCCACGTTTAGCACATGTCGGACCTGCATGGAACTTCCAGAAATGGTATATTCTACTGGAACCGAGGCCCCAAGTTGGCCCAAGATCTGCTCATAGAATTGAGGTTTGTGAATGATTGAAAACATCATCACGCTTCTGAAGTTTCCCTTCGTTGGGTTAGCCAAGGTTGTCATTTATCTGCTGAACTTTATTCCCTTACCAATCTACGAAGTTCATGGACACAGTGGCACTAATAGGACGAATAGACCTGATAAGCGTTCGTTTTATGTTCAACACCGCGGCAAACGTAGGGTAAATCTCGGTTTCTTCTTAATTGCTTGGCCTAGAGGGGTATTGTTTCGGGCTGATATTAGCACGTCAGGTGCGAAGTGCTGGGCAATATACGATGATGATTACAATGACATCGTTGACAAGTGGGCTCTTTGAACTCCCCCTTCGCTACAGGCCTTTTCAAGTTCGATAAAAATATAGAGATAATTTGAGGGCCATTTGGTTTGCGATAGCTGGTTGCAGTTGCAAGATTTTTCTATCGCGTAGGTAGTCGTAAGCAGTTTTTCTCATGCTAAAGCACTTCGAGAAATCCACCACAGCTCCTCCGGTGAAGTCCGGCATTTGTTCGTTCGCTTCCAGATAAAAATACTTAAGAAAAGTTCGCTCGGTCTCCTCCGAAATGAGGTTGCTTTGTTTGAGTTGTTCGAGCATGTCTGGGTGCGTAATTTTATTTATATCCCGCAAGGGCGCAAGAATAATACTTGTTAGCTTAATGTCATTTTCTTTATCAATTTCACAGGAGTGCGACAGTACCATCATAGGGATTAACGCGCTTCCCTCTTCAGTGAAGGACCAACGGTCGGTTCCAGGCTTAATGCCTTGACCGATAATGATTTTATTCATGTCGAGAGCCCCCAGGGAAGGTACCCCCGAAAGAATGTCTCCCTGTCTCAAAGCTGTTTCTATTTCTGACGTTGGCAGGTACATAGTTGGCTCTAGTCGTCGAAACCATCATCGAACGTTATAGTGTCCGAGAGATCCACGATACCTGAGTGTTGCTTAACAGTATCAACGTCCTCACGTGAGAGAGTGTCTGGTCGAAGTGCAGAGAGGTAAATGGCATCAAATGGGTCAGAATTGCTTGGAAGCGAGCCAAGGTATTGAACGAACCTGTCAATTATCTCACCAATAAACGTACCTCGCATTTCTTCTTTGGCGGTAACTCCGCGTTCAAAAGCGTCATTTAGCGAGTTTGACGAAACAAATGGCTGCGAAGACGAGTTGCCCGAGGAGCGACGAAAGTGGAGGACTGTTCCCGTTTCGTTTATTGAGTCCTTTCGCATCGGTTTAGTCATGCAAAATCTCCTTAATGTTTAAGAGGGTTAAAAAGGCTTTGTGCTCTTCAGACTGAATCTCCAATAGGCTCTTAAAATCAGCCGCAAACTGACCTTTTCCTGAGTTAGGACGATTGTTGACGTCGATGGAAATTTCAAGCCCTGATTCCGCAATCGGTATGTTCTTCGGGTTAACTTGAAAAGAAGCACCGATCGGGAGACCAGGAGGGACTTTGATGTTGCGAACTTCATATCCAGCTACGATGTAGTTTTTAAAAAGTCCACCCTCCGCAAAACCGAATTGCATCTGGAAACTGGCAAGGTCTCTTTTGCCCCGCTTAACATTTATGAGCTTATCAAAAATCGGTTGAACGACTGTTACAGCAGGATTGTTTTCCGCAAGCTTGTGCTGAAACTTAACGATTAGACCGAGCCAAAGATAACTCTCCACCTCCTTAAGCAACTCAACCATTAACGGCTCTACCCGAAGTCTCGTGAAATCAAGACAACTGGGTAAGTCGTTCTGCACGTGTTCTGGAGGCCGGACAGTTATTTCAAATCGATTCAGCGAAATACTGGCAATGCTATCTTTCCCCTGAATCAGCGCACGGGGCGCTTCTGGGGGCGCCGCATCCGGAGTGTTTAAGTTAATGAGCTTCGCATTTAGCCGGGCCGATATCTGCTTCAAGGCCCTACCACATGACAACAGTATCTCATCGTCCTTCTTAAATGTTGTGACTGTCTGAATTTGTGGAATTCGCATTGCTTCCATATAAACCCCATCTTATCATTGTGCAATCGTCGTGCCATGCAGCATCCATGGAATTGGGCTACGGTACTCTAACTTATTGCAATCATTGGGGCTCTGTACAGTTTTTCTGTTTGGCTCACGTTTTTTTGGGGAAGTCTAAGCCTAGAAGTTTGGTTCGGAGCTCTAATTGGACCTAAGAATGGTGGTGGAAACCTATTGAATTCCCGGCAGCGACAATTCGTCCAAGAATACTTGCGTTCGGGATGTGCCAAGGTCGCGGCCGAAAGAGCTGGTTATTCCCCACGAACGGCCTACTCGCAGGGGCCTCGCCTGTTGAAAAATGTTGAAGTAGCGCGAGCGATTTCTCAAGCCCAGTTGGATGCGGGGATGCGAACCGAAATCACTCTTGAGCGGGTTCTCACAGAACTTGCAAAATTGGCGTTTGGCCCGGAGCGTGATCATCTCAAAATACGCGCCCTAGAGGAGCTAGGAAGACGGGTTGAATGCCAAGATCGGGCGAGTACGCGCGAGGGGGTCTCGAGCGCAATATCGCGAGTCACGGAGCTTCTGCGAGGATATCACAAGGGTTAATGTCCTAAGATTCATGCTTGTCAGGTACGCATCGGTAGGGCATTTCGGTTGCAATGCCCAGAAGGTCCAAAAAAAGCCGACAAGTTGAGAAGGCAAGACAGCCTACCGCGGTATTACCAGTTGAATTCGAGCGTAGCGTCCAGTTTTTGAAAGTTCTTTCTGAACGTTACCGGTTAGTTCGTGGCGACGAGAAGCTTGCATCGTCACAAGCTAGGCAGCTTCTGAGGCTTGCTTCGGAGATCTGTAGAACAACCGATCGCTATGCTACCCGCGAATTGAAGGACGCTGATGATCTGGCCGCTGGGCGTTTAACTTATTCGATTCAAACGGTCTATAAGGCTTTGAGTTCAGGGGTTAAACTAGACCGAACCACGCAGGTAGAGATCTATTGTTTGGCCATTTATCATGATTACCCCAATCTTATTAGGCGAGTCTCATCGATTAAGGAGCTTGTGTCCTACAAAGGTACAATCAGGCGTGCTGGTGGCCCTGCTAGTGCGGCCGCACGAAAGGTTGCACGCGTGCTCGGTAAAAGTGAGAGAACACTTAAAATTTACAGAAAACGTGCGTCGTTGGAATCCGAAAAGTCTATTTTTGCGCACTATGAACTTCCATCGATTCTTAACCTAGTTCAGGAAACCAAAATGCGTTCAGACTTGATGCGAGAAGATCCTGAGGCTGTATAAGCTCTGGCGTGATTTTCAAGAGGTTTGCGTAGTCCCGGTGAAAGTTTCTGTTCCGGTTTAGTCTTCTGCGCGCATCCGTGTACCCTATATTATCTATAAGGGTCTTGATTTCTATTTGCCGTCGATAACGTGCTTTGGTTAGGTCTCGACTTGTTATCGAGATAGAGAAAAAACGTATATTTAGGAAGACCGTGATCGCTATTCTTTTTGGGTCGTAGCCGACCAGCTCCGCTAGTGTTGCAGCCGGAATTTTCTTCTTTGTTAGACAGACCTCTATTCGCCGATGATCGTCTTGACCCTTTGTCTTCTTAAATCGGTCGTAGAGTTTTTGCACTTCGGTCCCCGCGCCTGCCGTAATTCCGGTAGGTTGTCCACAGCGTGAGGAGTAGCCAGTCACCAATTGTTTTCTGCAGAAATCTACTTTCCAATATAGATCTTCCAGCGATTGGGTGAGGTCTATTGCAAAATCAATCCGTCGAATGCGTGCCGAGCCGATCGATTCTCCAAAGAAGTCGGTCAGGACCTGTATGAATTTTTGAAGAGATTTAAATCGACAAGGTCTTGCCAGAATTTTTGTCCTGTTCGATCTTTGGATTACTGTGAAGAGACGATCGCCTGTCCAAGTAACGAACTTGGTTCCAGGCGATTCTCCTCTCAAAAAATGAATCTCGGCCTTTAGATCGTGCTTCTTGAAGGCCTCCCGGAAACATCCAGGATCCGGGCGACCTTCAAATATTAGTTCCAGAGTATCAATCACTCTTGGTATCCGCATCCAGCTTCATGGTGACGTTGGTTTCACCATTCTTATAGTTTTTTGTTAGGAAGTGGGATCCGACCCGGTGTGATTGAACCCACTCCTCGAGTTCTTTTTTTGAAAAGCGCACCATTCTAGGGGCGATTCGGAAGTGGGGAATGTGGCAGCGGTTCACCCACGAGTAGAGTGTCCCTTTCTCGATTCCCAGTAGTTGGGATGCTTCGTCATAACTGAGATATTCGGACATTGTGTCCTCCTTTCAGATGACGATCGTTATGGCAGGTCTTCTGGACTGACTAGTGCAACATTGTGCTAAATTGTTGCACCATCCTCTTTGACGACAGACTACTGAATAGTGGTGGGAGTGAATTGAAGATTTAAGTTTGTTCCTTTTGTAAACGAAGTAGCCGTCCCGGTGGTTGTTCATCGCCAAATCGGTCGTAGTCATCGGCGAAGGCCTCTGGAGAAAGGTGAGCGTATCGGTTGGTCATGGCGAGCGACTGATGACCCAAGTATCTTTGGAGTTTGAATATTTGACCACCATTCATCATGAAATGGCTTGCGTACGAATGTCGGAGATCATGAAATACTAATGCCCTTTTTGTACCTCTTGAAGTCATCGATTTAGTAAAGCCTGCTCGATCAAGTGTTCTTTGGAATGTTTCCTGGAACACTCTAGCTGACTCGCCGAAAGCGTGCCCCGCGCGGTTTGGGAATACAATTTTCAGTGGATTACCCAAACGCCATTGTCGCAGGATGGGGAGCAGTGTGTTCGGGATAGGCACTCGTCGGACCTTTCCTGACTTGGTTGTGTGTTTGAAGCCTCGGCGTACCAAAATTGTCCTGTGCGGGCCGTCTAAGGTCACGTCTGACCAACTCAGGTTCGCCAGTTCTCCTGCGCGGAGACCGGTATAAACAGCAGTGGAATACAAGGCGTGCACGCACTTTCCTTCCGCTTCCGCTGCTTGCAAGAATCGGCCAATTTCATCGCGCGTTTGAAGATAGCGATAGTTGCTTGATGCCGAATCAATGCGGGCCAACTTAATTTTAGGTGAGTACTTCAGCCAGTGTAGCTCGATTGCCAGATTTAGCATTGCTCTCAGGAGGGCTAAGTGATTGTTCACCGTTTTTGGGCTGAGGTGGGTCTTACTTTGTTTGAACCTGTCGATGCGTAAGATGTTTATGTCTTCAAGGAGAAGGTCCTGAAATGCCGGAAGTAGGTGAGCATTTAGAATACTGCGGTCGTCGTCGCCACTCTTCTTTTGTGTGCAACGGTGTGCCGACCAATACTCTGCGAGATCGGAGAATTTTTTTCGCACGATCGGAATTCTCAATCCCCTATTTATCTCCGCTACTTCGAGCAAACGTCTCTGCAGTTCAAATTCCGCGTCACTAAGCTTTTCGTATACTTCGCTCCGGCGCGTACCGCTTTCGTCAATCCATCGAATGCGCCATTTGTTGCCGTGCCTGATCGGCTTGTTTGTCCTCATGTGTAATTTTGTAGGCAGGTTAGAGGCCGCTGTCTCGTGCAGCCGCTTTTAGAGGCTTTGCACTACTCTTTGGCCCGAGTGTGGCCCAAAACGGATAGGCGCAACCATCCCCAATTTTGGAGATGGCGTTGATTTTTGTTGGAATTACAAAAAGTTAAAATGGTAGCGGGGGTAGGATTTGAACCTACGACCTTCGGGTTATGAGCCCGACGAGCTACCAGGCTGCTCCACCCCGCGTCAAAGGCACGTAGAATACGGGCGGAAGGGGGGAGATGTCAAATTCTCATTCCGGACGAAAAAACTACAGGTGGCGGCTGCTTTTTGGGGTTGGTCGATCCCTTTGGGGCGTGTAGCCTTAGGCGCGATGGCCGGAAGATCCTACCCCCTTATCCAGCAACCCGTCGTATTTTTCGACTGCCAGACAACCGGCATGAACCCGTCCAATGGGAGTCTGCTAGAAATAGGCTGGGCCGTCGGGAATGGCGTAGAGAAGCCTAGTGTGCAGTCCACTGTGATCCGTCAGGCGGATGGCGTGAAGATTCCCCGGCGGATACAGGCCATTACAGGAATTTCAGAAAAGGACGCCAGCCTGGGTGAAGAGCTAGACGCCGCTTGGAAAAAGCTTGTGAGCTGCGTTCCGAAAAACGCCCTATGGGTGATTCACTACTCAAAGTTTGAGTCCGCTTTTGTCGGGAAGCTATTCGAGAGATCCTCACCTGAAATTATCTGCACATACGAAATAGCGAGACGGCTGCTCCCGGGTTTGGGGTCGCACACCATCCGTGCCGTGTGCGGTCACCTCGGCGAACCTCTCTCCTCACTGAAACGTGCTCGGGACCATGTCGAGTCAACCGCCTATGTGTGGGGCAAAATGCTGGCCCTTCTGGACGCGCAGGGGGTAAAGTCGCTTAAAGACTTCAAGCAGTGGTATGAAAAGACTCCTCCGCTAAAGAAGGGATCAAGAAATCGAACGCGAACGTATCTAGTCGAAAGTGCGACACGCTTGCGTTTGAGCGACAGTCCTGGGACTTACCACTTGAAAGACTGCAACGGCACGGTACTGTACGTGGGTAAAGCGACATCGCTAAAAAGCCGGGTCAATAGTTACTTTCGTGGTAGGCAAAGCAAAGGCAGCCGGCTCAACGAAATGCTGGCCCAGGTGGCCGACATCAAAGTGTACCCGGCAGCCACCCCTCTTGAAGCCGCGTTACTTGAGAATGATCAGATAAAAGAGATCGATCCTCCGTACAACAAGGCCCTTAAGGCAGAGTCGCGCGGAGTCTTTTATTGTGACAAGAATTTTTCGTTTGTGGATGCGCAAGAACGTCCGCGGTATGGGCCCTTTTCCACTTCGGCTTGGTGGACTCACTGGGTAGTGATGCTTGAAGCGCGGGATAAACCTGAAGTTCTCGCCGCACTTTTGAGCAGCGAAAGTGAGGCGATCCCCGAGCCTGAGATCGTCTTGGCTGGGATTCGTATATTAGATGAGAAAGGACGATTTCCCTTCCGACGGACGCCGGAGTCGATACGCTACTGGCTTTCGCGTGGTTATACGGAGCGAATTGCGCTTCTCAAACAGCGACGCCTAGAGGCGAAAGCGGCGCTCACGGAGCCAGAAGCAGCAGCAGAAGAAGACGAAGAAGAAAAGACAGAGGCGGTTCCCGAGTGGGATGCGGCGCGCGTGGCGCGCCGCCTTCTGAAAAGCTGCGGGCACACCGCGTTTCGGGTGCATTCTGGCAGGTGGGCGCGCCGACTCTGCGACTGCGTGCTTTGCTACCGTGAGCCAAAACAAAACGCATATCGGGAGCTGAAGTTTCGAGGCGGCTTATTGGTATCCGCGAAGGACAAAAAGGCACCTAGGCGATCGCACCGTTGCTCTGCTGCCGCCTATTCCGCAGTTAGTTTAGTTACGCTAGATCGCTTACGCGTTTTGCGTACGGAGGTGCTACGTGTCCTAAGTGGCGGGGGAGACGCCGTCTTGCAATCAGCGGGTCAAGCCCCTCTGGGGACCAGCAAGTTGAAACAATATCTTTTTCCGGGGCAATTCGATGGATAGAACCGTTCGCTTAGCTGTTGCCGAATTTGCCCAGGCCGTGCCCCGGGCGGGAGATTTCCAAACGGGAGCCTTCGAGGCCTGCCTGAATTTAGGCGACCAAATTCACAAGCAGATCCAAGATCAAAACAGTTCCGATGTGTCGTACCGAAGCGAGTTCCCACTCAAGGCAAATTTTTTTGCTCCGGGATACCGCTTTGTCGTATCTGGCCGTGCGGACGGAGTTTTTCGCTACGAAGATACAGCTACCATCGAGGAAATCAAAACAACCTTTTCATTGAAACGATTGTTGAAAGAAATCGAGAACACCGACCAACATCCCTACAAGTTGCAGCTTTTTACGTATTGCTACCTCTTTCAAAAGTACGCCGGGATGAAGCCATTGGCACGTCTACTCGTGGTCTCAAGCCGCACCGGGGAACGTCAAGAGCTCGAGCTTCATTACGACAAAGGTGCCTACGAAAGGTGGCTGGAAGCAAAACTTCCGGCACTGGTCGAGGAGCAGAAGCGAATTGAAAAGCGATTTGCCCGGCGTAAGCGTCTTTCTAAGAGCCTTAGCTTCCCGTTTTCAAAAAAACGTGAGGGGCAAGAGGACTTGATGGAATATGTAGAGTCCCGCTTGGAAAAGGGATGCCAGACCCTTATTCAAGCCCCCACCGGGTACGGCAAAACGATCGCCATACTTTTCCCGGCGCTTAAAGAGTCGCTTTCGCGTGGCGCCCAACTCATCTACGTGACTCCAAAAAACAGTCAGTTTTCTGTGGTTTTAGATGCCGTAAAAGCGCTCAAGCAGGCGGGGACGTCGCCAAGGACCCTTGTGCTCTCGGCTAAAAGTAAGGCGTGCATCGCAGAAGACGAGCTCAACTGCGATCCGGCCGTTTGCCAGTACTCCCGACGCTTTTACGACAAGTTGGACGGCACCGGTGCGGGAGAAAAACTTTCCCGTGCCAAGGTCCTTGACGGCGCGAAGCTCAAGAAACTTGGGGAAAAAGGTGAGCTCTGTCCTTACGGGCTGTCGCTTGAATCGGTCGAAAACGCAGATCTTATCGTATGTGATTACAATTACGTATTTTCTCCTCAGGCAAATCTATTGAGCCGCCTCCTTCAAGTAAAACGCAAGCGGCGCCCCAATTTGATTGTGGATGAAGCGCACAACTTGTACCAGAGATCCAATCAGTACTACTCTCCTGAATTGTCCACGACGACGTTGCGCGCTGTTTTGGAGAAGGTACAGGAGTACCCCGCAAATTTGCGAGAAGGCGTTGAAGATCTGATCGTGCGTCTGGAGCACTTTGTGGCCTCTCACGCACCCAAAGAGCTGAATAAGCCAGAGGTGCGTGTCGACATGGAGGCGTTAGAGCGTTTGCACGACGAAACTACGCGTTGGTTTGTGCGCGCAATGCAGAATGAGTCCGTCGATACACGTGCTGTTTTTGACCTTTTTTCGGCTGTGGATGCATTCTACCGAATTAATGATGGCGACATGGAATCGCTTTGTAAGTATTACACTCAGGACAGAGATGCGCGTATTTTGCGCGTTGAGTGTCTGGATAGCTCGTCGCTCCTTTCCCAAGTGTACGATGAGTTTCACGCAAGTGTGCTCTTTTCCGCAACGGTAAAGCCATTTGAGTTTTTTAAGCGGGTGAATGGCCTCAGTGAGGAAGCGGCGAGCCGGGAGTTTGAGTCACGGTTTCCAAGGGAGAATCGAAAAGTTTTGGTTATTCCACAGGTGTCTACAGCGTACAGACACCGCGAACAGAGCGCGGCGAAGGTCGCGGAAATTATCCGCCGGATCGCGGAGGTGAAGACGGGGCATTACATTGCATTCTTCCCCAGTTACCGGTTTATGGAGCAGGTGGCAGAGCACTTCGGAGACTGCCTCTTTGAACTGATAGTTCAAAAGCCGCGTATGCCGTACCGCGAAGTCGAGTCCTTAAGCGAACGACTGAAGTCGCCGCTACCATGTGTAGTGTTAGCTGTGCAGGGCGGGATGTTATCAGAGGGAATGGATTTCAAGGGAGAAAACTTGCACGGTGCTTTTATCGTGGGTCCGGCGCTCCCTGTCTTTGACCACTCTCACGAAAAGCAGCGTGAGTTTTTCGACAAACGTTACGGGGATGGGTTTTCCTACGCTTACACCTACCCGGCAATGGTGCGATCGGTTCAAGCCGCTGGGCGCATCATACGCTCCGAATACAAGAAGGGGCTTTTAGTCTTTGTGGATCGACGCTTTGTGCAGCCAGAATACGCGGAGCTGATGCCTAAGGGTTGGTTTGAAGAGTCGGTGCGAGAGCTGGTATCCAACAACATCCTAAGCGAGGTTGGCGAGTTTTGGGCTAATTGACAAGCTTTTCTTCATCGTCACTGGCGCTGTCTTCTGAGAATGCGGCTTCCACTTCGGCAGAAACTTCCGGTTCTCCCTCTGCCTTACTTTTGGCGGCGCGGGACTTTTTCCAGTAGCGACTCGTGGCCTGAAATTCGGCCACTGCGACTTCATTTTCGGCTGCAATTTCCGCGTGCACGGGAGATTCGTGAATTTCATTGGTCGGATTTGCGGCCGATTTAATGATTTGATCGATTTCGGTTAGGCCTTCTTCTAATTCCTTTTGCCGATCTTCCAAGATGTCATCGGCTTCTACAAAGCGGTCCATCCCCTCTTCCAAACGATCACGCTTAGGCGCGTCACCTTCCAGTTCTTGTAGTTCGGAGAGCGGTGGCAAATCACCGACGGACTTTAGGCCAACAAGATCCAAGAACTTGGTTGTGGTCCCGTACTGGACGGGTCGCCCCGGCAGATCCGCCTTGCCTGCCATTTTCACAATTCCTTTTTCGATCAAGGTACGGAGCAAGTGCGAGCTGTCGATGCCGCGTACGGTATCGATTTCCGCGCGTGTAATCGGTTGTCGGTAGGCAATCACCGCCAGAGTTTCCAGAGCCGATCGGCTTAGCCGGAACGGTTTAGATTCTAGAAACTTTCTCACCCATTGCGCATTTTCCTTCTTGGTGCAGAACTGGAAGCCCCCTTGCGCAGGACGGAGTTCAAAACCGCAAGCTTCATCTTGGTAGCGTGTTTCGATGGAGGCAATGCACTCTTCGATTTCCTGCAAAGTGGCATTTTCTTCGCCTACTACTTCTTGCAGTTTATTCACCGTTACTGGTTTTTCTGCAGCAAATAATACCGACTCAATGGCGGCGGTAAGTGTATTCTTGTCCATCGGCTACCTCTTAAAACTGATCCATTAGGCCGGTATCCAGTTCTTCCATGGGCCGTACGCGTTGTAACTGGATGGGGCCAAAAATCTCTGACTGAAAAATCCGAATAAACTTTAGTTTCGCAAGCTCCAACACCGCGAGGAAACTCACCACCAATTCGCTAGTTGAAAGCTCTCGCGGGAGTAATTGGCGAAATTCCATTGTGCCGTCATCGGGAAGCGCCGAGCCCATTTTCATCGCTCGTTCGCGCAAGTTTGCCGCCTGATCGTGGATTTCGTGGGGCTTGCGTGTGGTGCGATCGAGTGCGGTCTTCAAGCAAACCAAAAGATCGTAGGTTTCTACTCCCTCCACCGGTGCCTCTTCGGGCGTGTGCTTAGGAACAAACTTCTCCATGGCAACCAATGGGCGTGGGTAGATGTCCCGGTGCAACCATGGCATCATGTCCAGTTCGACGGCGGCCTTCTTAAAACGTTCATATTCAAGCAGTTGTTCCACCAAGGGGAGCCGCGGGTCTTCCTCTTCTTCCTCGGTTTCCTCCTTGGGAATCA
>JAGQZV010000063.1 GCA_020435295.1 Bdellovibrionales bacterium | reverse complement strand
GCCAAAAAGGGCATCCTTCTGTTGAACCTAGGAACTCCAGAGGCCCCTACTCCCGCAGCCGTCGCGCGCTACCTGGCAGAGTTTCTGATGGATCCCTACGTTATCGACATCCCCTGGATTGCGCGTTGGCTCTTGGTCTACGGTGTCATTCTGCCACGGCGGCCGTTCGCCTCGGCGGCCGCGTACAAGAAGATATGGACAGAACAAGGTTCGCCGCTTTTGCATTACACGATCGAGCTTGCCCGCAAAGTCCAGGCCCACCTTGGACCGGATTACCTCGTTGTACCGGGAATGCGCTACGGAAGACCGTCTATTCGCGATGCCGCCGAGATTCTAAAGGCCTCTACGCTACGCTCCCTCACTGTTTTACCTCTCTACCCGCAATACTCACTGGCTGCCACGGAATCCTGCGTTGAAGAAACAAAAAAACAACTGGGGCCCGTTTCTTATCCTGTCCGTTATTTGCCAGCGTTCTTTTCTCAACCAGAGTACCTGGACGCAGCCGCTGAGGTCTCAAGGGCGGCCCTAAAAGAGTCTCCCACACCTGACTATTACCTTTTTAGCTTCCATGGGATTCCCGAGAGGCAGATTTCAAAACTGCCGGGTTGCGATACTCACTGTGACTTTTCGCAAAATTGTTGCGCGAGAATTGAAGGAAAAAACTCGCAGTGTTACCGAGCCCAATGTTTCGAAACCGCCCGAAGTTTGGCCTTGCGACTTGAGATCCCGGAAGAACGCTACGGGATTAGTTTCCAATCTCGCTTGGGGCGTACCCCATGGATTCGTCCGTATACTGATTTACTCATTCCCGAGTTTCCTAAAAAAGGAATCCGCAAGCTAGCCGTTTTTTGCCCGTCATTTGTCGCGGACTGCCTTGAAACCCTAGAGGAAATTGAAATCCGAGCAAAGGAGTCGTTTCTTGCTGCCGGGGGTGAACAGCTGATGCTAGTACCCTCCCTAAACGCTGCCGGTCCGTGGGCCGAAGCAGTCACCGCGATGGTACGCGGCTAGCGGACTTGCCAAGCTTTAGTCATCTGGCGACAATGCCCCTAAAAGTCATGCTTAAAGACAAACACATCTTAATCACCGGTGCCGCTGGTTTTATTGGATGGCGGTTTACCAAAATGGCCGCACGCCTAGGCGCCCACGCCATTGCTGTAGACAGCTTGCCGCACTTTCTTTCGCACGCTGAACACCTCCCTTGGCCCGACGGTGTTGCGATGTTGGAGCGCGAGGAAATCTCGGACTGGCTCGCTGCCCGCCCTAAAGTAGACGCCATCGTCCATCTGGGCGCCTGCACGGACACCATGCTGACAGATCGCGAGACTTTTCGTCACCTGAATTTGGAAGCCAGTAAAACGCTTTGGCGATTTGCAACAGAAAAGCAGATCCCCTTCGTCTACGCTAGTAGTGCCGCCACTTACGGCGCGATGGAAAGTGGTTTTTCTGACGAACCTCGCTTGATCCCGTCTCTCGAACCCCTCAACCCCTATGGAGAGTCCAAGCAACAATTTGATCTTTGGGTTTTGGAGCAGCTGCACCTTGGCAGTACGCCGCCAGTGTGGTCAGGCTTCAAGTTTTTTAATGTGTACGGCTTTGGGGAACGCCACAAAGGGAGAATGGCAAGCGTCTTTCTCCACGCCTTTGATCAAATTCGCCAAACCGGTAAAGTTCGGCTCTTTGAAAGTGAACGCACGGACATTTTGCACGGGGAGCAAAAACGGGACTTTATCCACGTTGGAGACGCCGTATCTGTATTGCGATTCGCACTAGAAACCCCAATCCGGCAGGGAATTTACAACCTGGGTACGGGCCAAGCCCGAACATTTAATGATTTGGCGGCGGTCGCGTTCCGGGCACTAGGTGTACCCTCCTCCATCGAGTATTTTCAAATGCCGCGCTCACTCAGCGAGCGTTACCAATATTTCACGCAGGCCGATCTCAGCCGCTTGCACTCCGTCGGATACAAAAGCGCATTCCAGTCCCTTGAAGAAGGTGGGGGCCGTTACATGCGTCAGCTCCTGCATTTTGCGGAAACGGGAACCGCGCCGGAATTATTCGACTGAAAAGCCGCCACGCATCTCGGCCCGATAGGTTCTAAGCGACTGTTTAAGGGCCCGCGCTGTATTTCCCCACGGCGCTCTCCAACCAAGTCCGGACTGCATCAGCGCCACGCAGAGTTTTAACATTCCCTGCAAATCCCGTTTGTCGACGAATTCTGGCGCCGGACCCAAGGCAGCCCGGCTGTCTGGCCCCCCCTCAAAGTTTTGGTTGTGGTAATTGCCAAGCGGCACGGAAAGACCTATCGCTCGCATCCCGTACGCGGTGACGGCCGAAGCCTCGCAGGCACCGCCGTCCATAATGCGCCGCTGATACTTTCCTTTTAGTATCTTGTTCGAGAGATCCGTCATCACCCGGATGCCGCCCGGATCAAAGACAGTCATGCGATCCCCCAAACGCACAATGGGCCCCTTGCCAATCTCGGCCCCAGGGAGCGTGCGCGACGCCTCCAGATTCACATTGAGCAACGCCCGGCCAGGATCTCGCAACCAGCCCAGTTCCAGATGGCCAATGGTTCCGATAAAACCTACTTCCTCTGCCCGGGTAAGGATGCCAAGAAAATTTTCGTGTGCCTTCTTCGCCCGGTACAGGTGCTTCGCAAGGGACAGGATACAGTACACCCCGCACAAATCGTCCGCTGCTTTCGTGTATAAGCGCTGGCCCACACTCCACACGGGAGCTCGAAAACTCAAGCCCCCATACAAGCTTTTGGCGTCAGGAAGCGGCAACTTCGCAAGCTGGGGCCCGACGACAACCTCAGCCGTGTCTATCGCCCGCCCGGATTTCAGTAACTTCACGCGGCGCAAACTGGCCGATCCAAAAACGGTGTGTAAGTCCGCGAGCCACACCTTGGCCCCTTCTAAGTCCTTTGTGGGAGATCCCCCGAACCACTTTACCGCCAATCGCTTCTTGTCCAGCCAACGCACCCCGTGAAATCCTGGGTGATCCATGTGCGCAATGAAGAAACGCAGCGGCTCTCGGCTCCGCTTGCTAACCTTGCGTTTGTACGCACTTTCACTATCCGCCCCGAGCACCAAATTGCCCACAGGATCCACAAAATGCGGGATGCGGTGGCGTTGCAGTTCCACTTCCAAGAACCCGCGCACGTGCGCTTCTCTAAACGGCGCCGCGTGCTGGGCGAAAAGTTTGTTAAGTAGTGCCATCTCCATCAGGCCGCAGCGTAGCAGAGTACGCCGCATTCCTTCAACGATTTGGATCTAGAACGAAGTCTGCTACCATAGGGCTCTGATGAAAAAAGAACGCCACAAAATCCATAAGATCGGGTTAACCGGCGGCATTGCAGCGGGAAAGAGCTTTGCCGCTGAGATCTTACGTCGCGAAGGCATCGCGGTCATCGACATGGACGCACTGGGCAAAGAGATCACGGACGAAAGCCCCACCATCATCCGCGAGATATCCAAGATTGTCGGCAAGAATGTCGCCGACGGAGGCCGACTCGACCGCCAGGGTGTGCGTGAGGCCATTTTTGCAGATGCCAGGATCAAGCGTGATCTGGAAAACCTACTCCACCCGATGATCCGTAGGGAGTTTGAGGATCGCTGCGATGAACTGGAAGAAGAAGGCAAGCGTTTGGTCGTTTGTGAGGCGGCGCTGCTCGTCGAAAGCGGGCATTACAAGACTCTAGAAGGACTCATCGTAGTCACAGCCCCTCTCCAAATGCGAAAAGAGCGCCTAATTAAGCGCGACGGCATTTCTGAGAAACTCGCCAATCAGATGATTGAGGCCCAGATTTCTGACGAAGAGCGCCTCGCCCATGCCACCTACCACGTACGAAACGACGGCGACACGACCCACCTGTATGAGCAAATTAAAACGATTGTTGATTCCTGGCGGGAGGCCGATTGGCTCTAGTTCGACCGCGGGTATTGTAAGCCGGCCGCACGTACGACATTTTGCATCAGCATAGCGATGGTCATGGGCCCCACACCCCCGGGCACCGGGCTTACCGCCGATGCCACTTCTTGCACGCTCTCGGTGTGCACGTCGCCTACGAGCTTTCCCGCAACACGGTGGATCCCGACGTCAATAACCGTTGCACCCGGTTTTACCCAATTTCGGTCAACTGCTTGCGGTTTTCCCATGGCCACCACTAGGATGTCGGCCAACGCCGCAACATTCTCTATCGACTGGGTTCTAGAGTGGCAGATGGTAACCGTGGCATTTCTTTGTAACAAAAGTTGGGCGGCAGGTTTACCGACAATCTCACTACGACCAATGACTACGGCGTGTCGGCCGTCGACAGGAATCTTGTAAAAGTCGAGCATTTCAACAACGCCGGCCGGGGTGCAGGGGGCAAAGCGCGGGCGACCCTGCGACAGCAAACCCGCATTTTCGGGGTGCAGGCCATCCACATCTTTCATCGCGGATATTCTACGCGCCACATCGTACTTGGAAAGGTGGGCGGGAAGCGGCAATTGCACCAGAATGCCGTGAACAGACACATCCTCGTTCAAGGTTTCTAGCACCGCGTACAGCTCGTTCTCCAACACTGTCGCTGGTAAGCGAACCGTCTCGCTCTGTAGTCCAAGCTGTTCACAGCGGGCCGCCTTACTCTTCACATAGGTTTGCGACGCAGGGTCTTCACCCACTAACACCACAGAGAGCTTGGGGCGGATGGGGAGCGCTGCAATTTCCTCCGCCATCCGTCCGTATACGCTCTGCGCGACTATTTTACCGTCTAAAATCAATGACATCGCCGCCTACCTTCCAGCACCCCGCCCCCCAAGTCAAGCCCGACGGCACCCTTGTAAATGAGACCGACTATGGTAAAAGGGCCGCTGACCCCGAGGAGAAGAAATGGATATTGAAAAAGTAATCCGATTTGCTGAAACCAATTTTAAATCTAACGTGGAAAAACTGAAAGCCCTGGCCCGCATTCCCTCGGTAAGTTTTAGCGGCTTTCCCCCAGAAGAGGTAAATAAGTCCGCCCAGGCGGTCGCTTCGCTTTTGACTGAAGAAGGTTTGGAGCACGTCGAAATTCTTAAATTGGAGGGAGCTCATCCCTATGTCTATGGCGACTGGCTGCACGCCAAAGGGAAACCGACGCTTCTATTGTACGCGCACCATGACGTACAACCCCCAGGGCGGGAGGAAAAATGGAAAACTCCGCCTTTCGAACCAACCGAAATCGGAGATCGTCTCTTCGGCCGCGGGGCTGCGGACGACAAAGCCGGGATTATCGTACACACGAGCGCTATCGCCGCGTACCTGAAGACGTTGGGCAGCCTTCCTGTGAACGTAAAAGTCATTATCGAGGGAGAGGAAGAGGTCGGTTCGGATCACCTAGAGGAGTTTCTCGAGCGTTACAAAGAAAAGCTTCAGGCCGATATCATTGTTCTGACGGATACGGAAAACTTTGACGTCGGAGTACCTGCCATCACGACTTCCCTGCGTGGACTCGTTGCCGCCGAGGTAGAAGTTACGGTGATGGAGTCCCCGAAGCACTCAGGGATGGCCGGGGGCCCACTAGCCGATCCGGTTTTAGCGCTCTCTAAAATGTTGGCCGCCCTGGTAGATGACGACGGACGGATCGCCATCCCCGGAGTTTACGATTCTGTCAGGCCGCCTTCTACGGTGGAAAAAGAAAGCTACGATTCGCTCGATTTCACTGAGGGCGAGTACCGAAAACGAATCAAGCTGCACGACACTGTGGCGCTCATCGGCGGCAAAGAAAGCATACCCGAAAAACTTTGGCGTCTGCCTTCACTCTCCGTCAATGCGATTCAAGCGAGTTCCCGAAAACTGGTGTCCAATGTCGTATGCGAATCTGCATGGTGTAAGGTGGGAATCCGCATTGTCCCGGACATGGATCCACAAAAGACGAGCGAGGCCCTTGCATCGTTTCTTAAGGCAAAGGCACCTTGGGGTGTAGAAGTCAAAGTAACCCCCGACCAGCCAGCCGCGTGGTGGGCCACTACCCCCGAAGGCCCCACCTTTGAAAAGGCACGTACCGCGCTCACTAAGGCCTTTGGAAGAGAATGCGTGTATGTCGGCCAAGGCGGAACCATCCCTTTTGTCACTCCTTTTAGTACCGTTTTGGGTGGCGCACCGGCTCTCTTGATCGGTGTGGAAGATCCTTACACGAACGCACACTCTGAAAATGAGAGCGTTCACCTGGGCGACCTAAAAAAGTCAATTAACGGAGCGATCTACCTGTACGAGTCGCTGGCGAACTAAAAACGAACTCCCTTACAAGCGTTTTTGTAAAAGCTTTTCCGTATTTTATCTACGATTTCGGTGGAAGCGAGAAGAGCTCAATTCTCGCCGAATAATATGCCGCAGTCTGTCCAAAAAGAAAAGAAGTTTATTTTTGCCTTGCGGCAAAATAATGCGAGACACGCCCCAGTGATTTTGCTACCCAAAATGAGTGGGGGCGTTATTTAACATAGTTTGCCTGTCGTTCGTAGTCGCCGTAGGGGGCATGGCGGCTACGTTCGACCAGGCTGCTACTCAGCCTTTAGAACCGAAAAAATTCGAAGCACTAATTACCACTACTTTTGGCACAACGCTAGATCCAAAAAACTCGCAGTCTTCTTTTACCTTGGAGCCACAACTAGCATGGAATCTGAACCAAAAAACCACGCTAAGTGCCTACTCGGAAATTGATAGACCGCTTAACCCGTACGAAAACTTTTCCAGTCCGATCACGTATCTTCTGCTGACTCATAAAGTGGATTGGGTGCCTGGGACTACCACCACGCTCCGGTTCACCATCCGAGCGAACAACCTTCACCGCTGGAAGTATGATGGCTACCAGCTTCGATCAGAGGGCGGCGTGCAGCTTAGCCGGGATCTCGGCAACCACGTCAATCTGATGGGACGGCTATGGGCCCATGGCGATCTCAATGAGTACCGCCAAACCACCGCCGGAAAAGATTTACCGCGCTTGGGCTTCGGAGAACGCATCGCTCTTAGTTATTCACCGGGTGACTTCAACTTTGAGCTCCACGTCATCGTGGGACAAAGTTACCACGGGAACAGCGGAAATCGGGCGCTTTGGAAGAACTCTATCGTTACCGCGGAAGTGGCGGAGTATCGCCTTAGTGATAGCTACACCGTAGGATTCTCGCACGAGTTAATCCATAGTCTCATCGACGAGACCACCGGCCTTCGCGGCACAATGAAGATTTTTGATGGGCGCGCCAGTCGCCTGTCAGCATACATGGCAGTTAGTATCTAGCTCCGGAGCAATGACGGAGTCAGTTGGGGGGAACCGATGGCATTCGCAAATATCTTTTCTAGTGCTGCGCGATCTTTTCTGACCGCAATAGTCCTGTCGGCAGTCTTGTTAGGCTGTGCCAAGGATCGTCCCACAAAGTATGTGGTGGGCGACAATCACCGGTTTAGCAAGTCGGTTTTTGACAACAACCAAGGGGACTTCCTGTTTCTTAAGAGTGTCCAAGACGTAAAGAATGCGGGCCCTTTGGTACCTTTGGGCGCCTTGGGCATGTATTTGGAGGGCAACCGACTGGTCCACTTTGAGATCACGCAGACCCAACTCAACGTCCGTGCAGTACAACGTGTGGCTCAAGGCGGAGAGCGACCTGCCGAACTCAACGAATACGGCGAGCTTGAGGTCGGGGCAGTCTTAGCAAGTTTTCCGATCACACATTTGGACATTCTACGCAAACAAAATCAAGATGGCGAAGACACACACGAAGAAGAACTCACTGAAACCCGCCGACCGTGGAACGAACGGGAATATATCAAGATCGACTTCACTGCGGACGCGAAAGACTCTTTCGGCTTAGATAAAGTTCGCTACGCCATTCCGCCTGAGAGTGTTGAGATCGACAACAAGAATGGCTCCATTAACTTCAGCGTCCAAAAGGAACTGCGCGATGGCTCACAGGTCACAGTAGCGTATAGTTTTATGCGCTTTAACCCCGAGGGTCGGAGCTACAAGCAAAAAAACTACCCCCGCTACCTTCAAACGCGTTTTGGTTTTTTCAAGACGCCGACCTACAAGTTTGATTCCCATGGGCGAATCACCGAATCGACCAAAGTCGACTACGTAGATCGCTGGGATCTTTCAAAACAAATTGTCTACTACCTTTCGGACAATTATCCGGCGCACCTCAAGTCGGCGACCAAAGAAGTCTTTGCTTCTTGGAACGCTGCCTGGGAACAAGCAACCGGTATCAAAAACATCCTAGAGCTGCGCGAAAATAGCGGCCAGAAGGCGGGTGACCTACGCTACAACATGATCTATTTCGACGATTCAGATGGTGGAGGCCGACTGCTTGGCTACGGCCCCAGCGTCTCAAACCCTCGTACCGGCGAGATCGTGAAGGCAGACGTGTTTCTGTACGGCGGTACGCTACGCCGCTCTGTGTACTCGGCGCGCCAGTGGGCCTCCGCGTTTGAGGATGTGCCGAAACCGGGCGAAGGCCCAGTAGAGGGCGAGGCCGGCATACGTGCCAGCGGCTTACTCCCAACGGAAAAGGATCCGTTCCTGAGCTTTCTGCAGATCGGATCCCCCCTTTACGGAAAGGGACAACCGATACAGCGCCACTCTTCGGACGCGGCCCTACTCTCGCAGTTCTACAAAGCCTCTTCGGAGGGGGGCAAACGTCTGCGAACGGATGAGATTTACCAGGAGGCGCGCGCGCACCTGCTAGGAAACAGCTCTATCGATGAGGCACGAGACGACTCTGAGGGCAAGAATCTTCACCTGAACGTGATCCAATTGGATGCCGACATGATGGCCAGCATCCAAGAAGGTGCGCTGGTGGAAGAACTGTCGGATGCGGAGCTTGAGATCCGCATCTTCATGCCGCTGCTCGCACACGAAATGGGCCACAATTTTGGTCTGCGTCACAACTTTATGGCATCTGCCGACAAAAAGCATTTCGGCAAAGACGTACGGAGTTCAAGCGTAATGGATTACGCCTTCGCGCCTCAGGAACCTGTCGGCCCCGGAGCGTACGACGTCGCTGCGCTTCAGTACGCTTATGGATCGGAAGATCCCAAAGCCGTCAACGCCTTGGTGCAGCAGAATTTCTTCTACTGCACCGATCATGAGGTCTTCTCTTCGAAAAACATTCTTTGCGGCCAGCACGACGCGGGTACCAACCTGATGGAGGCGGCCCAAAACATGTTAAAGCGTTATGAGACGCACTACCTGATCAACAATCACCGAATGGATAGGGCGTTTTTCTTCGGTGACAGGGGGGAATACTTTTCGCGGATCGCAACCTATGTAATTCCGATGCGGCTGCTCTATGATCACGCCGACGCCATCGTTCGCTACGATGAGGAATTCCGCAAATCGGGCCAAGGATCCCAAGGGCAGCTACGGGCGCTCAGTAAGCTGTGGTCACTGCTGCGCCACCGCGTGGAGGCAGATCCCAGCTCCAAGACGGTGATCCCTTTTCCGGTCAGTGAGAGTGTCCTAGTCTACCTGGATGGAAAGAAGCTTGGTGACGCCGTTGGTGAGGCGCGCTCCGCGCGCGCGTTTGCGTTCTTGTCACTGCTTTCCGTTCTGGAAGGCACCAACGACGACGGATCGGAGAAAGGTGAGTACGATTCGGCAGATTTCCTCCACCACGATCTGCAAACAATCGGTGTCCTGCCGGATAAGATTTTGGCACTTATCATGTTAGGTGCACGCACGGGAGATCCCGTCACGGGGGTGGCCACCACCGTTTACGACGGATCGGCCCAACTTCTCGCGGGGGTTCTGCGAAGAATGCTCTCCAACACGACAGAGGGCTCGCTTGAATTCTTTAATCCAAACTTGCGGGACGTTGCTGTTGGCATCTTAACTCAGGAGTTGGGTCTTCCCGGCCGCTTGAGCGCAGAAACGATGGAACTCATCCACCTAGAACCGGTCAATGGCAGTACGGAGGAGAAATTGCTCATCGCCAACGCGGACACCTTGCGTGGTCAGATACAGCGATTCTTTGTCGATAACGAAAAAAGTGGGTTGGAAATGCTGCGTATCCGGCTCGATCAGTTCGAAGTTCAAAACGTCCTAGAACAGCCAAATCTCCCGGATGAGGTCAGAGCAAGGCTGGAGGCAAAACTCAAGGAGCTTGGCGACACCTTGGCCGCAAAGGAAGAAGCCTTCGAGGCAGGGGCCCAGGCACGTGAAGAGACGCTCAAGACGTTGCGCGCCGAACGCGCGGAGGTCAATGTGGCAACCGTGATGATCGGGCACAAGATCTACAAAACCCCGCTGAATTTGAAAGATTCTGCGTTGGGGCTCGATCTCAATACGGCAACTGGGGATCTCATTGTCAGCAACATCAACTTCTTTGAAGATCGTATTGCAGCGTACAATGAGTTGCTGAGTGGGGTGGTGGCTAGCGAACTCGCTAAGGCCAAAGAAGCGGTGGAGAAATTCCCGGAAGATCCGAGCAAACGACGTGCTGTTCTCGTATACGAGAGGGTGCAGGTGCAGTTTCAAGATACAGTTCGCAACCTGCGGCAATACGTGCAGATGGAACGCCAGTTTGTTTCAGACTTGCTGAGGAAATATAGCCCGTTTTAAAGGTAGGTTAAAGGTAGGTTAAAGGTATGGCGTCACTTTGTGAAAGCCTTCACAAAGTGACGCCATACCATCGAGTTCTTTTCTCAGACCGCGGCCCAGGGACGGAAAGACCGGAAACACAGGTTCCAACCGCCGGCATTTTTCAATGGAATCACGCAAGTCTCGTACGTCCATGCACAGCACACCGATCCCGAGCTCCTGCCATTTCTTGGCCAGTTCAACTTGCCCGTCGTTTGCCTCGCCATAACGGATCTGCTTGGGAATCACGACGCATTTCTTCTTTAGCCCGTATAGCATGGAAAGCATCCCCGTCCCGGCGTGTGTAACAACAAGTTCGGCACGAGCCATGTAGCTTTCAAGCTGCGATGGGCTAGCCGTCTTGAAATGGGAGAATGGGGGATCGACCTGCGAACTCCCAATCTGACCGACAAAGTCATACTCCCGATGCAGCCGGCTACAGGCCTCAATGAGTGGATCGAAGTGTCCAGTAGACACAACAATAAAAATCATAGCACCCACCCCGCGTATTCCGCTTTTTTCCCGTAGAGTTTAAGTAGCTCGGGCCACTGCACGAAGACTTTTTCTGCTATAGGGTAGAGCAGTTTTCCGGTCACA
Organism: Bdellovibrionales bacterium; assembly: GCA_020435295.1. GTDB lineage: Bacteria > Bdellovibrionota > FAC87 > UBA2466 > JACKAF01 > JACKAF01. The sequence continues at coordinate 5,176 of JAGQZV010000063.1, read as the reverse complement.
CTTTTACTATATACTTGGTTCATACATTCGACGTGGTACACGCGAGCGCCAAAAAGCCGCGCCCAATAACAGTAAAAGACCACGTTGGTGGCCCCCACCGAAACCACGACCCGTGGTCGTGTACGCCAGGCACAAACCAGACTCACAAAGATATGGAGTACGCTTTTTACGGGATTTAGATAGCGGCGCTTACCCGCCCAGCTAAACAAGTACGGTACCCAGTGGCGCTCGGTCCCTTTGAGTTCGGAAAACTGGCCCATGGAGGCTACATCGGGCCCGTAGGTAGTCACCAAATGCTGTGGCACCAAACCCATCTGCCGCAAAAGCATCACGGCGTTATGGAGATGCCCTCCCCTGTCCGTAACAACTGCAAATCTATCGCAAACCATGTTCTAAAATCTTAACACGGTTTTGCTACGCACTTAAGCTGGGCCTAAGGCGAATCTAGACTGGGCGTTCAAAGCCCTTGGATGCATCCGGTCGGAACCCCTGGCTGGTGAAGAAGTTTTGGGCCGCTTCGTTGAAAGGCTCAGTCGTGGCCCAAAGCGTACGGGCTTTTTCCGCGAGCGCGATTTCGTAGATCTCCTGAAGAATTTGTTTGCCCACACCCTTGCGACGGAACTCCGGTTCTACGAAAAACTCATCAATAAAGATGGTCAACCCACCCTTCTTAACGCTGTGGTAACGGGTAAGAATCACGTAGCCGATCTTCTTACTCCCTTCCCGGATGAAGAACGGCGTCGCCAACGCCTCGTTGCGAAGCAGACTCTTCACTCCCTCTCGAATATGAATGAGAGCGTCGACTTGGTCGTCGTGCTGGTACAAGGCCTCCACATAGGAAATCAATTCTTCTTGCTCCGTGGAGTACACCTTCACCAAATGCAGCTCTCGATCCAACTCATGACTCCTTATTGTGCGCTCCCAGCCTTTTTCGCCAAAAGTAGGGGTTGAATTCACCGCCATCATTACCTCGGTTCCATTCGAACAATGGCGCTATTCTGGCCACGTCGGGCGGGAAAGGCAACTCTTTACCACATCTTGAACAACGCACGGATTGGCGTTACGCTGAAAAAGAGCCATACAAGCTACTGTTTTTACAGTGAAAATACGCCCTAGAACAGGAGGCGAAGAACCTCTCGCATCGTGCTCACTTTGTGGATCTTGAGACCTTTGCGGATTTCACGCTCAACTGTCTTGAGTTCCCGCTCATTGGCGCGTGGGAGCAGCACGGTTCTTATACCGTTGCGTTTGGCAGCTAGAAGCTTCTCTTTAATGCCACCAACAGGGAGAACGCGCCCCGTAAGTGTGAGTTCGCCCGTCATCGCTAGTTTTTCCTTGATGGGCTTCTTAGCCAAGAACGAGTACAAGCTTGCTGCCATCGTAATGCCAGCCGAGGGGCCGTCTTTGGGCGTGGCCCCCGACGGCACGTGCAGATGGATAGTATGTTTATCAAAGAAGGTCTTTTCCAAGTTTAGTGCCTCGTGCCGATTACGGATGTAGGAGTACGCAATGTTGGCCGACTCCTTCATCACATCCCCCAGCGATCCGGTCAAATCTAGGCCGCCCTTCGCACTTTCAGAGCCAACGCTCTCGATGAAAAGCACTTCACCACCCAACTGAGTCCACGCCAATCCGACTGCAACTCCGGGCCGGTGCGCTTCCGGCCCAAATTCCGGTGCGTACGGCGCATTGCCCAGATAACGCTCTAGGGATTTCGCATTGTCCACGACCACAGGATTCTTAGATCCCAGCGCAATTCGATACGCTACCTTGCGACAAACTTTTGCAATTTGCTTTTCGAGGTTGCGAACCCCCGACTCGCGCGCATAGTGCGAGATGAGCAACCGCAATCCCGCCGCCGCAAACTTGAGCTGGCTTGGCTTTAGAGCATTCTTCTTCAATTGGCGCGGGATAAGATGCCTTTTCGCAATATGATATTTTTCCGTGTCTGAGTAACCGTGTAACTCGATCACCTCCATTCGATCCAGTAGTGCTGCCGGAATCGTATCGATAGTATTTGCCGTCGTGACAAAAAGAATTTCTGAACAATCAAACGGAATATCTAGATAGTGATCCAAAAACTCCCTATTTTGCTCTGGGTCGAGAAGCTCCAGGAGCGCCGACGCCGGATCGCCGCCCGTGCTAAAGCTATTCCCAATCTTGTCTACTTCATCGATCATGAACACGGGGTTTTGCGCGCCCACGCGGCGAACACCCTGAATCACTTTTCCAGGCATCGCCCCCACGTAGGTACGCCGGTGCCCTTTGATCTCTGCCTCATCCCGCATGCCGCCGACTGAAAAGCGGAAGAATTTGCGCCCGAGTGCGGTTGCAATTGATTTTCCGAGACTCGTTTTGCCAGTACCCGGAGGGCCGACAAAGCAGATGATCGATCCTTCAGAGCTTTTCTTGAGCTTTTTAACCGCAAGAAACTCCAGAATACGCTCTTTCACGTCTTTGAGCCCGAAGTGATCGCGTTCTAAGATCTTCCTCGCGCGACTCAGATCAAAGTTTTCATCCGTGCGCACCCCCCAGGGGACCTGCGTCGCCCAATCGAGATAGTTTAAGGAAACACTATACTCGGAAGACTGTTCGTGGAGGTTTTGAATCTTTTCTATCTCTTCGTCTATGCGAGCACGAACTTCTTTCGTGGGGTTCAGATCCTTCAAACGCTTTTCAAATTTCTCAACAAGCTTTGTCTTTTCATCGCTGTGCCCTAATTCGCGCTGAATGACCTTGAGCTGTTCGGACAAATAGAACTCTCTCTGTGCAGCCGAGACCTTCTGGTTTATCTCGTCATGAATTTGCTTTTGCACATTTTGAACGGCCTGCTCTTTTCGCAACAAAACAAGCAATTGTTGCAGCCGTTGTTTGACATCGTTACAAGCCAGTAGCTCTTGGTAACTATCCACGTCCCGCACGAGTACGGAAGCCATCAAGTCAGTGAGTTTCCCGGGTCCATCGATGTTCACCAGGGCGACTTTCACTTCTTCTGAGATCAAAGGGTTGTCTTTGGCCAATTGCTTGAACTGGCTGACAGCCGTTCTTAACAGTGCCTCAAGCTCCGTGTCCTTGGTCAGCTCATCGGGAAGGTACTCCACATTGGCCACCACATGTGGCTCTCGGCTTACAATGGCTTTGATCTTAAATCGCTGGACTCCGTTCAAAAGAATACTGACCTGATTATCAGGGAGGTTGATGCGCTTTAGCACTTTCGCTACTACGCCATACTCCCAGTACAGCGCATTTTCTAAAGGATCGGCTTTCGCGCCTTTTTTGGGCCGCCCTTCGGCTGCCGGCTCCATGGGTAGGCCCGTCATCGTGGTCGGCGGGCTCGCGGCTTCCACAGCGGCGTCCTCTCGCGCTAGCACAACACCTACATAACCGGAGCCCTTCATGACGTTTTCAATGGCAAGGGTAAGCGGGCCTTCGGGCAACACCACCGGCACAATCATTCCGGGGAAGATGCTGGTCTGGGAGACAGGTAGGACCACCACGCTGGGTGGGAGCACGTCGGCGACCGGTACAATACTCGCGTGCGGGACGACGCCCTCGTTCGTGGGCTCGGTGCTGGAATGGTTTGTCTGCTCGCTACTCATACTCACAAGGCTATAGTAGGTAGGGATCTAGCAGAGTCAACCGGCAGACATCGAGAAAATAATGCTAAATATCCAAGAATTATAGAAAAACACACGACCCCACGGGCCGGGGGCCCCTGGGGTACGCGTAAAAATCTTTCGGCCGCTATGGCTTAGATTAACGACTGCCCTTTTTGGCTTCACGCTCAAGAATGCACGCGTTCGCCTTTTGGATGAGCGACGCCACTTCCGCTTGGGAAGCCGCATTCGGATCGATCTGATACTGCTGACCAGGCTGCTGCTGGGTCACAGCTGGACCTTGGGGGGCGTGTTGGCTGGTGGGCTGTTCGCCCTCGGCCATCACGTTCACGCTAAGCACCATCACCGCAACTGACAATAACCACAACTTCTTCATCTCTAGCTCCTTTTGAGCACTGCTAAGGCACCCACACAACTACCTCTCGTGCCTCAGAGGGTTCATGGGTAAGAGTGCAAGCGGGATACCAAGTGCCATCCCGCCAGTTTGATGGCGGGCCTCTTGAAATCATTGGAATTTTTTTTAGCTCACAAGAAAAGGGGGCAAACAGGCCGCACTAGACTCAAGCAGCCCGGATTCATCGCCTACAACCCATGGGAGTTTAAACCTAACTTACTGAAAAGACGCCACTTCATGCTGTCGTGCAAATGGACGCCGCAGCGCCGTTTTTTGGCGCAGAGATTATTACCGCCCAGCAAAGTTTCGAATCGCATCCAAATCGGAAGCGCTCAGGCTTGCACCAAGCCCCACCATCTTATTGGCTAAAGACGTACCGCGGCTCTCCAGTGCAGCCACTAGCGAAGCGGCCGTGCGCTGAGACTTCCCGCCGCCTGCGCCATGGCAGCCCAAGCAGGTGTTACTCACGATACTCTCTACCGCACTCTTAAACGCCGCTTTGTCGTTTCCGCCCTGGTCATCGGCTGCCGAAGTCTTCGTACCACCAGATTCTCCACCGGTATCTCCGCCAGTATCACCGGAGCCGCTGCCACCAGCAGAACCCGTAGAACCATCGGTTCCGGTTCCGCCTTCATTCGATCCTGTCGCGTTAGACACCGTAGGGGCGCCGTTGCCCGCGTTTCCGATTCCAGGCTGGTCGACGGCATCGAAGACCGGGGGTGCTGCTCCCACTCCAGGGTTAACCGGAGGCAAAACTTGTGGGGCCAAGTCTGTCGGGGGCGCCGCAAAAGCGTTGGGATCAATATTGAGTGGAAAGCCACAACTGTTGGCCAAGGCCATGATAGACGCGAGCTCGCTTTGCGTATTCCCGCTGACTCCATAGCGACCGGAATTGAAATTGTAATTTCCGATTCCGTGATTTCCGTAATTGTAACTGGTATTCGCCTGAACTGTCAGAGACAGGGCAAAAAACATACTCAATAGACTGATCGCTTTCACGTGCAACTCCTTCATCCACTCAACTGCTTGCCTTCACTGCGCGAGACACAAATCTAAACTCGAAGTTTTGCAAGGAGCGGGCCATTTCAAATTCTGCCTATAAGCGGCACCGAAGACTGGATGAGCGCGTCAGATGTCTAGTCACCCACTCCAGGAATTCATTTAA
>JAGQZV010000062.1 GCA_020435295.1 Bdellovibrionales bacterium | reverse complement strand
AGCGGCTAACTTTTTGCTCCTGATCAAAAGGGATGAGTAGACCAGCGCCGACCTTAAAAGCAATCTCTGGATTAATGTCGACGAGAAGGGTCGGCTCGAAAAGGTTTTCAAAATAGGTGAGGGTTACACGGGTTTCCGCCCACGCGTCGTTTTCCCCGTTGTAGGCGTAGCCCGAGTTGTACAGCCGTAGCTTTACGGAGTTTTTGCTGGGCGCTTGCGTTTCGACCTTGAGTGGTTCGGCGGCGGCCAAGGTCTGCGGCGCGGCCTGGGCAAATGCCGAGGTCTTCAGTACCAAAACCAAAATGCAAAGAAGAAGACGCTTCATTATGTAGAGTCAAAAGCTTAGAACCAACACTATTGTGCGGACGCGTCGAAATTCGACTTTTCTCATTATACGCTCAAAAGCGGGCGCCGAATAGGCTATGCTGCCAACCATGAAGGATTGGTTCGTACCACTTCAGCGTTCTCTTTACCCTCCGCGTTGGGCAAGGGGGGGGCACGCGCAAACGATTATTGGTCACCTCTGGCCGTCTCCCGCACTTCATGAAACCGGAGAAAGGTGGGAAATCCCGCTCCGCGATGGAGACAAGCTTGTCGCGGTAGCCCACAGAGCCAATCCAAAGTTCGTCGTGTGTTTGTTTCACGGTTTGGGCGGAAACGCAGAAGCAGATTATATGCGCCGGACAACGCAGACTTGTTTGGATCGGGGCGTCTCCGTGGTGCGCGTGAATCACCGCGGGTGTGGCGAGGGGGAGGGCCTAGCGACCCGACCCTACCACTCGGGAAGCGGAGAGGACGTTACAAGCGCTTTGGAATTTACACGCACTCAGTTTCCGAACGCCTTTGTCGTCGCCATCGGCTTTTCTTTGAGCGGCAACGCGCTTCTGCTGTCGCTCGCCGGTATTCGGGGACGCCCTGTCGCGGACGCCGCCATAGCTGTGAACGCCCCGATTGATCTGGCGGACGCTTCCTTACTGATGGGCCGGGGACTGAACCGAGTGTATGACTTTCGGTTTGTGCGGCTCTGCAGGGAGTCTGTTCACTCCCGCGTGCGTGCGGGCAGGTTGGCTTCTGCGCCGGAGCTAGGGATTTGGTCCACACTGAAAGAGTTTGACGAGCTCTATACCGCGCCGGCCGGGGGATTTGAAAACCGGGAAAGCTATTACCGCACCTGTTCTGCGGCCCCGTACATCGAAAAAATAGGGACACCAACGTTGCTTCTCACGGCCAGCGACGATCCTTTCGTGCGGGTGCAACACTACCAAAACCTGCGTCTTCCACCGCAGGTTCAGATGCACATCGAACAGTACGGGGGGCATATGGGTTATCTATCGGCGGAAAATACTCCTATCGGAACAAAGCGCTGGATGGACTATGCGCTCAAGGAGTGGATTGAGGGATTGCGAAGAGTAGCCCGTGCTTAAGCACGGAGTTCCGGGCTTCTCCATATAAGTTGGGAACGACTGGACTGCAGATACAATCCCACGCCCATGCAGACCAGCGCCGGAAAAACCCAGGCCCATTCGAAGCTGAGTAAGGCAGGGAGCGAAACGATCACAAGTAAAAAGCCAATCAACGACACAAAAATTTGTAAGCCAAAGGCTCCCCCCAAGAGGATCAGTAGCACCAGAAACGACTGAACAACGGTCAAGTCGACGCTCCAGAGAGCTAGCGGAGTCGGCTCCCAAAGCATTTGAAAATCAGGAAGTACGTTGATTAATTTCCCGCTGGTCCTTTGTGTAGAGAGAAAGGGATACTTCAGCCAATAAAAGGGAAAGCGTTCTCCAGCGCCGAGGAGGATCTTCATTACCAGCGTTAGGCCAGCGGCGTTGAGCAGCGCAAGGATCCAATGGCCTACGTGGGCGGGCCAGCGAAGCAATCTTCTTTGATACGCAACAAGTAGAAAAAGAACCGCCATCACGGCCTGGTAGTAGTGATTTGGAATCCCCAACCCACGGTAAGCGAAAAAAATCCCAGCGCCAATGAGTACGGAACACAGCGCAAACAAGGGGTGGCTCAACTTACCCGCTCCTTCCACCCATCCGATCGCTCCCTCAAGCCGAGCGATGCGATCCAGAAGCTGTTGGTTATCGTTGTTCATCGTTAGTTCCTGTCGGTAACTCCCATCGAATCCCGTTGGGCTTAGGCCCCACACTCGCATCGATAAAAAGGCCTGGATCTTCACTGGCGATCGCCGACTTCACGAGTTGATACAGCGCCGGATCCTTTTCTTTTAACTCTTCTTCGCTAACATCCTCCGCTAGGATTTTTCCGCCCTTTTCTTCCACGGAAAGAATGGGCCCAGAAACCCCCGCCTTAAAAGTGATAATCTTCCCCCTCTTTTCAAGATAGCCTACGATCGGAAAGGGCCGAGAGATAGAGATAAAAGAATTGTCTGTCGTTCGGGCTACCAAAAGCGTTGGAAACAAACACGCGTAGACGGTGAGCAGAAAGCGCACAGTGGCCTCCTTAAGATGGGACGGTGTCTGTAAATACTTTATGGAGCTTTGCGAAAAAATGAAACATGCGCCGGGCCATGCACACAACTATTGCCCGTTTTGTGTTTCAGATCCGTTTGGAGACGTGGGAACCCGTTGCAGAAGCGGGCTCTGACAACCGAGCTCATACCCGAGCTGGCAGCTTTGTTGGACATATTGGGTAGCTTCGCCAAGCCGTTGATCCTGTAAGAGCACCTGGCCCACCCAGTACAAGGCCTCCGGGTAGTAGGTCTCCTTGGGGTTGCGGTTCCCCACTTCGATGATCTTTTGAAGAAACGGGAGCGCCGCTTTCGCATCCTTTTGCGTGAACTTCAAATAGGCCATGGTCAAATAAGCCCGAGTGGAATCCGGAAAATTATCGATCCAGGCTCGCAGGACGCGCTCCGTGCCCTCGTAGTCCTTAAGGCGATACTTCGCCAAGGCTAGATTCTCTATAACCCAACGATCCCGTGGGTTGAGAGCGTACGCTTTGTCTAAAAGCGCCACAGCGCTCTCGGTTTGGTTTTGCTGGAACAGCAGCTGCGCCTCGAGCTTGTACCCCACCGGATCGTCCGGCGCGATATCTTTCTGCAAGGCTCGAGCGATAAGCATGAGTTGCTGTGGCGGTTCTTCAAGTTCTTTGAAGTCCAGAAAAAGCTGCGCCGTCTCCACAAAAAGATCTCGAATGAAGGGGTTTTGCGCAACGGCATCGCTCGCAGACATTTTCTTGTCCTTAATGGCTTCGCCGAGGATGCGCCCCACATTTTGAATGGCCTCGCCAAGGCGGGTATATTCCTCTACCGCCGCCGCGTTGTTCTGCGTCACCAAATATTGGCGGATGAGTTTCACGTGCACGACCGGGCTAACATTAGAAAAAGTCGCCGCCTTCTGGTACGCAAGCACGGCTTTTTGGTAGTCATTCTGAAGCGCGTAGAGATCGCCCAAGAGAATAAACCCATTGGGATCCGCGGGGTTCTTTGCCTGGTACTGTTGTGCTGCGAGCACGGCCTCACCCAGTTGCCCCTGCTCCGCCTGCCTTCGAATCGCTTCAACGCGAACAGATGTAGTTTTGGACCCGCGATCGTCCAGTCCGAGATACCCGACCCCAATCAAAATGGTTACCAAGCTTAGCAGTTGAATTCTCTTACGCACCGGTATTTTTAGGTACCAGCTTCGCAAACTGACAACACGCTTTCGCTTTTTTGCGACCGTACGTACGTCCGGTTCCTGCACCGCATGCGAAAGAGCGGAAAGATTGGGTGTTCCATCTGCGTGTGGCTCCGGCGCTAAGGAAACATCCTCTAGATCTTCTTCTTCGGGCTCAATATATTGTTGGGCGATGTCATCTTTGGCTCGATTCCGCCGCAAGCTCTCGCTGATATCAACAGAAGTATCCGGTTTGGTCATTTGGCAATCAAAGATCGTGTCTCCAACCTGCAAGCGATCCCCATCTGCAATCTGCCCCTCTTTCTTTTCCTCGCCATTCAAGAACGTGCCGTTCAAACTCTTGAGATCAGTAAAAGTAAGAACTCCCTTTTTTTCGTCGAACTGAATCGCCACGTGTGAGCGCGACACACGGGCATCGTGGACAATCACGTCGCCTTTTGAGCGACCGATGATTGCCGTCCCATCGGTCAGCGGGATTACCTTGCCCTTCTCGTGGCCCTCAATGATGACAAGGCGGGGCGCAAATTTGGACTGAGACACCATCGCTTTCTTTTCGGCTGCTTAAGGGGCTTTCTTAAACGCAGAGATTGGGTATTTTTATCTATAATTTCGGTTGGTTATATAACTAGGCGGCGGCTTTAAGTGCGGGCCGGGCGGGAGGGCTCATCTGCATCTCCCCTTCGAAAATGGCGCCAGCCCGGATTTGGATGGAGGGGGCTTCTAAACGACCGCGGACCGTCGCGGTGGGCAGCAGTTGGATCCGCGTTGTCGAAACCACGTCTCCATCCACACGGCCTTCTACGACCACCGTTCCCTGGGACCTGATGTTCCCGTGAATCCAGCCGCTTTTTCCGATTTTAAGCGGTTCAAGAGCGTGCTGCAACACATCGCCCTCCACCACGCCAAATACATGCGCGGTGGAAGAAAAGGTCACATCGCCCGCAAGGCGCGTGGCTTCTGCGATCAACGTCGGAAAGGAAACTTCTCTAACCATTAGTTGTTCTCACTCTTGGGTGTTTCAAGAGCTTTGCGCTCCTGAGACACCAGCTTCCCATTCACGTCAAACACAAAGGCTTCTACCGCCACAGGAGTTAAGGATGGGTTTAACTCAAACCGAATGTTGGATTGAAGCGCCTTGGAGAACTTAAATGTCTTACCACCACTTTTTGAGACGGAGGTAATGTCAAGTACATCAGTAGTTTCAAATCCAGGGTAAACAATATACTGAGAGAGAGTTCCTGAGGTGTGCGTCGCCGCTCCAATGCGTTTGACGTCATTATGGAGCACTACATACAGTTTTCCTTCGGCGCTGCCGGCGCGTGAGGGCACCATTCCTAGAACAACGTCGCATGCGTCCTTACTGCATTCCACATTCAGTCCGCTAATGCGGCCGTGCGCGACCGCAATGGGCTTGGGTTCGACAATCTTCGCTGGAGCTATTTCGGGTTGCGCCTCCGCCTTCGGACCGCTTACACTCTGGATACTGAAATTCTGTGTAAGCTTTTTCTCAATCTGAAGCTCCATGAGTGATTGGGACAATTGCCTAGAAGACTCCAGTTCGCGGAAAAACAGCAAAGTGCCCAAAAACAGACTCGCAAACACCAAGGCAATCAAAGAAACTAACGCGTAGACCTTTCGCACGCTAATTTCCAGCGCGTATGGCGCGCCTACGCCCGTATGCATCAATACGTGGAGATAATCGCGAAACGGAAAGGGATTTCGAATCTTCATAGTAGGGAAGTAGTTTTCGGGATTGTCCGGGCAGAAACTGCCGAAGACTTGTCACCTTTGGAAGTGACTAATGAGTCTATCGCCCTTACTCTTTCATTTTACCGCTTTTCAAAACGGAATGCGACCAAGTACAATTAACGCATCACATTAGACCCAGTTCATGAGCGACTCCGAAAAGAAAATACAACGTGCTTCGCTCCTTATGATGGCAAGCGTTCTTCTTTCGCGGGTCATCGGCTTTGTGCGCGAGTGGGTGCTCGCACAAACCGTCGGCGCCAGCGCCATGACGGATGTGTACTCTGCGTCATTTACCATCCCTGACTTTATCAATAGTCTAATGGCGGCCGGAGCCCTCAGCATCTCGTTCGTTCCCTTACTTACATCGTACCTCACCAAAAAGGACCAAGCTTTTGCCGATCGTGTCTTTCGAAGTATCGCCGGTACGTTAGGAGGTTTTTTGCTCGCCTTCGTAATCCTCTGCGAAGTCTTCGCCTTACCTCTCTCGCGCTTGGTGGCTCCTGGGTTTTCTCCGGCACAACTTGAAATGCTGGCCACGCTTTTGCGGATCATATTGCCGGCCCAACTCTTTTTTTATTGGGGTGGTCTGGCGATTGCCTTGCAATACGCTCACGGGCACTTTCTTTTCCCGGCACTAGCCCCGTTGATTTACAATTCCGGCATTATCATCTTTGGCGTCGCCCTACATCGCAGTTTAGGTGTTATGGGTTTTAGCATCGGGGTTCTGGCCGGATGCATTTTTAGTCACGGAGTTTTGCAAGCGTGGGGAATTCGGCGACTGGGCTATCGCCTAATGCCAAGTTGGGATTTATCTCCAGAAATTCGCCACGAAATTGCCCGCTATTTGTGGCTGACACTTCCGATCATGATGGGCTTTTCATTGGTGGTCGCCGATGAATGGTTCAGCAAATATTTCGCCAGCTCAATGGGCACTCGAGCGGTCAGTTGGCTGCACTATGCACGCATCGAAATGCGCATTCCGGTGGCCGTCATAGGGCAAGCTGCCGGCATAGCCAGCTTTCCTTTTTTGGCGCGCCTCTGGGCGGAGGGCTCGACCGAGCAATACACACGCACCCTGCTGCGAGAGGTTCAAAAACTTTGGGCGGCCGCCCCGCTGGCCGCCATCTTTTTCTATACCCATGCACTACCCATCACTCATTTTATCTTCGGTGGAAGCAAATTGAACACGCTGGACATGGAAAACACCGCCCAAGCCTTACGAATGTTTAGTGTAGGAATCTTCTTCTGGACTTTGCAGCTCATTCTGTCCCGCGGGTTTTACGCCTGCCAACGAACCTGGTTACCCTCCATTATCGGGACTCTGATCTCTTTTGTATGTCTACCGCTCTATTGGTACCTGGGTGACAAAATGGGTTTTTCAGGTTTGGCGTTAGCAGGAAGCGTGGGCATCGCCCTGTATTGCTTGGTTCTTTGGGTGCTCCTGCGTGGCCACCTCAGAAGGCACGTTCCCAACTATGATCTACAAACCTTCTATGGCTTCTGTGCGCTGTGGACACTTTTTTTAGGCTTTATGGCGCTCGCTGCTCAACAACTGGGACGGTTGCAGATCTATCAAGGAACGCAAACGAGTGCCTTTCTTTCGCTTGTCGCTGTCCTTACGGTTCTCATCGGCGTCTCGCTACTCGCGCTGCGAACGGTGTTTGCCCGCCTCACCGATGGCCAGCCGCTTTACTAGTTCATTGCCCGCGGAATCGTCCATACACGGACGTCAATGTTTCAACAATTTCCCCCAACGTGACCTGTGCAACGATACAGTTGTAGATGTGTGGCACCAGATTACGCTCTTCCTGGGCAGCTTGGTGGAGTTTGCCACGCGTTTCAGCCGCGGCGCCCGCCTGACGCTTTTCTCGAAACGCTTGCAACCGAGCGACTTGGTCCCTCTCCACACGATCGTCAATGGAAAATACGGGGTCTTGGCCAGTGGTGTCTTCGCGGAACTTATTTTGGCCGACGACAATTCTGGACTGATTTTCGATCTCCAACTGGTACTCGTATGCAGACTGCTGAATCAGGCTTTGTTGCCACCCCTCCTCGATACACGGGATAACGCCACCGCGTTCCTCAATTTCAAGGATGAGGCTTAGGGCAGCTTTTTCAAGCGCATCGGTCTTTGCCTCCACGCACTCACTGCCCCCAAAGGCATCCACCGCTTGTGTTACACCAGATTCGAACGCGATTACCTGTTGCGTGCGCAGCGCGAGTTTGGCAGCTTCTTCGGTGGGCAGACCCAAAGCTTCGTCGCGCGAGTTCGTATGAATAGACTGCGCCCCTCCTAGAACTGCCGCCAGACACTGCAACGTGACCCGAACAACATTGGTGTCGATCTGACTGGAAATCAACGAACTCCCTGCAGTTTGGGCGTGAAACCGCAATAATAAGGACTTCGGATTTTTCGGGCTGTAACGCTCCTTGATGAGTTTCGCCCACAGACGACGCGCCGCTCGGAACTTAGCGACCTCCTCCAATAGATCATTGTGCACGTTAAAGAAAAAAGACAAGCGTGGCGCAAAATCATCGATGTGCAGCCCCCTGTCGATAGCGGCTTGCACATAGGCAAGGCCGTTACTAAGCGTTAAGCCAAGCTCCTGAACGGCAGTACTCCCCGCCTCGCGGATATGGTAACCACTTATCGAAATCGTATTCCAGTTTGGGACTTCTGCCTTACAGAACTCGAAGACGTCGGTAGCAATTTTCATGCTTGGTTTGGGAGGAAATACAAAAGTACCCCGCGCAATGTACTCTTTCAGAATGTCGTTCTGAATAGTCCCCCGCAACAACTTGCGATCCACATTGTTTTTGTCTGCGACCGCCAGATAGAGACACAACAGAATCGGCGCCGTCGCGTTGATCGTCATCGACGTACTGACTTTTTCGAGCGGGATGTCCTTCAATACAATCTGCATGTCCTCGAGAGAACTGATCGCAACTCCCACGCGCCCCACTTCCCCCCGCGCAGGAGCGGCATCGGAATCAAAACCCATCTGCGTGGGCAAATCGAACGCAATGCTAAGTCCAGTTATGCCCTGCGAGAGCAGGTATTTGTAACGGGCGTTACTGGCCGCCGCGTCACCAAAGCCGGCATACTGTCGCATCGTCCATAGCTTCTTGCGGTACATCTCGGCATGCACACCGCGGGTATAAGGAAATTCACCTGCTTTTTCAGTCGTCTTGGGCATGTTGCACGAAGTTTAGTGAATGGATTTCTAGAACTCAAGTCCGGTGTTTTCACGACCTTAGAAAGACTTGAAGGCCCCCATCGACCTTGGTAAAGTGGGCCGAGTTTCTTGCTGCCTTTCCACATTAGGGGAATAGACCGTAGAGGTTTTAAGTCATGAGCGGAAATCTAGAAATCGAACGTTTTCTAACGGAAAACCACGAGCAAGTTATCTTTTGTCAGGACAAAGCCGTGGGCCTGAAGTGCCTCATCGCCATCCACAACACGCTGCTTGGGCCGGCGCTGGGCGGCGTACGCATGTGGCACTATCAAGATACTCAACAAGCTTTGGACGATGTGCTCCGCCTGTCCAAGGGGATGACCTACAAAGCCGCGATCGCGGGACTCAACCTCGGAGGCGGGAAGGCGGTCATCATGGCCGATCCTGAGCAAGCCAAATCCGAAGCCCTGTTTCGGTCTTTCGGTTCCTTTGTAGAAACACTCAACGGCCGGTATATCACGGCCGAAGACGTCGGGACTGACGTGCACGACATGGAGTACATCTTCATGGAGACGAACCATGTTGTGGGAGTTGCCCGGTCGCACGGGGGATCCGGTGACCCCTCCCCATGGACGGCCAAAGGGGTGCTCGAAGGTATCCGCGCTTGTGTGGAGTGCAAGATGGGGAAGAACTCCTTGGAAGGCGTGTCGGTGGCGGTGCAGGGGATAGGCCATGTAGGACGAGAGCTCGTAGAACTCATGCTTGCCAATAACATGCGCGTCTATATCTGCGACATCGATCGCGCCCGATGCGAGGAATACTCGAAAAGACAAAACGTCACGACAGTTTCTACGGAAGAAATATACGACACGGACGCTGATATCTTTTGCCCATCTGCGTTAGGCGCTGTCATCAACGAAAAGACTCTCCCGCGCCTCAAGTGCAAGATCGTGGCGGGAAGCGCGAACAACCAGCTCGCAAGCCCGGAATGCGGCGACGAGCTCTTCAGGAAAAAGATTTTGTATGCTCCCGACTACGCCATTAACGCGGGCGGATTGATGAATGTCTCTATTGAGCTGGAAGGTTATGATGAACTGCGCGCTAATCGCATGATCCGCAGTATTTACTACGTGATGAAAAATATCCTGCAGCACTCGCAGCGCGAGAACATGCCCGAATACCGTTGCGCGGATCGGGTGGCCGAAAAGCGTGTGAACGATATCAGTCGCATTCGAGGGCGGTTCACCGGCTCCTCTCGCTCAATGTATTACCGCAAAGCTCGCCGCTAAAACGGTGTAAATCCGATGATAGCCTGAGCCAGATACCAGCGGTGCTCGCGCGTCCAAATTGAATCACCAAGTTCGACACCATAGGTTGTGAAGTTGATTCTCGTATGGGGCAGCGCTTCGAAGCTTAAACCCGCGGTGGGCCGCCCTTGGTACACCCCAGCGCGAAGTGAAAACCCAGAAAATCGCATTTCTATTCCCAGGTGCAAGCGTTTAAATAGCGGATCCGTTCCCCAAAAGTCCCGCCAATCAAAAGTAAGATTCAGAGTATTGGATCGTGAAAGAGTATATTGAAAGGCTGTTCCGAAGTTTAGCGTAGCGTTAATCGAATCCGGTGCCTTCGCCCCGGGAATCGCCGTAAAATTAGTGTTCCCAAAATCGTCCAGCGTTGCCGCAAGCGTCCACTTCATCTCCCTAGGTGTGAACGGCATCGTCAGTAACGCACCCATGTTCACCCCAATGGCGTAACCTGTCGTAATGTCGTCCTGAAGAACAGAGAAGACGGCATCCAAGAAATCCCCTGCCGGGATACCACCAAGTTTGGTTAAGAGCTCAAGCGGTGTCAGGTATTCGTCAATGCCGAAGCGTTCAAACAAACGAACTGAAAACCCTATGGAGAAGTGCTCACCGATAGGAAGCCCCACGCCAACAATAGCTCCAAAGTCATTCTTAGACACGATGTCGACGGCCTCAGAGCTAAGTTCCTGTAAATCCATAAAGGTCTGGCTGTCGGCAAACAATGACACGCCAAAGTAAGGGGTAATAAAAGAGTGGGCCGCGTTCAGGCGCGTATACATGGTATCGGTACGGATATTGTCATCGAAATTGCCGTCTAAGATAGAGTCGATTAAGCGTGAAAGAGTGTCGAAAGAATCCACACCCAATGTAAGGTCGAGCAAGTGGGAGTGCACCCCGCGCACTCGGGCCAAGGCGGCGGGGTTATACCACAGCATATTCTGATCATCAGACAGGGCCAGAAAGGCATTACCCATTCCTAGCGGACGCAATCCTTCAAAGCCTGTACGGCGCAGCCGGGCCTCTGCCGTCGTAGTAATGAATACCAAAATGACCAAAAGAAAGCGCATCAGAAGCTCACCGTGTAGCGCATGAAGAACCGGCGATCGGACTGGGCAGTTTCACCCGCACCGACTTCGGTCCCGTACGTTCCGATCTCTAGATTTCCCCCGGGCAAACGCACTCCCATGCCAAAGCAGGGATACAGTTGATTGAGTCCCAGCCACCAATAGGTGCCACGCCGGCCTTTGAGGCTCTCCATTTCAAAACCCAAGTGCAGCTTCTTCCGAAATGGCAAATCCGTGCGCTCAATGTGTCGAACGTCGGCGGCGATCCTCATCCGCCAAAGGCGACTGAAACGCGGGGAGACGGAGAAACCAAAATTGAAGGATTGTGAAATAGTATCGGGCGCGGCCGAAGCATACGAATTCAAGAATTGACTAGCACTGAATTGTGTCCCCAGCACATCCTTCCACACCACCCCGAAGGTCGGCAGATACTTGTACGGCAAGGTTACGATTGCTCCGACGTCGGCACCCACCCCCATTCCCTCTTTTGCCAAAGCCTGGATCGCCTGCTCGCTGTAGAAATCCGAATGCGCGTAGGTCCCTTTTAGCTGGTTGCGCAGAAGGAACTTTCCCACAACTCCAAGCTTCACGAGGTTGCCCGCAAAATTTCGAGCCACGCCCACGGTAACTCCCATGTCGGTGCGGGTATCGATGTCTACATTGGTCCCGTCCGAAAGGGCCGCGTATTCTCTGCGGACCAGAAGGGAAAGCGAAAAACCTCGAACGGAAAGCGCCGGTATGGCGCCGTAGGAGAAATAGGTGTACGCATTGGGATTCGCCGCAATTTTTGGGTTAAGCGGTCCCACCCCCCAGCTTCGGGCCTCCGCTGCGCGCGCCACCCCGGTGCCAGAACTGCTGCCTTCCAAAGCCAGCAGGTGAATCTCCGATTTTCTGGAAGGCATTTTTGCTAGGCCCGCCGGATTGTAGTAGTTAGAGAGATAACCATACGCGTCAGCGGTCATGGCATTACCTTGTGCCAGGACTTGAGGAGCGTCGTAGAGATCGAGGAATTCGTTGAGAGCGAAGCTACCGGGGCTGACCCAAAGCAATAGAAGCGCCGCTGCCAAACGGCACCGAGGCTGCCACAAAAGGTGGAACGGAATGTGGGACATGCTACGCACCTGCCGGTCTTATCGGCCGATCCCCCGCAAGACTCTTGGGGGAGCGCGTTGAAATCCCGTTTGCGTTTGACTGACTTTCCTCAAAACCGCTGGTTCGGGCTTGGAATCCGATTGTGGAAGACCTTGGAAGTCCCGCTCTTCAAGTTGCTACAGCTCTTCGGCGTCTATACGCCCCAGAAATCAATCGTTGGCATTCCGTCGCTGGCCACACGGAACTTCACGATGGTGCAGGCAGTTGTCTACAATGGGACACAAGAAGAAGTTCTGGGCTATCGACCTCGCCGCCTGCTACACCGGATTTTGAAGGGCCTTCCCGACGTAGAACTCTACGAACGCATTCGTTTCCAAGTCGCTCTCGGGGAACACAATACCCGAACAGTGGAGGAAAGCACCGAAACCCGCGGTTTTATCCAGGTGCAGTTCCCTTCCCAGCTCCCGATGAACGCCCCCAGCCGTGCGTATCTCCGGATGGAACCTTGTGGAATCGAGACGTTTGCAGGCCTTATCCGACTTGGGAACTACGAAGTCTTAAGCGCCCCGGTCTTCCTCCTCAACAACAAGATCGAATGGGTGATTGTGTCGGATATCGACGACACCATCAAAGATAGCAAGATTGCAGAAACGACAACACTTAGGAGCGTCGTCACCGGATTGTTCCGGGGACACTATTACACCTACACTCCCATAAAAGGGATGGCGCAGCTTTATACCGATTTGGTCGCCCACCGCAGCCTAGTACTGTATCTGACAAGCACACCGTATCAACTGGCTCCGTTCCTGCTGAAATTTCTTAAAGAATGTGATTTCCCAAAAGGACCCGTTTTTCTTCGGTGGCTGGGCTACGGAAGAGTTCGCCACAAGTGGCGAACGTTGTTGCGCGTACTCAGCAACTTAGAACCCAACCAGCGGTGTATTCTCATCGGCGATAGCGGCGAACAAGACCTACATATTTACCGGCGCATCTGTGAAAACCCGACGTTCGGAAAACGCGTGGAGCGCATTCTGATCCGACATGTTCCGGGAACCCCGGTACAGACTCCAAAAAGCGAGAAGGAGTTCTTCTATAATGAGATCGCCGAGCTCCGCGAGCATTTAAGCTTCGTCACCCAAACCTAGTCCGCAACTGTGATAAAATGTCTTAAACTTACCGTCTGCATCTATCGGAGGCATAATGCGGCATATCGTATGTTTGGTGTTCTTGAGTGTGCCAGTCTTCTCGTGGGGCTTGAACACCGCCTACGTCAGTTTTCAGCATCCCGAGGGGTGGCAGTGCGAGCTTTCGCAAGGGGTGTGGATTTGCCAGAGCAATATACCTGACGATCGCAAAGAGGCCGTCATTCTCTCCATTGCTGCTGAGGCTACCAAATGGGACACGCTGGAGAATTACGAAACCTATCTGAAAAAACCTCGACGCATAGCTGACGATACGGGCCGTGGAGTACTTTCAAAGATTGTTTACACCCGCAAGCGCACCATCAACGGCTACGAGTGGGTGGACTCGCTCCAACAAAATTCCGAGTTACCGGGTTTTTGGGCCCGCTACCTCGCCACCGTCTACAAGACGAAAACGTCCAATCTCGCGATCTTGATTACGTATATCGTTTCGAACGAGCGCTACTCGACGATTTCCCCCGCCTTGGAACGCATGATCGCGTCACTTAAGCCGCGCGCGGACTTTGACATCAACGTGGCCTCCAAGCAGGGTGAGGAAGTACTTCCGGGAAATACCGTATTGGGGCAAATGCAGAAAAGCATCGCCTCACGCCTAAAGCCCCCCACCCCAGTGGATCAGATAGAACAAAAACCTACTGGGAAAGGAGTGGACACGGGTCTCATCGTGGCGCTTATCGCAATCGGAGGTGCCTATGTCTATATCCGACGAAGAAGGAAATTGCAGGAAAAAGTGAGGAGCGGCAAAAACCTGACTCCTCCCGCCGCTTAATATTTCAAATCCGCGACTTCCACGCCCACTTTCTGGGAGAGAGTGGCAAGCGCCATATTCAGCGCGTAGATTGTTTCGGCGTGGTTCTTTTTGGCAAGTGCATCCCCTTCAAGAGAGTCCATTAGATCCTTGGCGGGAGTGATGCCCAATGCGAACCCGGATGCATTGGAGATAAACCACCTGCGTGCCATCTTGCGACGCTTCTCAGCTATTTCCAATCCTTCCGCTGCCTTTTCCAAATTCCAAAAGGCCCGCTTCACTTCAAGTTCAATTCCTGGGACAGCGTACTCTTCTTGAGCTTTGAGTTTCATCATCTCAGCTTCCTGCTCTGAGGGGCCTCAGCCGAGTGGCGCCAAAACTCTAGATCAAAGCGCAAGCCAACACCCCCTCCACCAATGACTCGATTGAAATAATCGTTGGCATAGAGGGAATTCGGTCTATCTGCTACGGGACTCCACCCGGCGGCAAAGGTGCCGCCTAGAAAAAGTACCGGATAACTCTGTGCCTGTTTGGCATCGCGCAAGGCCCGTCGGGCCTGAATCCCTTCCTTAAGCGCTTTGAACTCGGGACGGTTGGCGCGCGCGAGACCCATGTAGTCGTCCAAACTCTTCTTTTCAAATTCAACCGGTCGAATCTTTCGTACCGGGAGTTCTTCAAAACTCTTCGTCGAAATCCACGCAACCGCACGTTCTGCAGTTTTCTTTGCTGCGGTAGCCTCCAGACCTAGCTGCCGAAGATTTTCCAATTCGGTTTTTAGATGGTACACGTCGTGAGGTTTAATCTTGGATTTCTTTTTCTTCAGCCCTTTTTCCGCCTCGGCGGCCGCTTCTTCGAGTGTCCCCACCACGTCCGACACGAGGGTCTCCAATGTATAGGCGAGCTGAAAACCGTAATAATATTCTTTAGTCTTATAGACGATCTCGTCTTTTTTCATTCTGGCCAATTCTTGTTTAGCGAGAATCTGGTGTGCCGCCGCATCTTTGTAGCTGCCGAGCTGTCCGAACGTATAAAGTGGTTGGATAATTTGAATCGCCCCTTGGATGAAAGGGCCCCACTTGCCAAGGTTGGTGGTCGAATTGTTCACATCGCCGCGCACTTCCGGCATCGGTGCTCCAAGCACGACGGCTTGGCCGCTAGGGAGTCCTGCGGCATTGGCTTGATCTTGTTGGGCCTCAGCCACCTTAACATCCGCGAGTTTCTCTTTGATCTCAGCGTTGCCCGTAACGGCGTTCTTCAACAAGGCTTCCAGGGACAGCCCGTCGCCGTCGGCACGAGCAGGAACGGCTTGTAGAAGCCCTATAAAAAGGTAGCAAATGGCGATCGTCTGTACTCTCATGGCCTCTTGTCTAACATCGGCAAAAACATATTAAATCATTATAATCACTGAGAAATACTTCTTAGCAGATGCCGCAGAGCGTCTCGCATCAGGCCCGCACTTTAGCACAAAGAAAAAAACGCTGCAAAGCCAAGCGCCTATTCCGTTTGCCAACTCGAGCCTGGCCGTTATTCTGCCCAAATGAAGCTGACACGCCACACGGCAGTAGCGGGGCGCTTCTACCCCGCCGATCCCCATGCGCTGGAAACCCAACTCGAAGAATGGTTTGCTTCGGCGGGGCGATCGGAAACGGTACGCACCGCGCTCATTGCCCCTCACGCCGGCTATGTGTATTCCGGCGCCACCGCGGCCAAAGCCTACGCTTGCTCCCGTATCCCTAATAGCGTTGTAATTCTGTGCCCAAACCATACTGGAGAGGGCCCACGGCTTTCCATTTGGGGCCGGGGCGGGTGGCAAACTCCGCTTGGCGACATCGAGATAGATGAGGCACTCGCCGCAAAGCTTGTTGCGACGCTCCCCGATCTCACACCGGATGAGACGGCTCATCGCTATGAACACGCTATCGAAGTGCACCTGCCCTTCTTGCGATTTCTGAATCCCGACGTCAGGATCGTCCCTATTGTTGTCGGCCCGTTGAATAGCGCTCGAAGTTTGGCAATCGGATCGGAAATGGGAAAGGTTCTCGCAACAGAACACACACGCCCGCTACTCGTGGCGAGCACCGACATGAGCCACTACGTACCGGCCTCAGTCGCCGAACAATTGGATCGCCTCGCTTTGGGAAAACTCTCCACTTTAGATCCGGCGGGCCTTTATCAAACCGTTAGCGACAATGGGATTTCGATGTGCGGCTTCATCCCTACTGTTATTACGATACAAGCGGCGATAGAGTTGGGCGCTACACACTGCCACCTGATTGAATACACAAATAGCGGGGTAACTTCGGGCGACTATGATTCGGTCGTAGGTTATGCAGCGGCTTACATCGATTAAAAAGCACGCCAGTTCCAAAAGGTGCCTATCTACTTTTGGAACTGGGGTT
>JAGQZV010000061.1 GCA_020435295.1 Bdellovibrionales bacterium | reverse complement strand
CGCCTGAGTGATCGGGAGATTTCTGATGTTTCGGCGTATCTGCTTTCTAAAAAGAACGAAGAATTTGAAGGGCTGGAAACCGGCAAACCGGTTGCGGAAGTGCAACGAGAGGTCTTGCGCGAGTACTTACTGCGCGATCCGAAATTGGCCCCTGTTACAGATACTAAGGTGGAAGATGAACTGAGTAAGCTGTCCTCCCATCAGTTGTCGATTGAGCTTGGTAAGCGGGCCATCGGCCGCGTGGGGTGTTACGGGTGTCACACGATTAAGGGGTTTGAGGCCATCGCTCCAATCGGTACCGAACTTAGCGAGGCTGGAAGTAAGCTTGTTAAGAAGCTTGATTTTGGTCTTATCCATGTCGAACACACGCGTTACGACTGGTACGACAAAAAGCTAGAAGAACCCCGCATTTTTGATCGCGGTGTGGCAAAAGAGTACCTCGATACGTTGCGGATGCCCTGGTTCCGATTCAATGAGACGGAGCGCCAGGATTTAGTACGGTTTCTGATGGGGCAAACGAGTGAAAAACGGGGGCCGCTTGCGGCAAAAGTGCTAAACGCACACGAAGCCAAGGCAGAGGATGGCATGAAGCTTATCCACAAGTACAACTGCCAAGGCTGCCATGTTGTGCAGGATCTCTATGTAGCCACGCCGGAGGATTCTCCTGACTACGATGAGGACGCGGAGAACTTGAAGAAGTACACGCTAGAGGGCCGCATCCTGGCGCACTACGAAGATCCTACTTTGGGGCCGCCGAGTCTTTGGGGCGAGGGCAAGAAGGTAATTACCAAATGGGTCTATGAGTTCCTGAATAAGCCATACCCCTTGCGTGGGGCGCTGAAAGTGCGCATGCCTACGTTCCAATTCAACAACGACGAACTCAATACACTTGTCGTTGGTTGGGCCAATGCGGGTGGGGTGGAGTTTCCTTTCGTGGACCAACCGCGTCCACAGCTGACGGCACATGAACTGCAGGAGGCCGCGAAGCTCTTTGGTCGATTGAATTGTACGCTTTGTCATTATGCTGGGCCTCAGCCCACAACTTTCTCGGATGATGGTGGCAGCAAGGGACTTGCCCCAAATCTCTGGGAAACTCATAAACGTCTTCACCGTGGCTGGGTGCGCGGGTGGCTGCACGATCCGGCGAAACTCATGCCAGGCACACGCATGCCCGGGTTCTGGCCGGAGGGCTCTTCCCCGGCTCCGGACATCCTTGGCGGCGACGCAGAGAAACAAATTCGCGCCTTAACGGAATATCTGTACTATATTGGCGAGAACAAAGTCGTGCGCAAGTAAGTCCGGCTCCAGGAAAATATCGAGAGCCCCATTTGCGTTCGAGTTACGCGTGAAACAATGTCTGATCTGATTCCAAGTCTACCGGCTCAGTACGATCCCAAGGAGGCCGAGCCGCGTCTATACAAAAAGTGGTTGCAGATCGCAGCTTTTACTCCGGACGATGATGACAACAAGAAGCCCTTCACGCTTATCATGCCACCTCCCAATGTGACGGGGGTATTGCACATGGGCCATGCACTCATGGCTACACTCGAAGACATTATTGTTCGACGAAAGCGCATGCTGGGCTTCAATACTCTTTGGCTTCCCGGGACCGACCACGCGGGGATAGCGACCCAAATGGTTGTTGAGCGCGAACTGCTCGCGAGCGAAAAGAAAACCAAACACGATCTGGGCCGCGAGGAATTTCTAAAAAGAGTGTGGGAGTGGAAAGAGCACTCCCAAGGTACCATCCTAGGACAGCTTAGAAAAATTGGCGCGAGCAGCGATTGGACGCGCCTGGCCTTCACACTTGATGAGGGTCCAGTAAAAGCTGTGCGAGAGTGCTTCTACCGTCTCTATCAAGACGGTCTCATCTACCGATCCACCGCGATGATCCATTGGTGCCCGCGCTGTCGGACAGCGCTTTCAGATTTGGAAGTCAAAGGCGAGACCAAAACAGGATCCCTCTGGCAGATTCGCTATGTCCTTGAAAACGATCCCAGCCAAGCTCTGGTTGTGGCGACCACGCGGCCAGAAACTCTGCTAGGGGATGCGGCTGTAGCGGTGCATCCGGACGACGAGCGATACGCCGCTTTTCATGGCAAAAAAGTCCGTCTCCCACTGGTGGATCGGGTGATCCCGGTGATTACGGACGCCTACGTGGACCGGGAGTTTGGAACGGGGGCCTTGAAGATTACTCCGGCGCACGATCCGAACGACTACGAGATCGGGCTCAAGCACAAGCTGCCATCTATCAACGTGATGGACGAGCTGGCGCAGATCAACGAGGCGGGTGGCGCGTACAAAGGGCTTTCCCGGGAGAAGGCTCGGGAAAAGATTGTTTCTGATCTTGAAGCCAAGGGTCTATTAGAGAGCACTGAAAAGTACACCCATAACGTCGGGCACTGCGATCGATGCAAAACAATGGTCGAGCCACGTGTTTCCCAGCAGTGGTTCGTCAACGCAGCCGAATTGGCAAAGCAAGCCATCCGGGTAGTCGAAGACAAAGAAATCCGCATCCTTCCCGAAGAATGGGAAAAAGTGTATTTCGAATGGATGCGCAATATACGGCCCTGGTGTATTAGCCGCCAACTGTGGTGGGGACACCGCATTCCGGTTTGGTACTGCAATCAATGCAATGAAACTATCGTCGAGAAAGAAGATCCGACGGTTTGTCCCAATTGCCGCGCTACAGAGTTGCGCCAGGATGATGATGTCCTGGATACCTGGTTTAGCTCGGGGCTGTGGCCCATTTCGACCTTGGGGTGGCCGAAGGAAACAGCGGATCTAAAGCGCTTCTATCCCACCGATGTGATGGAAACGGGCTTTGATATTCTTTTCTTTTGGGTGGCGCGCATGGTGATGCTCTGCGTGCGAATGACAGGAAAAATCCCGTTTAAGACCGTTTACCTACACCCCATGGTACGGGATGAGTACGGTCAGAAGATGTCCAAGACCAAGGGGAACGTAAAAGATCCTCTGGAAATTATTGATACGATGGGAGCGGATTCGCTCCGCATGTACTTTGCGCTCAACACCTTTCATGGTCGCGACGTAAGGGTGCACGATGGTTCGCTAGAAGGCAGCCGAAATTTTGTGAATAAACTGTGGAACGCCTCTCGGTTTGTGCTTGGGCATTTCCCGCACGTTGCGGGCGAGAATATCGATCGCACGAATCCAATCAATTGCTGGCTGCTACACCAGCTCACTCTTACAAAACGTGAAGTCAACAAGGCCCTTGAGGAATACCGTTTTTATGAGGCCGCCGGGAAATTGTATCACTTCACGTGGGATACCTACTGCAGTCGCTTTTTGGAAATGATTAAGACACCCGAGGAGCTGGAGACCCGCAAGCTCGAGGTCGAGTCCACCGCGGTGGAAGTATTAGAAGACATCTTGGCACTCTTGCACCCGATCATGCCCTTTGTGACCGAAGAGATTTGGCGGCACTTTCCGCTGGAGCGAAACACGCAGTTACTCGCTCTTAGCAGTTACCCGATGGATAACTCTGGCGAGTACCCGGAGCAGTTTGCTCAGGTAGAGCGTGTGATCGAAATAGTCGAGGCTGTACGGACCCAAAGGGGTGTGTCAGGCATCAGCCCTTCTGCAAAAGTGCACGCTGTTGTCTATTCGCCAAGCGCTTCGGCGCTAGAGCCCTTGCAACGCTTTAGTAGCCTCGTCGAAAAAATGGCCGGTGTAGAGGGCCTCGCTTTTGAGACCCGCGCGGAACCGGACAAAAAGTTGCACATCCTCCGTCCCGTGGCAGAGGGAGTCGGTGTGTATCTCCTGAAGGCCGATTTGGGTGACGTGGATGCGGAATTCAAAAAAATGCGAGAGCAGGTGAAGGAGTTGCGAGAGGCAATTGTCCGCGCCGAATCCAAACTCAAGAATTCGAGCTTTGTAGACAAAGCTCCGGCAGACGTGATCGACGGTGTCAAAAAGCAACGCGACGAGCTTAAAGAAAAAGCGGATTCCATAGAAAAGTACCTGCGGGAGAATGAAGCGTGATTCTCTCAGTGGTCATTCCCACGTTCAATGAAGTGGATCAAATCGAAGGGTGCCTCAAGGCATTGCGCCGGGAGTTTCGTGGCGAGCTTCTGGTTGTCGACGGTGGGAGTACGGACGGCACGGCGGCGCGGGCGATGCAGGCGGGGGCTCGGTTGTACACTTCGGAAAAAGGAATTGCCACTCAGTGTAACGAGGGGGCCGAGGAGGCCATGGGCGAAGTGCTGCTTTTTCTCAGTGCGGACTCGCGTGTGCGGCCTGGTTGGCTAGCGGCTATCGGGCAGGCGCTCGAGTCGCCCAATGTTGTGGGCGGAGGGTTCAAACTGGAACTAGATGACCCTCATTGGAATTATCGACTCGTTGAATTTGGCGGTAACTTTCGTTCTCGGTATTTGGGCGTGGCCTTGTCGGATCAAGGGCTCTTTGTGCGCCGCCGCGTTTTTTCGCGCTTGGGTGGGTTTTCGCAGACCTCGCTCATCCCGCACGCGTTTTTTTGCCGACGCCTCAAAGAGGTGGGAGAATTTGTTCTGCTCAATCATGGGATCTTGAGTTCGGCGCGCAAATGGAAAAATGAGGGGGTCTTCGCAACGGTAGCGGACCACGCACGGACTTACTTTAGCTACCGTTATCGGGAATTGCCGCCTCACGCTTAAGATACGATGCGAATCATTCATTTCTTGCTGCGAAGAGCGCTCCTACCGGAGCGGGGTAATCTCACTACTTTTGCGCTTTGGATCTCAGTGCTTGGAGTGGCGCTTGGCATTGCGCAGTTGATGCTTGTGCTGTCTGTCATGAGTGGCTTTCAGGGAATGTTGCAGAAAAACTACACTCGCATTTCCTCGGAGATTGTCGTCATTCCAGCCCTGGACGAACGGCGCGATCCAAGAGTGACAGAGAAACTGATGGAACTCCCGCAGGTCAGGGCAACCACTCCTTTCTATTTTGGGCAGGGGATGGTCCTTAAAGAAGGCGTCGGCGGGGTGACCTTGGAAGGTATCGAGTTCTCGTCGTCAAAAAGTGTTGTCCCTTGGGAAGAGATTTGGGTGGAACCGCCGCTGCTCGGGAAACAAGAGACTCTGCGCAACTGGATCTGGATCGGGGTGCAGCTCGCGCGGAAACTTAACATTAAGCTTGGGGATAAAGTACGCGTTCTTATCGCCGAGGGAAGCCGCAAGCGTATCATCCCGTTTTTTGTCACGGCTATTACGAAATTTGGAATTTACGAGCATGATCTTCGCTATGCGCGGATTGATCTCAACGTTCTTTTGCAACTGTTTTCCCGCGAGGGGTTTGAGCCCATGCACAAACTCGCTCTTAACCCCGGCTACGATATCCCGCAAACGATGGAAGTGGTTGAGCACAAAATGGGGGAGGACTTTGTTGTGAAAAGCTGGCGGGAGATAAATCAGAACATTTTTCTAGCTGTTCAGCACCAGAAGCTGGTTCTATTTATAGTCTTGGAAATCATAGTGGCGTTGGCCGCAATCAACGTGGTTAACCTTCTACTTATCAGCACCCAAAATCGTCGCCGAGACGTTGCTATTCTGCGAGCCATGGGCATGCGCTTTTCACAAGTTGTTTGGTTTTTTGTCGCAAAGGGAAGCGCTATCGGCATGCTGGGTGTTGGCGTCGGTATTGCTATGGGCTTGGTGCTCTGCAAAGCGGTGGAGTATTTCCAGCCCGAGATTCTGAGCGAAGCCATCTACAACGTGACGCATTTGCCGTTAAAGGTGAACCCTTCCGAAGTAGCGATGGTGGCCGTGGTTGCGTTTGTTTTGTGTGTGCTCTTTAGTGTTTTGCCCGCACTCAAAGCGGCGTGGCAGAGACCGGTTCAAGCCTTGAGGTATGAATAATGAGTGTATTGTTATCAGCGGCGGGACTGAAGAAAACGTTTTACCCGGACGTTGGCGTGCCGCCCATCGATGTATTGGACGGGTTGGATTTTGAGTTGTCTGAAAGAGAGCGCGTTGCGGTGGTGGGTAAAAGCGGTGCGGGGAAAAGTACGTTCTTGCATATTTTGGGAACACTGGAGGCGCCCACCATGGGCCGTGTGCTCTTCGAGGGGCGCGATGTGTTCCGTTTGGACGACAATCAGCTATCCGCGTTCAGAAACCAGAAACTCGGCTTCGTATTTCAGTTCCATTACCTCATGCTCGAGTTCAACGCGCTTGAGAACGTAATGATGCCCGCGCTCTTGCA
This sequence comes from Bdellovibrionales bacterium, assembly GCA_020435295.1. Lineage (GTDB taxonomy): Bacteria > Bdellovibrionota > FAC87 > UBA2466 > JACKAF01 > JACKAF01. Next base: position 10,505 of record JAGQZV010000061.1, on the reverse strand, counting down.
CGGGGACTCAACCAGCAAGGCAAAGCGCCATGCACGGGATCTATTGTTTCGCGTGGGTTTGAGTGAGCGGATGTACCACAAGCCCGGGCAGCTGTCCGGCGGCGAACAGCAACGGGTGGCGGTGGCACGGGCCCTGATGATGCAGCCAAAGATTCTGCTTACCGACGAAATGACCGGTAACCTCGATCCGGTCACGGGTGAGAAGGTGATGAATCTGGTGTTGTCCCTCCAGGAGGAATTTGGCATGGCGATGGTTTCAGTGACACATGACGAAGGCCTTGCTAAGACCTTCCCTAGGGTTCTCCATCTGGTTTCCGGGCGTTTGTCGACCGTGCCGTAGGAAGCGATTCGTCGTTTGACCGGAGAGGCAGGATGTGGGTACAATCCTCGACTTTCTAAGTTCAATATTAACGGGGACTTAGGATGAGCGGTCCCAAACGTAAAGAGGTTTTTTACGCCCGATGCCACAAGTTAGGCTTTTTCCACCTTTGTGGGGCACCTTGCTCTCACTCTTTGTTAGCTCGCTGCTTTTTGCGGCGAGTCCCGTCATCAAGCGCATCGACATCGAGGGAAACAAGAAGATCGAGTCTGCCGCCATCCGCACCAAGATATTGACCACCGTTGGGGATCGACTGGATTCCCAGTTGGTAAGCAATGATATTCGCAGCGTGTTTTCTCTGGGGTACTTCGACGATGTCGAGGCCTTTGAAGACGACGTGGCTGGAGGGGTTCGGCTCGTATTCAAAGTATCGGAGAAACCCACCATTGCCGACATTCGTTTTGAAGGTGCCAGCGAGTTGAACGAGGAGGAACTCGAGGAAGAAGCCCAGCTGAAGGCCTTTGAGGTACTCAACATTCACAAGCTCAATCTGGCGGTCGATCGGCTCGCCGAAAAATACGAAGAAAAAGGTTATTACCTCGCAGATATTCGATACGACGTGGAGCCTGTCAAGGACGGCGATAACGAAGTCGATGTGGTGTTCCACATTGAAGAAAACGAAAAGATCAAAGTCCGGGCCATCACCATTAGCGGCAACAACTTGGTATCCGACAGTGAGCTAAAGAAGGTGATGCAGACCCAAGAGGGGGGCTTTTTCAGTTGGTTAACGGGAAGTGGCACCTACCGCGAGGCCGTTTTTGAGCGCGATATCGCCACGCTGCAATTCTACTATGGGACCTTGGGTTATGTGCGGGCGCGCATTGGCGCTCCAGAAGTGACCGTTTCCCCGGACAAGAAGTACATTTACATCAATTTCCACGTTAACGAGGGTGAGAAGTACAACGTGGGAGACGTGGATTTTGCCGGTGATTTGTTATTTTCTCGCGAAGAGTTGCACGAAGATCTGGAGTTAAAAAAAGGCGAAGTATTTAATACCGACATCTTGCGGCGCGAAACCCTCCGCTACACGGAAAAGTACGGGGACTTGGGTTATGCCTTCGCAAACGTGGTTCCTCAGCCCGAGATCCATGACGACACTAAGACTGTCGACGTTACGTTTGAGATTGATAAGGGGCGCCGGGTATACGTGGGTGAAATCACGGTCGTTGGGAATACAAAGACCAAGGATAAGGTGTTGCGTCGGGAATTGCAGTTGCGCGAAGGCGAGCTGTTCAGTGGTTCTAAATTGCGCCGCAGCCGTGAAAACGTGACTCGCTTAGGGTTTTTTTTTTATTTGTAATTCAACCGCGTTTCGAGAAAAGATAATCCCAAAGTTGTGGATATTGAAATTAAGGTGACTGAGCGTTCCACAGGGCAGCTCGTCATCGGTGCGGGCTATGCGTCGGGGGATATAGGCTTTACCGCGCAGGCGCAGCTTTCGCAGCAAAACTTCCTTGGCAACGGCCAGGTGGCGAGTCTTTCGGCACAGATTATGACGGGCCGCAAGTTTTACGAATTCAATTTGGGCTTTGACGAGCCGTACGTCGGAAGTAGTCGGTGGAGCCTAGGCGGACGCATTTACCATGTGCGTCGTATTGTGACGGCCCTTGAGGGGGTGCCGACGTTCCAGGAAATGAAAACCGGCTTCTCGGTGAACCTGGGCCATCCCGTGTTCGAGTACACGAACCTTTCCATGACGTACAAATTTGAGAAGTCTACGGTGGATGAAAGCACGATCATTGATAAGAGTATCATTCACCCGAACCAGGTAAACGGCTACGCCAGTACGTTGATGGCCAAGGTGGTGAGCGATAAACGTGACGACCGTTTCGATCCTCGTCAAGGCTGGTACGGGGAGTTGTCCGCGGAGCTTGCCGGTCTTGGTGGGGACAGGCGGTATTTCCGTACTCGCGGTGCGTTTAAGTTCTTCCACCCGATTATCTGGGATTTTATTTTCCGTTTCCACGTAACCGGGGCGAACATCGCTCCATGGGGGGGCGCTGCGGTTCCCATCAATGAGCTTTTCATCCAGGGCGGTTTGTTTAGTTTGCGCGGCTATGACTTTCTCTCCATTGGTCCCAAGCGGACCATCAGCGGCAACCCTGCCGATCTCTCGGCGGAAGCCCTTGCGGCTAACCTTGCTGGGCGTCAGTTCGTCATCGGGGGTCACAATGAGGTCCTGATCCAGGCGGAGATTGAGTTCCCGCTTCTCAAGGACGCACGGATAAAAGGCGTTGTCTTCTTTGACGCGGGCAATGCGTTTGACGGCTTTTTCAATAACCAGTCGCCGGCCCTACTAACCGACGTAGGTTATGGAATTCGTTGGTTTACTCCGATCGGCCCCTTGCGTTTTGAGTTCGGTTATCCTATGGTTGGCGGAGGATCTCCGAAGTTTTACTTTACGATTGGGCCCCCGTTCTAATCGGGCCTTCTCCAAGGCGGGTGGTGCCTAACGGATCCCGGTCAAAATGAGGAACTATATGAAACAGTCTTTCCGTATGCTGGCATTATTGGTGGCTTTAGTGTTAGGCGGAGCCGTCTCGAGCTCCGCGTGGGCCGTAGTAAGCGTGGGGTACGTCGACATGCAAGCGGCACTCACATCGGTTTCAGCCGGTAAGAAGGCCAAGGAGCGGTTGGAGCAGGAGATTGCCAAAAAGAAAGTGGCCCTGGAAAAAGAGCAAGAGGGTCTGCAGAAAGAAGCCCAAGAGTTTGAAAAGAAAGCGGCCCTTTTGAACGAATCGGCGCGCGCTCAAAAACAGCAGGAATTGCAGAAGAAATTCTTGGAACTCCAAAAAAAGATGCACGAAAGCCAAGTGGAGCTACAAAAGCGTGAGCGTGAGCTTACCAAGCCCATTATCGATTCCTTGCGCTCCATCGTGGAAGCTTTGGGCAAGGAAAAGAAGTTCGACTTGATTCTTGAAAAGAATGAGGGAGCCGTGCTCTATGCTCAGAGCGGGACGGATTTGACTTCGGAAGTTATCGCGCGCTTCAACAAAAAGAAATAAAAGCGATTAGAGAATCAACATACTCAAAATTAATACAAAGACGACTGCCAAAAGGCGGATAACCCATGGTGTGCGAAGATCGACGCTGGCAAGCCGCTGAAGCAGACTTTGCGGTTCGTCTTTACGACGCAGCTTCGGTAGCTTTTTTTCTTTGTTTTTCTGGGCTGCCGTAAAATCGATTACATTGCTATCTTTGCTGGCCTTGATGTTGACCTTGAATTTGTTTTTGTCACGACTGAACATCGCCCAATCCTCCGTGCGCAAATCCGATGAAGCTCACTTCCTAGCTTGTTAGTAAGCCTGGAAGTAGTATGCTTGCTGCCCACCGAGAACCATCGCAACGCAGCCCATGAACTTACGGGAGTACAGATCGACGTAACCGCCATAGCTCTGGCAGTTTTGACCAAGTAGATACACTTGAATCGGCGCCTGAACTGTTTGGTTGTAGTACTGGACGTTGGCGTAGCCGCTCATCGCCATCTGTTGGACAACGAAGTACTGGTTACCGTACGCGTAGCCGCTTCCGTAAACCTGGCCCTGCTGGCCCGTAGTGGAAGCACAAACCGGTTGCTGGTAAGGGCTCGTGGCATTTCCTAAGAGCGCGTTGACGTTCACGTTGAGCGTAACGCTGCCGAGCAAGGAACCCGGGTTTTGTCCATAGCCAAGATACAGTACCATCGACGGCACCGTGCTGCCGCTGTTGTACGAGTTGAGCGGCTGCAAATTCGCCGTAAAGGGCTGGTTCCCGTATTGGGAATTGCCGATAGGCGTTCCGCCTACGCCACCGCAAGCACCGCCAACGAAACCGCCGCCAGTATTGGTGTTGGTGGTAGTCGTCGGAGGGACCACGGGGGGAAGAATCTGATTCTTGTTGCCGCAGGCGCTCAAAAGCACCACAAAGGCTGATAAAACAGCGAATCCTAGGATCCGGGATTTTTTTGAATTTAGCTTAGACATTGACTTAGGTCCTCCACGTTCTTACTCCACCCATTGACTAAAACTTGTGTTTACGAAGGTTCCGACCTTCTTGACGGCCGAAGCCGAAGTGTTCATGTAGCTCAAGCAAGGCGTATCTACGTTCGGTGTTTGCGTGCACTCGGCCGGGAAAGTCGGGGCCGGGTACCACCAGTACGGACTGCCACTTTGAGTCGTGACGTCGCAGTAAACGACCACCGGCTTGCATTGGTTTTCACCGGAGGCGCGCATGCGGTAATACAAATGACCGCTCAAAGTGTTTCCGGAAACGCTGCCAATGGTACGCATGACCATTTCGTCATCGGCAAAGATGACATCTAAAACGTTGTTTTGAAGGTGGCCGGTGTTGCCGAACGATCCAATGATGGCACCCCAGAATCCGAGATCGTCCTCAATAGAAAATAAAATGGTTCCAGTGATATCCGTGCCGCTCTGTTTGAGGTCCAGCTTTACAAGAGGATCGGCGACAAGAGGGGGGGTGAAGTCGCTTACCATGTCGTAGAGCGCCGAAAAATTGGTCTTATCGAGGAGGTTCACCGCAACGGCGCTTGTGAGATCGGGTAGGTTCCCACTGTAATAAACTTGATTTTCAGGAAACGGGGTGTTGTTCACCGTTGATCCCGGGGGCAAGGGAGTAGGGGCAGTTGTGCTGCTGCTTTGTGCGCACGCGGCGACAACAAGCATAAACAACGCGTAGCTTAGAATTTTGGTAACGCCTTTCAACTTCCACTCCACTGCAACAAGAGCCACTTCAGCTTGTGCGTTCCTACCTAGAGGTCTCGTGTGGCTACACGTACCTCTTCAAAAGACTCGATTTTGCAAAAGCGGTACCAATGCTCGCACGGCGCTATTCGCCGCGCGCGCCACGCAAAGGGAGCTTTGGCGGTGTAAAAATTGTTTACAGTCCGCCGCGGAGCCACCAGCCCCAAGCTGGGCAAATCCATTTCCTTTTTTAAATCCGTTCATTTAGAACGCTGCCCTTCCCCTGCGCATGTCCTGGAGGGCGAGAACGTTTTACGCCCCTAGCCGTTTTTGCTCCCACTTTGTTCGGATTTAGTCTGACTAAGATCGTGTTTTCCTGAACAGATTCACTGGCTTCGGGGTAGATGCTGTGCTATTAGCTTTTTAACAAAAGCGGTTTAATCGCTCCAAGGAGACTAAATAATGACCTACGTCGTGACTCGCCATTGTGTGGATTGCAAATATACGGATTGCGTCGCGGTTTGCCCGGTGGACGCTTTTCACGAAGCGGATCGCATCCTTTTGATCAACCCTGATACCTGCGTGAACTGTGATGCCTGCGTCCCGGCCTGTCCCGTGGAGGCGATTTACGCCGAAGAGAATCTTCCGTCGGAACTCTCAGCGTATCTCGATCTGAACGCCAAGGCGGAAAACTTCCCGGTCATCAACGAGCAAAAAACCCCCATGGATGGGGCCCGTTCTCTCGACGATTGGAAGGCCAAAGAGTCTGGCTGGAGTGACTCCGAGTACCCGTAGGCTTGCGATTTCTAGGGCACAAACTATTTGACATTGTGTTTCGCGTGATCCTCTGTCCTAGCTCTCCAAACTTGACAGACTGCTCCCTACATTGCTGAATAACTCGCAGAGCGTTAGGAATTTAGGGGGCTCTTTTATTTGGGGGGAAGTCTACACATGCGGCATTTTGAGAGAAAATTTGTTTTTGGCGTTATAGGTCTGCTTGCGTCCATTTTGGGTGGGTGTGGGGGAACCCCTCACTCGGATTCCACCGCGAGACTGGATAGCTTTAACCAGCTGGCCGTTCGGGTAAACGGGCAGTTGGGTGCCGAGGCCGATCGAGTGCTCTTTAAGCGCCAAGGCTACGAGCAGGCTAAGCTTCGCTTTTTCCAGATGGATATATCCCGGCGTATAGCGAGCGGGCGCTTGGGAGAGCTTTACGGGGAAGAGGCCTTTGACGGTAGCGGCTTACTCAGCGATGTCACCATATGGTCGCTAGGCCTTGTGCATTCTTCGCAAGAGACGCTTAAACGCCTCGAGAAAGATCACCCAGATATTTTGGAGCTTTTGCAAGCCTTCGCGGATGGCGTGAATCAGTATGTCGCCGAGATGGGAACACGCGATCCGGCACTTCTAAAACAGTACCGTTCAATTACTCACAACAAGGATTATTACCCCGAGGCGTGGCGCCCTATGGACACGGTCGCTGTGGGTACGCAGATGGCGTTTTTGTTGAGCAACTCGTTTAGCAAAAAAGCGACACTTGGTACGGCCTACTTGGCGATTGCAAAGGATTTGGAAGGGGCCGAGGAGAAACTAGAGAAATTCTTGGATCTGCGGCCTTTGGAAGAGGAGTTTATTTTGCCGGTGGCCGAGGATTCGGATCCAGCCGACACGGTGTCGCCTCGTCGCAAGCCGTATTTGCCGGGGGGGCACGGGCGTGAGATTTTTAAGGGCTTCAAAAAGCTTTTGAGTGATTATACCTTCACGTGTCCCGATACCAGCATGGCGCTTCTGGGCGGCAGTTGCTCCAATCTGGACACTCCTGGAAGCAACAATTGGGTGGTGAGCAGCCGGTACACCGGAAACGGAAAGACGTTCCTTGCTAACGATCCGCACCTGAACTTGAGTTTCCCCTCCACCTTCGTAGAAGTCGCACTGGATTCTATACATGCGGGTGGGACCTTTTTTATTCGTGGGGTAGTCCCGGCCGGCCTCGCGGGAATTCTAATTGGTCACAATGGAGAGATTGCTTGGGGTTTTACCAACAGCATGTCCGACGTGGATGAACTGTACGGGGAAAATTTTAACCCCGACCGGCCCGGGTACGTTCGACGCCCGAAGGGGCAGTGGGTGGCGCTCGAGCAATACCCCCATACATTCTTAGTGCGACAGGCCGACGGCAGCCTAAGAGAGGAGACACGCATTTTGCGGTGGTCGCCTGGGCACGGGCCGATTCTGACCGATCACATTAAACAGTTTAAGAAAATTGGGGAAGCGATTCCCAATACAGGCTTTTCTTATAAGTGGACCGGCCACGAAGGGGGCGCTGAAGTGGTTGCGCTCATCGAGTTGGCTCGAGCGAAGAATTATGACGATTTCAAAGCCGCTCTTCAGCATTTTGAAGTCGGGGCTCAGAACATCGTTTATTCCGATCGCCATGGGAATATTGGGTACTACTCTCACGGTCGTTTCCCTCTACGCCCCTACCTGGAAAAAGATGGGGCGGCACCGCCGTATCTCCCAGACATGAGCTATGGGGAAAATGAGTGGGTGAAGTGGCGCAAGAATATTCCGGAACTGTACAATCCCGAGAAGGGCTACATTGTTACGGCCAACAACGATCCTTTTGGTTACAATCGCAAACCGAATCTTTCCGGATATAAAGATTATTTCGGTTTTCGTTTTGCGCCGGGATCTCGCGCCAAGCGCATTTCGGATCTGATTCAGACCTACAAGAAAGACGATGGTGTAATCAGCGTGGAGGACATGAGGAAGGTGCAATATGATCACAAAGATCTCATGTTCTGTCGCCTTGTATCCCAGCTGGAAGACGTGCTTCCGCAGTTGGATCTTCCCGAAGCGGAATCGCTTCTAGCCAAACGGATCGTTGCGTGGAAAGGGGACGGCTGTTTTGCCAAGCGTGGCGATGAACGGCTCGCAGAAGTTACCGTGTGGGTGGGCCAGCTACTTAGGACCTATTATGATTGGCTCAAGTCTGACATGGATGCAGCTTTTACGAACTTCGGAGAGGCGGAACGCAATAACCTCTTTTCCAATTTTGTTGGAAGCTCTTTTGCCCTGGACACTGTTTACCACAAAGTGAACGAAGGCATCCTCAAGGGCGCCCCCGAGATCCCGAAGTTATACGCGGGTTCTTTGGCGGGGGGCGTACAGGAGGCGGCCCGACTCGGGGTAACGGGGCTTCGCTGGGGTAAGGTGCACCCGCTAGAATTCTACAATATCTTTGCGGAGGTGCTACCGTCCGTCCCCCATCCTGGAATGGAGCGCGACGGTAACCTGGGTACAGTCGACATGGGCGGCTTTGACGTTGTCCCGGTCGTCGCGGGTACCCAAGCTTCGATGCGTGTCCCCAACGTGTGGGGTCCCAATTTCCGTTTGATCCTGGTCTTAGAAGAAGGCAAGCCGATTGACGGGTACAACGTGCTCCCGGGTGGCAACACCAGTTCGCTTGAATCTAAGGGGGCGCTGAATGAACTGCTCTTATGGCGGGACGGGAAGCAGCGGCCGTTGGTTCGATTTGTAGAGTAGACGATAAAAAGGTGCCTAGTTACTTTTGGAACCGTTCACGGTTCCAAAAGTAACTAGGCACCTTCTTTCTCCGAACCGTTCACGGTTCCAAAAGTAACTAGGCACCTTCTTTCTCCCTCGTTTTCCGACTCCTGACCAAAGTGTAGTCAGTATTCCGCCTGTAAACGTTTAGAATTCCAGCCGTTTTTTGTCACAAAAAGCTGAATGTTTTACAGCTATATCCCTTCAGCATACAAGTCCACGCACGAAAGTGGCCCTATTCGTGCATCTCACTAAACAAGATATTCGTGTAACCATTTGTGCGTTTGAAGGGTTGAAGTAGAGATGAACTCTGCGGGGCTCAAATTTCGTTTCTTTTCGGGGGCGGTACTATTCTTACTCGTCTTTGAATCGTCCACGGCGCAAGCGTTCTTCTTTAGGCGTTTGTTTTCCCGCCGAAGCCAACCGCGTAGCTTTGTATTGCGCCAGCCGGTTGTGCGCCAGACTCAACAACCCATCATGGTTCGCAACTGCCAGAACTTCTCTTGTACGATCCAGCGTCAGCCCATCGTCTACAATAACGGCCATAACAACTACTACAACAATGGCCGCAAGTTTGTGAATAATCGCTTTGATCCAAATGACTTTGACCAAGTGCCGGCTTTTAATCGTTTGAAACAACAAAAAGGGGTGCTGTTTGAGGCAGACGGTGATGGAAACGTCGTCTCTCAGCTTTTCATTGATCCGTATTCCGGCGAACTATTAAGTGTCGGTATTGATCGCTTTGGCAATGTGCATGGTTATGCCCGCCCTGTAAATGCCGACAACCCCGTGTTTGCGCACCTATCCAAATTCTACTTTGAGAATTTAGATAAGTTCAAAACCGCGCTGCGCGACGCCCAAATTGAAGGGGATCAGAAGAAAATCAATAAGGCTTTGAACGATCTGCAGCTCGTAAATTCCTTCTTGGGGTTTGCAAGGAGAAAGCTTGGCTTAGAGCGGCGCGGGCAAGTGACTTTTGATATCGCTTCGATGACCGTTCCCAAAAAGTACACCGACAGCAAGAACAGTGTTTACACGCAGGAAAACGTCGGCATTGCTGGCATTAACTACGTGTTAAACATGCTAAGTAACCGCTGTGACAATCTCTGTGTGGGAAATACGCTCCCGGGTAATCGCGCCGGAGGGTGCACGCGCGTCGATACGGCAAGTGGCGGTGGCCTAATCCAAACAAATCTCAGTGGCTTTTTTAACGAAAACACCATTGATTATATGACCAACGCCGTAGACAACCCTTATGCGTGCGGCGATCGGTCTCGCATACGCGCCGATCATTTTATTGCAGCGACCCTTGGCGATCCGAAGATGTACTATGCCATTAAGCAGATCCCTGGAAACTACGAAGAATATGCGGCGAAAAAAGGGACTGATGCCAATGCCATCAAGCAAGCCGTCGGTCGACAGGCCAAGATGGTAGTCGGGCCCGGAGAGTCGATTGTTGCTAAACGCGAAGGGGCCTCGCGCGTGACCGCCGTAGAGCGCCAGGACCGCGTACGGGGACGATTCGGCGGCTCCGCTAACGGCTGGGTAAGCTTTGATTACAATAACTTTAATGACGGCGGTATCAGCCTAATCAAGGGCGCTGGAGCCGATCTCGTTGGGGATCCTGTGGGTGCCATCGGAAACCAAGCGGGTGGGGAGAGTATTTTTGAACAGTGTAACGGCATGCACGAGTTCATGGTCATGGCTGGGAACGGGGATCGTGCGGACGAAGTGCCGGCCAGTATTGCGTCCGGGAATAACGCTATTTCAGGCGTAGCGGTAGCCAGTCCTTTGAGCTGTATTAGCTGCCACAACTTCGGATTTAGAAGCGGTAGCCAACATGAAAAAACATTTATCAACCGAAACGGGCAAAAAGG
>JAGQZV010000060.1 GCA_020435295.1 Bdellovibrionales bacterium | reverse complement strand
GACGCAGCAAAAGGGCAGTGCTCCAATCGCTTCGAGTGGCGCAAGAAAGTCGCCAATTACCAACAAGTACAGTCCGACAACATGAATCCCTGGTCCGCAAAGGCGGAGGCGCAGGTGGCCGCCTACCGCTGGTCCGAGCTGCAAGCGATGGTTTTGGGAACGGCATACCTGCAAGGGCACATGCTCAATCACAAGAAATTTTCGATCCAATCTGTCGAAGACTCTGGTGCGTATATCAGCAAGCGCAAACCTATTAGTTCTGCGGGCGACATTATTGAACCAGAACGGGTGCATTTTCTCTGGAACGAGTTGCGCCCGGTGATTCAAAAACTCGGCTGTTTGGGCGAAGGTACCTGCTACGGAAAGGCAGTAGCTAAGTATCTAAAAGATCACTGCGGAGATCTTCCCGAAGCGGCTACCAAGAACATCTATTCCAAGGCTTCTTATGATTGGTTGTTGAAGGGCGAAAAAACGCTCCGGAAGCAATGTGATGTGCCGGATGTGGAATCTTTTATCAACTACTTCACTGAGACTTTCGGAGTGAAGCAACACAGCGAGTTTATCAAGCGGTACCTCGAACTGCAGGGAGACCGCCGTTCCGCCCTAATCACGCACTTGGGCGAGGGGCGTCGTTTAGACCCTTACAACTGGACGGAGTTCCAGGTGCTCAGGCTGGCTGGACTGATCATTCCCGGAGTGAGCTTCATCCACGGGGTAGGGCTTCGAGCAGAAGATTTCAAAACGATGGCCCAGAATGACATGGGTCTCGTCTGGTCGCCGTACTCCAACTTCCTTCTTTACGGTGAAACTGTCGACGTCGAAGCTGCAAAGAAAGCGGGTGTAACGGTAGCGCTCGGCTCGGACTGGACCCCAACGGGCTCTAAAGGCGTATTGGAGGAACTGAAACTCGCCAGAAACTATGTTTTAAAGTCCGAGTTTTCGCAGCGGCTCTTTAGTGACCAAGAACTCTACTACATGGTCACGAAGTATCCGGCTAAAATCATGAACCATTACGGCTTTGAGAAAAAGGGTGAGCATGGTGTGGGGACCCTGCAAGTGGGAGCCATGGGAACGTTGATTGCCACGCGTTCCGTTGATGCAAACCCGTATACGAACTTGGTGGCACACGTGCACGTTCAAGATATCAATTTGGTTGTGATAGATGGTACCCCGGTGTACGGCAATAAGTCCTATCTGCAAGATCTGAAGGAGTTAGAGACCGAAGTAATTTCGGAGAAGGTGTTTACGGCCACCCCAGCAAAAGATCCCGATGCTTTTCCGGCTTACGGAGCGAGTGCACAAAAGACCGGCCAGGCGGCAGCGGCAATAGAGCTCGGGAAGTCAACCCGCTGTGATTTTAACGAGCCCAAGCTTCTTGTTATTCAAGAGTCTGAGGACTATGCGAAGAAGGTGAAACCGTTTATTAGCGCAACAAAATCGTCGGGGCATGAAGGGTTGAATTTGGATACGTATAGCGGCATTGTGCGCTACCTCGGCGTGGCCCTGCTTTCTCAAAGTAAAAACGCGAACGCCAAATCTGAACACGCACCGAAGTACTTCCCCCCGCTCTACAGCTGTGATGATCCCGCTTACACCAAGCGCCTGACTCACATGGTCCTGCCTGATGGCAATGATGAGTCTGACCAAAACGCAGAGGATCGCACGGAATTGCGTTTGGAGATGGGTCTTTACAGCGCCAAGAAAGGCGACGAATGGAAGTACACGCTACCGCACGAGCAGGCCCTGACCTACCAGCTGCCTCATTATGAAGAGGTTCTATACTTGGAAAAGGAAGAGCAGGAGGTGGTAGTGGATGTGTCGCTGAACACCCGCTCCCAGGAATTCGCCGATCTGCTCGATTTCCTGACCGGCAAATAGCTCGGTTCCAAAAGGTGCCTATCTACTTTTGGAACCCCCTCAATGGCTTGGCCATCTGTAGCAAGGTTCCAAAAGTAGATAGGCACCTTTTGGAACCTCAAACACACCTTAAGTACTTAAGAATAAAAGCCGATAAGCTCGTTGGAGACTTATCTATACCATGCCACTTAGGTACCAAATACTGGGCTTAGTGCTATTGCTATGTCCCGTGCTGCAGGCGGGTCCTAGCCACCCTCTTGCCGCGCCGGTGCCGGTCATCACGGTGAGTGATTCTCTGGATAAGAAGGCCAACGGCGATATCCTCTATTTCTTAGATGAGCAAAACAAGCTCACTATAGCTGAAGTCATAGGGGGAGAGCGCACGTGGGCGGTGCCCGAGTCGGCCAACCTGACTTTCGGGCTGGCAACGACCACCGTCTGGGTCCAAGCGCACTTTTTGAACGAGTCCCCCGCCCCCAGGGCGGTTTTCTTCGAATTTAACCCCGTCTTTCTGGAGCAAATTCACGCCTATAACGAAGCGGGCGAACTGTTGGACTCCGTCGGATCCACGCTACCCATGGAGCGTTTTGAAAGTGTTCCAGCGTTGAAATTTGAAGTCCCACCTGGATCCAGCGTGCGCTACTTTTCAGTCAAAAGTAGATCCAATTCGCTTGCCACGGTCGTGCGTTCGCTGCCGATGCACGAAGTAAAAAACGATTTTGATCTCGCGGTGTTTTGTACCCTAATTGGTGGTCTGTTATTGCTGATGATCTACCACGTGTTTTTGTTCGTTACCTACCGTGATCGGACTTACCTTTTTTATTCGCTCTTTCTGGCCTCAACCATTCACTTTACGGTATCCTTCAGTTCTTACCACAAAGCGATTCTGCCCGATGTTATCTTGGGCTTTCACACCGACTTCTGGTGGTCCGCGCTGGCGGCTCCGATCCTGCTTTTCTTCATTTACTTGTTCTCTGCAGCACTGCTGGATCTTTTTCCCCACAAACCTTACTTTTCTGGAAAAGATCGGCTGAAATCTCTGTTGTTGGTTTTGCCGGCGATGGATCTCCTAACCATTGTTGCCGTGTTTGCGACCAACAGTGCGTATGCGTTGATTCCCGTCCGATTTTTCGCCCTGATTCATATGCTAGTCCTGCCGTCCGTCGGTGTCGTACTGTGGTACCGAAAACGGAGTAACACTATTGCCCTGTATTACGCTTTGTCATGGATTCCGTTTACGATGGGCGCATTCCTAATTGTCGCGTGGCTCTCTGGCGCCGTCGATCACAGCTACATCTACTCCTGGGGGCTACCGATTGGTACACTCTGCCAGTCTCTGTTGCTTGCATTCGCAGCGGGGCAGCAACTGAACGTGGTGACTCAGGACAAGCTCCAAGAGCAACGTGACAAGCTTCGTGTAATGGATGAACTCGAAAACAAAGTCAGCAAACTCAAGCGTCGGGATCAGGTAATCCGCTCTTTTGTGAGCCTCGATGTTGTGGAGGAACTGGATAGGGGTGAGGACCCCCTTCAGTACCAGCCAAGAAACCTCAACAAATGCATTGCCTTTATGGACATGCACAATTACACGACCTTTTTTGAAACTTATTCTGCTTTTGAATGCCAAAAGACCATCAACGAGTTTTTCAAGATTGTGAACGATGCCGTATATGGCGAGCGTGGTCGCGTGGACAAGATCATAGGTGACGCCATGATGATCGAGTTCTCGGAGCCTGCTTCTTGTCTTAAGGCCATCGTTAGGTTGCGTAAGAATCTTTCTGATGCGAACCGCCAGCGATCCGAGCAGCATCAGGAGCTACTACAGTTTGGAACAGGGATTTCTTACGGAACGATGCTCTCGGCTAATTTTGGGTCCAGTCATAAGATAGACCGCACACTTATCGGAGATCCCGTTAACGTGGCATCGCGACTAGAAACCATCACCCGGCAGTTTGCCGTCGATATATTATGCTCAAAAGAGTTTGTTGATTTACTTCATGACTACCAGTTTTACCGGCCCGCCGGCTATGTCCTACTCAAGGGGCGTGCGAAAAAATCGCTCGTGTATGAAGTGTTTGAACACCATCCGCCTGCGGTAATCGAGTGGAAGCTTTCGACGCGTGCTAAGATTATGGAAGCCATTAAGTTGGAACTAGCGGAAAAATATCATGAGGCATTGGCTGTGATTCAATCACTTATTGATATTTGCCCGCCTCACACGCTTCATCCCGAGCTGCCGATGGATCCCACCCTGAGTGCGATGGTCCGAGCAATTGAAGAAAAGATGCGTCAGTTAGAATTGAAAGTGCCGACCAAAGAGGAGCTTTCTCCTCTTTTGGAGCAGTACAGGAAGGCCGGTTAATGCAGTTCTCATCTTGGATTAAGGAAAATATAGAGAGTACAGACTGGGCTGTTGTTACCGGGACAACTAGTGGTATCGGGAAAGAGTACGCCGAGGCGCTTGCTAAATTAGGGTGTAACCTGATTTGTATTTCCAACGAGCCAGACCCGCTTGCAGCGCAAAAAAGCGAACTGGAGTCTAAGTATTCCATTCGCGTCCGAGATATTTTTTTGGATCTGGCTGACGTAGAAAAGACGAAGGCCATTGCGGCATCGCTAGCAAAAGAACCTATCAAGATACTCATCAATAACGCTGGATTCGGCCTAAAAGGTCCGCTCCAATCACATCCCGTGGAAGACTATATCGATGTGATCAACGTAAATGCCGTTGCGCCAGTGATTCTTACGCGAGCTTTGCTCCCCGGCATGCAGAGCTGCGGTAGGGGACTGGTTATTCACGTGGCTTCCATTAACGCTGTGGTACCTATCCCCAACAATCAAGTTTACACTGCAACCAAAGCATTTTGCTTCAGTTATGCGGCCGCCGTGGGGCGAGAAAACAAAAATACGGGAATACGTTTTCAACTCGTCCTGCCAAGTACGACGAAAACCCCGTTTCATGATCGGCAAGGAGCCCACCCGGGCAAATCGGCGATGCTTCCATCTGCCGTCGTAGAGGCGTCCCTTCGGGACGTAAATCAATCTTTTTGCATCCCTCACAGAGGCGACAGGTTTTTGGCCAGTATTTTCCCTTTTTTGCCCCGCGTGTTTGCCATCGATTTGGCCGGCTACATTCTTAAGAAAAGATTGGGCGTATGAGTCAAAAGACAGCGAAGCTAGAAGTTGCAGAGTCGCAGCAGGAAGATCCCCGGTCCCCTGAGTTGCAGCCAGTTCAGAACCCGAACGTGGAACGCCGCGAGTCCAAACGCATTCCGTTTTACCGCGGGGAGTTTCCGGAAGCGAAAATTGAGTTTGCGGGCCGGACCTATGACGCGGAAGTATACGATCTGTCAACGAATGGAATTGGAATCCTCCCTAAACAAGCAATACCCGGTCTCGATACTATTTCCCAGAAGTTCTTTGTAACGGTGGCGGGCACGAGCCCGCGTGAGGCGACGCTTCGAAACATTAGCCATATCAAATTTGCGGGTTCTTTTCGGTTGAAGTTGGGCGTGCGTACGGCGGATCTAGCCAGTCCGAAAGTCTGTGAAGAGAGTCTGCTTCCGTGTACTGAAAATATGCCGCTAGCATACTGCGATGATCCCATCGCATTCAGCCGTACGTTGCTTTTTAATGTGAGCCATTTTTCCAAAAATGGCCTCGTTCTAAGAACTAAGAATCTCCACGGGGTATTCTTCAGTGGGCTGAAGATGGACCTGAAGTTGATGATGCCCGCACGTGGTGAGTTTGAAGCCGTAGCGGAAGTCGCTGCGATTCGCGAGGACGGGGATGTCGTACTTCTCTACTGTACGTGGAGTCATTGTCCAAATGACCTGAAAAACAGTGTGTCAGAGTTCTTATTGATGACCGTTCAGGGAATGTCCATTCAGCGCCTGAGGGACTATGGCTTCTTGGTTGCCGATCTGGAGAAAGCCTTTCTGTTCAAGAGTGCGCAGACGCCAGAGGAGTTTGAAAGTATTCTGAAGTTAAGACTGAAGGCAGCCAAGGTAGAAGGTAGGTGGCTGGACACTGAGGACTTTACTCTGATGCGCGATCCTTGGGATCGGCACTCGCGTCAGGTTTACTGCGAAGTAAACGGGCGGATAGTGTCTGCAGCACGAGTCGTATTTAATAACGGGTTACCAGAGCGGAGTGAACACGTAAGCTACGGCGTAGAGATCCCGGAATGGCTTTGGAAGGAAGGGTTTGTCGAGGGCTCACGCGTGTGTACGGATCCGGACTTCAGGGGTACCGACGTCTTCTTCAAGATGCTCCAACAACTTTCTCATATTGTGACCCAGTCGGGACACCGGTTTGCAGTCATGAACTGCGTGGACGGATTAGTCCCGGTGTACAAGAAGATGCTTGGCGTGGAAGCTCTGGATCAGCGTTTCCATACGCGTTTTATGCAGGAAGACGCGCTCAATTTGCTGTACATTGATTTCCGCGCGCTTCAAGTTGGTGTGAACCGAAAAGTCCAAACCTGGGCCGTAAATGCCCCGATAGGGGATCATGTTATTGAGCAAGGGCAACTTAAGCTATTCTGGTGGGAGAAGCTTATCCGTGCCGCCTTCCGTCCGCTCCATGGTGTGGTTTCAATGATAGTGGTGCGCCGGCGCTACAAGAAAGCCACAGAAGCGATTGAAACCAAAGACTAAGGCTCCTCCTCAAAGAACACATCATACAGATCCGCCCATGCGGGTTTTTTTGCACCCCGAGAGTTGTAGTTGAAGAAAAGAGTGTCTTCGAAAGCATCGAGATCTTCTTTGTACTCTTCAGGTGACTCCGGCAGCCAAAAACCGATCGCGCGAAAGCGGGGGTATTTTTCATACCGCTTTGAAAAATATACTGAAGGAACGACTTCTTCGAGTGAGGTCTCTGCTTCGTGCGCGGCGCGCGCAACGACGCGGGCCTGCTTAGAATCCGGGAACGTCTTTCCAAGCAGCTTGAGTTTTCCCAGGGTACTCCCGAGCTCGCGCGTGCGTAGATCGGTTCGGAACATTTGTAGGCTTGGAACGGCGAATTGCAGATCCAAGGCCCGTTCATAACGTTTCGCGGTGTCTTCAAGAAGGAAAGCTTTGAGAGTTTCTGCGAGTCGCTCAAGCCGCGGGATTAGCTGCGATCGCAAGGCCTTTCCGTCTACCGATGCAAACGTGAAGAAGTCTTTTCCTTCGGGGTAGCCGTCAGAGTCTTTGTCCACACGCCCTTGGTATCCGGAATCACTCAGCGAGGCGGACACTAAATAGGGCAGGGTACTGGCGACAGCGGCGGGCTCGTCTGTTTTTAGGATTTCCCATTTAGCAAGTGCCGCCCTTGCTTTATCTGGGAGGCCCCGCTTCTCAAATTGCTGGGCTTGGCGTTTTAGCCGCTGGCCCAGACGGTGAAAACTGCTGTTTAGTTCGTAGAAAAAGGTGCGGTACGGGAGCCCCAGGAAACTCTGTACCTGGGCCGAGCCGGACGTGAAGCGGGCGTACGCAGAAAGCTCCGTCGCGAGTTCTACGCCTTGCATGAAACACGCATCGGCAATGAAGTTATCAATGGGACGCTTGGATTCTAGCACCTCTTCGTGAATGCGACGCAAAGAGTCCGCGAGTTCCGACCCGGAGAGGTGACTAACTTGAGCCTTGTCCCGTACGAGCCACCCTTTGCCGTGTCCCCACAAAATAATCATATAATGTTCTGCCGGGTAATTTTTCATACCCCATGAGATGAAGTCGACAAAACGGGCCTTCTTGGATTCGAGATAGCCCTCTTCCTTGAAGTCTACTAGTGGAGAGTGCCGATCCCAGATCGTCTGCGCTTTGAAATAATCCGTCGTCTGGATTTTGTATTCCTGTGGGCTTTGAAAAACGTGCAGACGCTGGATTCCTGTATCCCCTTCACCGTCGTGTTGAACGATTACGTCTTTGCGAAGCGTAGATCCGGCTCGCTCCCCGCCGGAATAGTCGGTTTCCATTTCGTAGATGTCCCACAACGAATAGGGGTGCAGATCGTTGTCGGCATCCATGGCTACGAGAACGGTCCATTTCTTGTAGCAGTCCTTTCGTGCGCGGCTGGGAAGTTGTTGCCCGTCCTTAGACGTACCCGCTTCCAGGCTTTTATTGAAGTCAGCGTACGCTCGTTGAAGCACACAAACACGAGTTTTCGTCTCGTTCTCTTTTTTGCATCCGAGTGAAGCAGGATCTTTTTTCAAGTATTTTTCACGAGCGTATTTTTCAAAGCTGAACTGGTACAATTTCTCGGATCTTACGGCAGCGGGCTGTTTGCTAAACCAAGCATCCTCGCACGAAATTTTGGGAAACCAGGACGGTTGCTGTGCCTTACTGCCGTCCAATTCCCACTTGGTTTGTAGGGACTTTGGAAACTCTTTGAGTGATTTGGGCCATTCTCGCGCAGAGATATCGACAAAAGGTACCACGAGCAGAAGTTGGACTAGAAAAGATAAACTCGTGATGTTTTTGGTTTTCTTCTTTTGTACCGCGGTATAAAGCATCTATGGGCCCCCTTTGCGTCAAATTCATCAACTAAAGTATTTACTGCGATGTGGCAATCGGTATAAGGATTTTCTTGAAAGCTTAAAAAATCGGTGAACCGGTTGTTGTATGGGAGGGGCCATGCCGAAAAATCTTTTTCCAAAATATTTATCCAAGGGAAGAAAGTTCCTAATTTGCGCACTGCTATTCGGAGCGACTGCCATGGCCGCGTATTCTCCCGACACGCGTCGCGGGAATCCCGGAGAATACGATCCGGGTCCAGAAAAAGGCTCCAACTTTGCAAACTTGTTTGGTTCTACGCCCAACTACCGAGCGATTGCCGACCATGTTTTGGGTGGACGCCAGGAGAAGTTTCGCTGGCAGTTCGGGCCGATGTGGTACCGCGGGCGTTTGGGCAAGAATGAGGTGAAGGCTTTTGTGGTGGGCCAAGAGGGCGCTCAGGACGAAAACGTTTCCAACCGCGCCTTCACCGGTTCTACGGGAACCAAAACCCAGAAGTTCTTGAACCATCTTGGACTAACGGATCAGTACCTTATTTTAAATACCTTTGTGTACACGATTAACGGTCAGCTCGATCACGAGAATGCAAAGTTTAAATGGCTTGAACAAGGCGCAGAAAGCGGAAAAGAAAGCCCGATCGTTGAGTACCGCCACCAACTCTTTGATGAGATGGTTCGTCAAAACGCCGGAAGTCTTCAGCTTGTCATGGGCGTTGGCTCTGGCGGAAAGGCGAGTGTAGCGACTTGGATTAACGCGCGTGGAGGGAGCTGTTCTCCTTCGAATAATTTGGAGAAGTGCGACACCCGGCGAGTGAATGCGTACTTCAAGCGCCAAGGGATCAACTTAAAGCACGAGCTGCTAGCGGTGGGTGTTCCCCACCCTGGCGGTGCGAGCCCGAACAACGGTGGCTTGGAAGCGCTAAAGAGTATTGTCCGCGGTTTTACGGATGCCGCCAAGCGTGTGGCAAAGAAAATTGAGAGTGACAAAGCCTACGCTTCTGAGTGGTTTGAAGGAATTTCGGAGTCAAAAACCGCGGTCTTGCGGCGTTTGAAATCCGAATATAAGTACGGCAATGCGCCTATTCCATTCAAGGACTTTGCCTTCGGGACGAACTGGCGAATGGGGGATCAGGGAACCACCTCTAACAGGAGAGGCAGTGACTCGATCCAGGTATTTTCTGATAAGGGGTATTACAATAACACCGGTCACGACGTAAGGTACGATCGCGTTACCGACAACTTGAATGGGATGCTCTCCATCGGCGGTGAAGTTCGAGTGCCGGGCATGTTGGATTTTGATCTTGCTTACGAGATGCCGCGCTTTGAAAAGAAGGCGCCTGATCACGTGAACCTTTACGATAATGGCCCCTGTGGTGGCACCAAATCGAGTTGCGCCCTGTCTTTGGCACTCCAAGATTGGCCGGACTTTGAATCCCTGTCAGTGAAGCCTCTTAACCATGAGAGCTTCGGACACGGTCCCATTTATCGCGGGCGATTTGCTAAAGCCCGGCTCATCGTGCTCGCCGATCAACAGTCTCAGGATGATTTCTTTTCGGCGCGCGCGCTCACCGGCGAAGCGGGTCAACACCTGCAAAAATGGCTGGAAGTGGTCGGAGTCGATGAAAACTACGTGATTCTTCGTACCTTGCCGGTGGATACACTGGGCATGGACACCCAAGACGCCAAACAACTGGCGCTTGAGAAGACGGTGGTTTCCGCTCGTAATAAGATTTTCTCCGCTGCGAAAAAAGCGGGTGCGAGCATGAAGGTCGTGACCTTAGGTCCAGTCGCGGAAGAAGTGGCGAAATCCATTGAAGGCATCGATGTTGTTGCCCACTTGGATGCTCCAAGCTCCAAGAGCGCTGCTGATTGGGACGCGGCTGCCAAGCTAGCGGCCAAAGCCATTGGGACACGCACGAGCGGGAAATACGATGGTAAGAAGTTGCTCGCCATTGCGCGGCTCGATTTGCCGGCGCACACGCGTTGGTGGATGGGCTCTACCGGCACTCGGGCAGTACGTGGTTCGGGCGGTCGCGAAGTGAATGGCAATTACTACAAGGTGTTTGCTCCGAAGTGGGTAACCCGCCTCAACCCGGTTGCACTGACGCGGGGGCAGGAAGCTGAAATTGATGATCGTATGGCAGCGGCGGACCTTAAGGGCCGTGCGGCGGGTGATGCGAAGCCCACCGAGTTTATCCACAAGGATTACAATTACGACGATGTTCGTAGCGATGGCTTCAAGCGCAATGCGCGTACTGAGGATGACTGGGAATATGTGGTCGATCCCGAGACCCGCAAGCTGCTGAATGAGGGTGGTATTAGCGAGGGGGATGTGGACGCACTCATCCTTAGAGGTCGGGCCGATGCGGGACAGATTCTGCAGGCGGTGGACAAGACCACTGGTAAGCCCGTCGAAGGGGAAGTCATAGAGTCTGATGGTGGCGAGCAGGGTGAGCCGGACGTCATCGAACCCTAGAGTTCAAGACCGCCGAAGCGTCCCGCTTCGGCGATCCTTTCTAAGCTATCTGAAGGAGCCGGGATTTTCCCCGGCTTCTTCGTTTTCTCCGTTTTGCCTACTCCTATGTCTTCTGTAGGAGTGGTGCTGCCGTAAAGAGCACAGGCTTGCTGCACGCTGCCGAGCGGGACCTGCGTATTTTCGAAAACGCAGTCTACAAAAAGAACATCGCTTGGGCCGTGTAGGAGTTGAAGCTCGTGAAACCTGCACGACGCGAAAAAGCAGGACTCAAAACGCACTTTGTCCATTTGCAAGCTGTCAAAAGACACCCCTCTGAACGCCATGTGACTGAAGACGACTTGATTGAGGTAACTTGCGCTAATTTTGGAGTCGATAAAGAAACCGCCGCGAAGCTGGGTATTTATCAAATTCATGTTAAGCCAATGGCAACCTAGAGCGGCCACAGGATTTGACGAACCCTCGATCCGATTAAGCGAAATCAAATCTTGTTTTTGAATTCCATCCAGAATTACCGGTTTTTGCGAGCTCGATTCGTAAAGTTGCGGGTTTTCCATGAATCCCCTCCTACGGGCGTATGCCATACAATTCAGCGTACGGAAGTGCCGAATTAACAGTTAGTGCCATAGATTTGATCAAGTAATCACCGTCCTGGAGTGCGCCTGCTGGGGCTTCTGACAGCTGGAGTTTATCGCCGGGAAGGGCAATCGGCTTAAAGACCTTTAACCGAATGGTTTCCTGTGCCATCAGCTTTTTGGAGAGTTCCTGGCCCAACAGCTCCTCGGCGTTTTCAAAGTGGTACAAGTCAGTGACGTGAGACTCTAGAGAGCCGGCGGCCGACGCCCACTCCATCTTGTGTCGGTATGTGGGGTGTTCCGCAAATCCGCCAAGGTGCCCATAAAGGGTGGACTTGCTGATTTTTTTTTCCTTTGTCTCCATGGATTTTGGATCGAAGTACCGAAGTGTGACCTGCGAATAGGCTTCCGAGCCCGCTTGACCAATCGAAACATCCGCCGTGTCCGTGCAGCAGTCTAGTTTTTGTGACTTGACTGACTCTCCAACGCGCACAAAGTACAGCGTGTCCGCGAAAGAGCGGTAACTAAAATAGAACCCGAATTTAGCTGCTAATGTGGAAAAGTGATCGAATATCGTCTTACCACCGACATTAAGACCGGGTAATTTTTCGGAAAAGTTCCCCTGGAATCGCGCCCTGAGGCCGATCTCTTTGGACAGTTTTTCCAGTACCTCCTTTAGGGACTGCTTCTTATAAAACCCATTCAGCATGGTTTTCTTAGCGGCAAACAAACTGTCTGCGTAAGTGAGCACCATCAATGAGTGTGACACGGTACGGCAGTGTATGAGCGTGCCCTTGAATACCCCCATGTCTTGCCATTTGAGGGAGGCGGTTGCGGGCAGGGCCCCTCCAGATGTTTTGGCTAGCTCTTTGGCGTTTACGGCCACGCTGACACTAAGACGAGAGGGCTCGTCCAACTCGGTGTGGAACTCAACTTGCGTAAGGTGCTCCTCCCACTTCTGATTTCCCAATGAGAGTTCGTATTTGCCCAAAAGAGCGGCGGTGTCAGGCATATAGTTTACGCTCCTGTTCTTGGAAAGGTTTCCCATTTACCATTACGGACATTCCTAATTGCTCGGCGCGCGCCACAAGCAGATCGCGCTGAGAAGGGTTGGCGTTGAGGATGCGCCGGGATCTTGGCTCGTAGTAGTACGTCATTAAATTTAGGTAGCTGCGAAAACCAATCTCTCCAAGTGCATCGATAACAGCAAGCGAATCGTCGAAGTGCTCGGGCATCATAAGATGCCGAACAAGAACCCCGCTGGCAATCTTCCGGTCGTGTGTGTATTGGGTCGCACCATGAGTCTGCAGGAGTTGGCGGATGGCGCTTTGTGCGGTGATTCCATAGTCCGCTGGCAGATTACAAGCGCGTGCGACGTCAGTAGACCAAACTTTGAAGTCCGGAACAAAGATGTCACCTAGCGCCGCCATGCTGCTAAGCATGCCACTTCGTTCGTACCCACTGGTCTTCAGGATAAGAGGGAGCCGGCGACCATATTTTGCTTTGAGTCTTCTGACTGCGGGTGCCGCCACCGCCCAAACGTGGGACGGCGAGATGAAATTGAGGTTGCGAGCTCCACGCACCACTAGCTCCTCCAACAGTTCCGCAAATTCTCCGGTGCTGAAGTCTTGGCCCAGCTGCTCGACTGATGTTTCCGGCGTGTAGCAGAAGTTGCAGGCGAGATGGCAGCCCGAGAAGTTGACCATGCCCGAATTGCAGTTTCCCGCGACGATTCGTTCTTCGCCCAGATGGATCCCGCTCTTGTAAACGCGAAGCTTAGAGTACATCGAAATCCCCCTTACCCGTGAGAGCCTCTCCCAGTTCTTTCCATAAGTCGCTGACGATAACGTTGCCATTTCCTGTGATGAAAATGCGGCTCACAATCTCTTGTTTCGGGCTGCTTGCTTGCTCACTCTCTTGTTTCAATGCTTTTTTCTTCGGTGTTTTCTGCGTAGTACGCATCCTTGTACTCCTTTTTGAGAACGGCTCCGATTGCGGCCTCGAAAGGTTCGGTGAACTGCTCGCAGGAAGCCCCACTAAACCCATCGACCTCGACCTGAACTTCACCGGCTTTATCAATTTTGAAAGTGATTTTCTTTACCATTGTGACACCACCAATTCGATATCCTTTGATTCCTCATTTTCCGATATAGCTATTTCGTAGCCCTTTTCTTGAGCAAGCTGGACGATGACTTCGCGGGCGTACTCGCGCTTCAGATCTTGGGTAAAAGCCTGTTCCTCTATTCCGGAAACGTTGGGAAGTAATTCCCAGTCGCCGATTACTTCGTAACTACCATGCTCGTTCAACTTAAATCCAATGTCATAGTGTGTGCGGGTGAGCACCTTGAAGTCGGCCTTGACGCTGTCTCCAAAAAAGCCGCGCACGTCTACGCCAGTTGCACTCTCTTCAACCTCAAAACCCATTCGTTTCAGAGCCGTCTGAAGTGCCTTTTTGTTTTTCAAGTTGGTCTGAATTTCCGAAAAATGTGACACTTACAGTCTCCTTTGTTTAAGGGAGAGGGGTTTTGCCAGCGACAGACGTTGTTCTGTCTGAGGGACAGGTTTAACCGGAGGCATTACCACTACGGAAAACCCAGCAGGGATTAGCAGGGAACAATTTTGTACAAACTCCTCCGTGCGGGATTTGTCTGCGGGGGTACGGAGTCGTACTACCACAGTGTCCTTCTTGTCTTCGCCGTCGCAGAGACGAAATCGTGCGCCTTTAGCTGCTGTTAGAATGTCCCGACGAAAAGGGCGACCGCGGGAAATTTCAATCGGCCCAAAGTACAGCTCCCCTAGGGACTTGACGCTACTGAGTCGTCCACGTGTTAGTAGAAGCATAGGTAGTTGATGGAACAAACGTTCCTGATCGACTTGGTTCAGCGACGTGGTGCTAAACCCCAACCCGCCGAGCACTACCGTCTGCTGAGAGGCCTCAAAAAAGGCCGGAATGGCTGAGGCGGCGATGCGGTGGGCATGAATCAAAAGGCTTTCCCCAAGTTGATTGAGCGCCTGAACCACTGGGGCGACCTGCGCGGTATCGGCGCCCGTTTCCAGCGAGAAGTACGCAGGAAAATGCTCTGCGGGTAATGTCTTGGTTCTAAGCATGGGCGGCACTCACTTCCGAGGACAGGCCAAAGACGTTGTCGCTGCAGCGAATGCGCGAGCTGACCTCGATTTGTGGGTGGAGCGCCTGGCCAGGCAAGCGTGTTAGGTGATTTTCAAATTTGGAGGAGTCTCCATGGACTATGAGTCCATGGAGACTTTTTACCTCCGTCCGTCGCAGGTGGGAGTTATCACCCTGCGGAGCCGTTAAGCGCTTTATCAGATCGGTCAAAAGCGCTTCCGTGGAATACTTCTGTCCCGCTACTAGTAGCCCAAACGGCGGAGGCAAGATTAGATGTGAAAGTTTGTTCGATATTTTTTCGTGAAGAACATCTTCTTCCAAGATCCCCATGCGATTCCCATCTAAGTGTATTTCAGTCGTGAGCTGCACTAGGGGTTCGGACTTCCAAAAAGGCCGTACCGACCAGGCGTACTCCATCGGGATATTTTCGGTAGCAAAGATTGAGACAGCTTCCTTAATTTCCGGCTCAATTTGGGTATCTTGTCCCACTGCGGGGTAGCGCGTAAGCACGTATATGTCTACCTGGCGTCGCTTTTCATCAATAGCCAATTCCACACACTTGATGCGCTCATCGAGCGCTACAATGCGAGCTCTAAACTGCTCTGGAATAAATTCTCTATCCGCCGGAGTGGTCGAGCAAAAAGTACGAATAGCACCGTAGAAGCGACGAAGGTACTCTACTTTCGACTCACGAGGGGAATAGCTTTCCAGGGTGCAAACGGGTTCGACGCCTTCGAGCACCGCTGCGTATTCCCCCATGGTGGATTCGAAGCTAGCGTCGAGCCATTCAGTTGCAGGCGCACGGTGGATTTTCGGTGCGAGAAGCGTGACTCCACCCGTATAACGTTGCACCATTTTGTGGGCGTTTGGAAGGATTAGGCTATGGTTTACGCCGTTGTAAAAAAAGGAATTGTTAAAGCGCTCGTAGTTCGTATGGCGAAGCTTCAAAATGTCGGCATCAATTCTGCGGATTCTAAGGCTATGATCATCCGGGAAATGGATGTGTAGTTCAGCTGGTGCGTTCACGATGGTGGCATCGAGGGCGACCTCCTCCCAGGGTTCACCGCTAAGAGCTCCCAATTCGACAAATTCGTCCTGTTGATAGTACACGCATTCAATCAAGTTTGGGTGGAATTTCCCGCTCGTTTTTCCCTCCGTTGCGATAGTGATTTCCACTTGTAGGGCGCCTCGGCCGAATTGGCCCTCGATGGGTTCGATTTCGAGGGACCCTCGACGGCCGAGGCGGTCGGAGGTGTCCCGAATCAGAAGATCTTCCTGGCAAAATTCGTGGATATTTCCCATCTCGTAAATGGTGACGCGAATGTCCTCCATTTTTTCCGGGCTCTCGGACACGAAATGCAAACGGATGGCTTGGTTGCCCTCCACTTGGCGGAAGCTCAGGTGGTAACCTTCCGTGTCCTGACTTTGTTTGAATTCCAGTACAGGGGCAAGAATTTGGGTGCTGTTAGGGCTGACCAGAACGCTCGCTTTTTCGGATTCGAAACGGAACACGGCCTCGGGCCCGATCTTTTGCGAGTTAATGAGCTTAGCGGTCG
Source organism: Bdellovibrionales bacterium (assembly GCA_020435295.1). Taxonomy (GTDB): domain Bacteria; phylum Bdellovibrionota; class FAC87; order UBA2466; family JACKAF01; genus JACKAF01. The sequence goes on along the minus strand of JAGQZV010000060.1, from coordinate 727 downwards.
GGTTGAAGGCGAAAAGCCCCGTCGGCAGACTCGCTTTGCGAGGCTCGAAGGAGAACAGAGCGGGAAGGCAGTCCAATACCGTGTTGCTAAAGCGGCTCTGGCGCTTTTCTATCTGCGCCAAACTTGCGCTGAGACTCTCCGACATGACCTTCATCGGATCCAGAGGTGACATCGCTTCCCATTCAGGAAAGTTTGTTTTGAAGGCGGAATCCAAAATGTCCTGGTATTGGTTTTCTAGCTTCATGGGTTCACCGTCATTTTGAGTTGATCAATTTTCTGAGTCTCTTTGATGCGGTATTTCACTGCTATCTGAAGAGTGCAGCGATCAGTTGCTGCATTGCTAAAGTCTATTGATAAAGTGTCCACCCGAGGCTCACTTTGGCCTATGGATTGGGTGATGCGATTGCGAAGCTCCGTCTGCAGGGCGTTGGACATCGGTCGAAAGAGCATGCTCTGCAGCTGACTGCCCAAGTGTGGAGCCAATATCCGTTCCCCTTCTCGGGTTAGGATGGCGGCGCGCAAACAATACTTAATGTGCTCTTCCAGGGACGCCCGCTTCAGGGTGGCGCCTTTTCCTGAGCTCTTTTGGAACGTGTAATAGTGCATTACTTCGCTCCCTTCTGTTCCAGATCTCCCGTGGAAATCAGTGTCGCGGACAGTCTGAGACTCGTGGCATCTCCTTGCTCGTTAAATCGGACCGCTTGCAAGGTGTAGCCGTTCATGTACT
>JAGQZV010000059.1 GCA_020435295.1 Bdellovibrionales bacterium | reverse complement strand
TTTGTCCGACTTGCACATCTACAAGTGCGATGTTGCACAATCCTATGCGCTTGTGAGTCACACCAGCAACCAGCCGATCAATATTCAGTTTGATCGTGTTCTTGTGATGTACTCCAAGCACGGCGAAGATCAGTTTCGTAAGTTCACCTTCGTAGGGCAGTGGTCTGACGATTCGCAACGCATCCCCGTAAAATCCAAAGTCATCATTGCCGTATATAACTACAATGACAATGCGAGTGACTATAAGGGATACTTGGAGTTGGACGATTACGGGACGCGCGAAGCCATTCAGGCTGCGGAAGTTCCGGGAAACTAAAGGCAGTCGGTCAACCTTTTTCCGGTAGCGTGACAAAGCTGGGTAAAGCTCAAATGAGCGTTTGCCCAGCCACTGACGCGCAAAAGTTCCGCATTGAAAAGCCGATCCTGATCCAGAATGAGATCGTTGACATTGGTGAGTCCGCGCTGAAACCGTTGTAGGTTGGCGTTGTACAATTTTTCAGCTACCTGAACGGTTTTCTCCCGTACCTTAGCGGTTTCTAGAGCAATGGTGAAAGCCCCCTTGGCGCTATCCCACTCGCTTTTTGCCTGCCGCCTGGTGTTCTCCAGACCCCACTCGGCACCGGACTTCAAATATACTTTTTCGCGGTGGGTGCTAAGCCGGGAGAGCCCATCAAAAAGCGGGATGCTCAAACTTATTCCAGCGCTCCAGATGCTGCCCTCCCCCGCGCCGGAGAAGCTCCTTTGGTAGCCGTACGAGCCCGCTAGATCTAGCGATGGCAGAATATTTCCAAAAGTCTCCTTGGCAGAAAATTCGCTGGCCGCCAAACGGTACTCGGCCGCTTGCCAGTCAGGGCGTTTTTTCAGCTGCTCTGCTGTTTCTTCCGTGAGTTTTTGCCCCTTGTGCAGCGACTCCTGGAAGGGCCACTCTGTGAGGATTTCGGCGTGACCCAAAAGGGCAGTCAAGCTGGCCCGGGCGGTGAGTACCGAGGCCTCGGCATCTTTTAGCGTGGCCGTAGCGTTGTCGCGCTCGATGCGAACTTTGTCTACTTCCTGTTTCGCGAGAAGACCCTTTTTGTAGCGTTCCTCAGCAATGCGCAGGGCGTCCTCGCGGATCTTCGCACTACGCTCGCGGATATCTTTTTGCCGCTCCGCGCGGGTTAGCACAATAATAGCGGTAACGGCGTCGTCTTCTGCTTTCAGAATGGCGTCGTTCAAAAGGGATTCTTGGACAGCGTTTTCTGCGTGGGCTCGATTTTGAGCGTTACGATCCGCTCCGAACTTGAAGAGGTTCAGTTCTGCGGTCGCACTTATAGATCCGGTTTTGGATTCCGCCGTTCCCAAGTATTTTTTCCCCATTTCATAGCCAGCCCCCAAGGAAAGCTTGGGGAGGTAAACGAGATCGGCAGGAACGTTGCTCGCCCGCGTAGCGTCCAGAGCGGAAGATTGTTGATTAACGCGTGTACTGCGCTCCACGATCGCCGACAAGGCTTCTTGAAACTTAAGCGGCGCAGAGATTGCTACCGCTGGAAAAAAGAGAAAAACGAACCACAATGCTTTAGGCGAGACATTCAGGCGCATGGCGTTGGCGGCAGCTGTGGACGGCCGGGGCCATAGCCGACCAAAGAAGCGAGACGTCTTTCCGAAACTGTCCTTCAGCCATGGGAAAGAGTCTTCCCGAGATTGCCACTCTAGGTATGCTACTTGGAGCGCCGGTACCACGAATAGCGTGAGTGCTGTGGATACCCAAAGTCCGGCGCTTACGGTGATGCCCAACGGCTGCAGAATGCGACCACCGTCTCCTGCGCCAAATGCAATCGGTAGCATGCCAAGGATGGTAGTTAACGATGTAATAAGAATCGGGCGCAAGCGTTTGCGGCCAGCTTCTACGGCGGCCTGACTAGGGGCCATTCCCTTATCCACGAGTCTACGGATAAAATCCACGAGAAGAATGCTGTTAGCCACAGCGATTCCATTAAGAAGTATGACGCCCAAGGCGGAGTTGAGGGAAAGCGTACTGCCAAAGAGATAGAGCGCCCCAATGACGCCGACAAAACCCAAAGGAATTGCGACCAGTATTAGAAGCACTGGAACAACGTCCCCAAATTGAAGCAAGAGCGTGAAGAAAATTAGTCCCAGAGAAAGAGACATGGCAACGGACAATTGGCTCAGTGCCTCCGTAAGCTCAATGGCTGCATCTTCAAAGGCGACAGTTGTTCCAAAAAGTCGGTCTTTATTTTCTTCTTTCCAGTTCCCGATGAGAGTCTTGGCTTCTTCAAGTTTCTTGTCCTTTAAATGTTCTTCTTCCTTGTCTGTTCGCGCCTCAAGAAGCACCGAGGTTTGCTCGTTTTTTCGGTAAACGGAGGGCGGGACCTCTTGTACGCCAATGCCCGCGAGGGCCTTTAGGGGGATGATTTTTGCACCGATGCCGACCGGGAGTGCCGCTACTTCTTCCGGAAGGCTGATTTGATCCAACGGGTACCGCATTAGGATTGGCATGCGCTCGTCTTTTACAGGGAGATAGCCTACGCGCCTACCGTCAGTCGCGACCCGAACCAAATCTGAAAGATCTGACGGCGTCACGCGGCTTCCGCGTTTTAGGAGCTCCGACCATTGCTCCAAATGGGGGCTGAGTACAATGCCTTTTTCACGGGAGAGATTAGGCTCTGCATTCACACGATCAAAAACTTTCTTTTCTTTGAGAACCTCTTCAATTTCTCTCGCGATATTGATTTGCTCCTCATAAGTGGAACTACGGACGGATATTTTCATATGAGGGGGATCCGGGATTTCAAGTTCGCTGGGATTCCACGGCCCCACCCAGTAGCGGGTCAGTGGAGTATTTGTAAACTCTTTCTCCATTTCCTTCCAGATCGGGTTCATGTCCGACTTATCTCGGAGTCGTGCCATGAGGTTGGCGGCGTTCGGGTTGTTCACCTGGTTAAAAGTGTAGAGGACTCGGTCCCCAAAGACATCGAGCAATCGCCGCTCTACTTCTAAGGCTTGTGACTCCATTTGGGTGTTTTGCGTGTTCCCCTCGGTGCGTATGCCTAGCACCATCCAATCGGTATCCGGTTTGCCAACCAACTCTTTCGGTAAGCGTGGGATGACAAGAACGGTGAGCGAAACGAGGCCAAGTGTGAGTCCGCCATAAGTGAGGGTACGCCATACGCGATGGGAGAGAAAGTATCCCAACGCCGCGGCGTATTTGTCCTCTAGCGACTTGATCCATGATTGGATTCGCGAGTGTTTGGGTTCTGCCGTGTTTTCAGCCTCCATCAGTTGCAGTCGGATAGTGGGCACCAGAATGAGAGCCACAACCGCCGAGAATCCGTGCGAAAAAACCACCGCTTTAGCCAAATCACCCAAAATGGCGTAGGTGAGTTGGGACGTGAACGCTAGCGGAAGAAAAACAACCAAGGATGCAATGGTGGAGGCAATAACTGGAAGCTTTACTTCTTGCACGGCTTCCACAATGAGGTCCAATCTCTGTGGAAACGTGAGTGGTCTGGGAGCTTCTTTAAAATGCCTGAAAATGTTTTCCATCACGACGACAGAGGCATCTACGTTCATACCCGCTGATAACGCCAAACCCCCGAGTGAAATCAGGTTCAGGTTCATTCCGAACAACCGCATTAGAATAAACGCCAGAACCATCGACAACGGGATCTCAAGTGCGGCTGTAAGTACGTTGCGGGCGCTACCAATAAAGAAGAAGAGAATGGCCGTCGCAATCAGTGCGGCCAAAAGCACTTCGTGCAAAACGTTGGCGATGGAATTTCGAATGAACTCAGACGGATCGACAAGAACTCGGTGCTGAATGTCCTTTGGTAGAGTGGGTGCAACCTCTTCGATGACTTTACGGAACTCTTCACTCATGCGTTTGATATTGCCACCCGCAACCGGGGTGCCAAACAAGATGAGACTGGAGGCTCCATTTGTTTTGAAACTTCGTGTCCAGGTGCTAGAGGGGGCGAAGTCGATTCGCGCAATGTCGGAAAGGTGTACGGGCTGCCCGGACGGGGTCGCTACGGGTACATTCCCAAGATCTTCGATGGCATGCACGGTGCGCGGCATTTGGACTTGCAGGGTTTGGGTGCCCATCGTTACGCTACCGCCCTGGTAACTGGAAAGTACTGCCGAAAGAGCCTGGTTGACATCCTTTGGAAACAGTTGGAGCGCGGCCATGGCTTCAGGGTCCAGCTCGATGCGGAGTTCTTTGCGGGATGGGTTGTAAACCACCGCCTCCTCCGCGTCCTTGATCTTGCTCAGACCGGGCCGGAAGGCCGGTTCAATGATGTCATAAAGATCATCCAGGCTTCTCTGTGCGCTAAAGAAACTAACGGCGAAGAACCCCGCGTTTTCTTGGTTAACCCAACTCCACATCCCTTCGCGAGATTCAAGCGGTAGTTGCGCCACGAAGGACATCACTGTGTTGCTCAGCTCGCTCGCCGCGGCGTTTGGGTTGGTGCCCCACTCAAATTCCACGTCGTAACGCGCGTTTCCCGATCGGTACTCCGCTTCCAATTCAATAACCTTCACCTCACCGGTGTCGATCTTCATGATTTTGGATTCTAGATCCTTACCGTAGGTGTGGAGAAATTCGTCGCCGGTCATGTTTCCATACGGGATACCGTATACGACGCGTGGCTTAGAGCTATTGGGGAATAGAGAAACTGGTAGTTGCGTACCACAATAAACACCAATTGCCGCAAACAACGCAAAAAGCAGATACACCCGCATGGGCGATGCGTAGATGCCTCTCACTGCGCACCATTTTCCTGCACGGTGACTTCTTCCCCGTCAGCAATAAATTGGCTGGCTCTGACCACCACTGTGTTGCCTTCTTGGATCCCGTTCTGAATTTCCACGAGTCCGCGGCGAATGGGACCGAGTTCTACAGGAGTCAATTTGGCTTTGTTGTCTTCCACCAACCGCAAAAGGGTTTTTTTCCCCCGGTAGACAACGGCGTCCTCGGGTACTTGAAAACCCGCGTGGGCGCGTACTTTGAAATAGACTCGCCCCATGGCTCCCGGAGGCAGTTGCGCGGGGCCGCTTATAAACTCTAGCTCCGCGCCAGCGGTACCGGTTGCGGGATCTACAAAGGGGCTGACACCGCTCACCGCTACAGCGATTGGCGTTTTTCGGCCTGGGACTTTGAGCTCGGCTTTGAGTCCGGGGTGAATGGTGGAGAGATCCGCGGCGGCGACCTCGATAGTTACGAGCGTCTTGTTGGGATCGGTGACTGCAGCGAGTTTTTGCCCCTGCTTGACTTGGCTGCCTTCGGTGACGTCTACAGCACTGACGACCCCCCGGACGGGTGAAATCACCTGTACCGGGGCATACTGGTAAACGGGATCCGTGTGCTGGACCCGCAGAATTTCGTCGCCACGCTTTATTACGCTTCCTAATGGTTTCATGATTTTTGACACGACGCCGTCGGACTCCGAAAGAATGGTGGCGTTGACCTTAGAGGTGATCCGCGCGGGGTAACTAAGGAGGTCCGAAATCTCTTTTTTCTCCGCCTGCGTCACAAAAACGACGGGTTTATCGGGCTTTGCCGCCCACACCGGCAACGCGCAAAGGCCGCTCAGAATGAAACTACCCAATAACGACGAACGCCCAAATCTCAGCATCGTACACCTTTCCGATGACTCACTCAGGATGCGAATTCAAAGCTGACTAAACTAAAAGGCAAGCGGACTTGCCCCGTATCCCCATGACCTCTGCCACGAAGTGCTATAGCACGCGTAGACAGCGGTGGCAACGCTACGCCCCGTAAGGCGACGTATTATTAGCTACTTACGGGTGGCAACGCGGGTACGTGACAAATTCTTTCTGGGAGCCCGTTCCGCGGACTTGGAACACTTTGTTCCAAAGTGGCTGGACGGGAGGGGTATCCACCAGGAGAATGATATCCATGTTGGGAGGGGGAAATCATCCCGCCGCGCACCCAGTGGAGTGGCTGCGCGAAGAGTACCTTCGGCGCCGCGAGCGCAATCCCAGCTATTCGCTCCGCGCCTTTGCCCGTGCGCTCGGGCTTTCCCCCGGTCCTCTTTCTGAAATTTTGTCGAAAAAAAGGGAATTGTCTCTGAAATTGGCCCTCCGGATAGCAGAGCACATTGCGATGAACCCGGAACAACTAGAGGCTTTTGTCCAGCCACTTCGCGAGCGTCTAGTTGCGCCGGTCAGTGCGCGGGAGGCGCAGTTCCGCGAACTGTCCGTCGATACCTATTACCTCATCGCTGACTGGTACCACTTTGCAATTTTAAGTTTGATGGAAACCAAAGGTTTCCAAAGCCGCGTGCGCTGGATCGCGGAGCGCCTGGCGATCAGCGTTGTGGAAGTGCGCAGCGCTCTCGAACGCATGGAGAGACTGGAGCTGGTCGTTCGAAAAGCCCAGAAGTGGTTTCTCAATCAGGAGGGTGTTACCACAACCCACGACGTCCCCAATGGTGCGCTCAAAAAAAGCCACCAACAGCAATTGGACATCGCAAAAGCTTCCTTGGACTCTGTTCCCGTTGAGGAGCGCGACATCACCTCGATGATGATGGCGATCGACGTATCCAAATTGCCGCAGGCCAAACAATATATTCGTCAATTTCGTCGGCAACTAAGTCAATTCTTGGAAACCGGCAATAAAACGGAAGTCTACAATCTTTCAATTCAACTCGTACCACTAAGCAAAAAAACAAAACAAGGAGACTAAAGATGCTTCGAACATGGGGGGTGGCAGTACTGGCGTGGTTATTGGTGGGCCCGGTGCCGCTGCAGGCCGGGAATGAATCCGGAAACGGCGGTGATGTTGTCTATTGTGAGACGACCAGAGCGACCGCCACGTTACTTGATTTCTTTGAAGCGAGCGTTTTGACGCCGCAGCTGGCATATGATTTGGGGGAAGCAGATTTAGCGCCGATAGAAAAAGCCAGAATTGCTGTAAGGCGTCTGGAGCGTGTCGATCCCAAACGGGCGGCCCGCTATCTCGCGCAGGTCGAAAGCTTTGAAAGCAATGTGCGTTGGGTACGCGGCGTGGAGTTGCCGGACATTCCGGATAGTGGCTATGTGCCCATCGATCCGGTCCATTGTAAAATCAAACAAATAGCGATTCGAAAGCCACCGCTTTCTCCAGAACACCGGCTCTACACCATTAACGAAGATCTGCACGATCTGTTCGACAACGATAACCGGGCCGGTCTGATGTTGCATGAGATAGTGTACGGCGAGCTCTACGATCGGGGGCAAAAAAACTCGATCAAAGCGCGCTACTTCACGGCGCTTATTAGCTCCGATTACTTGGATACGTTGTCGCAGGCCGATTACGATGCGCGCTTGGCTATCGTGCTGGAAGAGGCTCCTCTTCCCGGTGACAGTGTGGCTTTTTCCTCCGACACCTTCGAATACGCAGTGAAGGCGGATGAGTGTTTCGAGTTGGATCTATCGACGCTATTGAAAAGCGTCGGTACGGGGAACCTAAGCTGGTCCATTATATCGCTACCGAAATATGCCACATTGAACGCAGGGATTCTCAGGGCCTGCCCGAGAAGGACGGATGTAGGCCAATGGACCATGCAATTGGTAGTCAAGCAAGGGGATCAAGGAGCGCTCGCGCGTCTCACTCTGCAAGTAGTTGCGGAAAACGTGCCGCCACTTTGGACACAGAATCCCATTGTATTGGAACCGGGCTGCGTCGGTAAGCCGATGTTGGTGGATCTGAGCGCGTATGCGCAGGACATCGACGGGGATGCCCTATCGTTTCGCAAAACGAGTGGGCCCGCGTGGATTGCTATGAGCCCGGATGGAAGGCTCATGGGTACCCCCAGCCTAGCGGATGTCGGTTCGTTTCGCATGAGCGTGGTTGCTACCGATGGCCAAGGTCAAAGTGCGGCCGCGGAGGTCGTAGGACAAATAAAAGAGACCTGTTACTAAACAAATGAGCCGGGGGCTTCGGTCCCCGGCTATTTTTTGAATTCGATGTCGGCCCAAATGGGAAAATGATCGGAACCTACCTTGGCTTCGTAGTACGGGGCGCTCACGAAAGCGAAGCAATCCTCATCGTCTTTCTTGTAGCTGATCTTCACAAAGCCCTCTGGAGTTGGCTCGGTAACCGGATTGCAACCGAGCTCTTTGCGTCGACTGTCGGGGAAGTAAACCCCTCCGTTTTTCACCTCAAAGTGATCGCTGTGAAGGATGTAATCAAACTGCACGGTGAAAGGCTTCGGTCCAAAGCCTCCCTCGTAAGTCGGTGTCGGCGCGTGCCAATAGGTGAAGGTATCGCCAAGGCGGCGCAGGACTTCGCTTCCCGGGTTGTTCGTATCCAGAATATCGGTATTCCAGTCGCCCAGCGCGATAAAAGGTGTGCCTTTTTCCAGAGGGCAAATACCGCTAATTTCTGCGGCGTCTTGTTTTTCTGAATTGCCGGTGAGGTACCATTCCAGAAAACGGAGTTGATCCGCGTTTCGAACAATATTGAGTCCTCGTTCGTTATAAAAATTGAAGGCCGGAACCGTGTGCAACAAAATCACATGGAATTTGTACTTGCCAGATTTTAGTATGATGTCGGTAAAATTCTTGTCAAAAAGTTCCATGTCTGTCGGAAATTTGTTGCCGGCAGCATCCCGGTAGTTTTCCAAGTTAAGATTGGGCACAAAAGCATCCCATCGTAGATCGGCGATCACTTTTTCTGAGAGGATCGGGAATTTCGAGAGCGCTGCTGTCGAATACTCAAAAGGAAATATTCCAAAGTTGACGTGATCGACTAGTTTCATCCAATTCGCGTCATTTGGGTTGGTGCTAAATGTCCCATCAGGTTGCCTGTTTGCATTTTTTCCTGTGTTAGCCGGGTTGAAACTTACGTTAAAGGTTTCGTTGAGCAGTTTGGCGATCACGGCAGCGTTTTCACCGTTCGTGGCGAACGTCTCGTTGGGGACCCCGGGGGAATCGTACGCCATTTCATTCAACGAAAGCAGTTCGGGCTTAAGTTGTTTGAGTATGTTTAACGCGGCTACCAATTGTTCTGAGGGTGTGGCTTCGCGGAGCTTCACCGAGTCCAGTTCTTTGATGTTGTACTGGACCACACGGAAACCGAAAGCGGTCAGAGAGATTTGAAGAACAACGAGTGAAGCAATGATTTTGCACGTATTCATCCCGAGAGACTAGGGCACGAAACTGCCGCTGCCAAGGCCCACCGCCTACGCACGAAGTGGCTAATTGGTGGGCACTGGCTGCATACAAGCTTAAGCATGCGAAATCATGAATGATTCCTGATCGCCTGGTTGGAAGTTCTACGTTTTGTGGGGAGCCGTCGTGCGTGGGAGGTTGCGGAACGGGAATTGCACTTTAGTGGGGTGGATCTGCATCTTTGAAGGGGCAACTATGTTTAGGGTACTAACGACTTCCTTACTTCTTTTGGCCGCCGCTCCGGCAATGGCCGATAGCCTATTTGATATGGGTTCTCTTTTTGACCCCGGTGTGGATTTAACTGCAATCGTGGGCAACGGGGGAACTGCGCAGGGAACCACCACCATTAATCCCGAGTTTGCGAATTTGAATGCAGCGAGTTCCGGCATGAATTACGGTTATGGTTCTGCGAGCGGTAGCGGCTACGGTTATGGTGGGCTTCCGGGTATGGACAGCGCCGCCGCGCAGACAATTGCGAGCGATCCCAAACTACGTGTGACGCTCGATTTCTTTCTTCGCTGTATTGCTCAGTACGGCTCGATTGGGTCTACGAATCAGCCTCAGGACGATCTATTTGGTTTTGGTACGAGTCAGCCCACAGGGACGAACATTGCGGATACATCGGATCCCACCGTGCGTTTCTGCATCGAGACGGCAAAAGGCCAAGTGCGCGAACAGATGATCCACGCCGCTCAGGCGACACTGACTGCGATAGAGCAGCAGCAACAGCGCCAACGGCAGCAAGACTTAATGATGGTGATGGGCTTCTTGGGTCAAAACGGTGGGGATGACGAAATGCTTCGTATGCTACCTATTCTGCTTGGAAATGGGGATGCGTCCTCCCTGCTCTTGGGCGGTTTCTAGTTATTAGACAAAACCAAGTCCGAAACCTGTGCCTCGGATCGGGTCTTCAGATTGTCGCTATCGGCGAACAACCACAAACCTACCGCTTTCAAGTTGGGCTTCTTGCCGAGATTCTTAGCCGAGGCCAAATCTCTCAACGGAAGTTCCGCAATGCTCTCTTTGTTTTGAGAGGCTTTCTTCATGCAGTTCACAAAATTCTTGTGATAAGGACTCACCTCGCAAACCATTTTTGGATCTTCTTGCGGGGTCGCGCAATAAAATAGCACATATGAGAGCGGCAGCGATTTAGGTAGTGCCTTTTGGAGGTTTCCGGGGAGCGAGATCCTAGAGGTCCCGTCCGAAAGCAGAACGCCGATTCGAACCGCAAAATCGTCCGTGCTTTTTTTCAATGGAAGGCGTATCTCTTTTTGGGGAAATTTGCTGATCGCCCACTTCCAACCCAAACGTGTGTTGGCTTCGATCGCAACGGGTTTCGGAAAAATGTAAACGTAACCACCTGCGGCGTTCTCCGTTTCAATCGTGAGTTGCCGGTTGCTCTCGCTAAGCTTGGGCGTGCCCTTGAAGAAAATTGGATGGGCGCTCCACTGGCTAAGAAGCATGGGAATCACGAGAGAGGATATTTTTTGTGCGACGGCCGGCATAGAGCATTATTCCAAAATTAATAGTATACCATTGCTACATTTGCTTGCTGGCCCAACCCGATATGGCTTCTGCGAGCTCCTTTAGTGCATCCGAATCGGTTCTACCCGAACGCTTTAGGACCTGAAAGCCGTGATCCGCGCCATCAATGATAACGAGTGTTCCCTTCTTAAGGGGCGCGACCGTCTTTTTTATCAAGTCTATCTCCGCCAACTTGTCCCGTGTCCCCTGCAAAAAGAGTTGGGGGGTCGCAATAGTACGTAGGTGCGCCGCCCGCTTGGTATCAGGCTTGTCGGGCGGGTGCAACGGAAAGCCAAGGTAAACGAGGCCCGCAATCGGAAGTTCTTTTTCCGCGGCCAATTGCGAGGCCATCCGCCCACCGAAAGATTTTCCTCCTAACAGGTAGGGGAGCTTCGGAGATGTTTTTTTCGCCCATGCTAACGCGCTTTCTATCGCCTGCTTTGCGATTGCCGGGCTATCGGGCCGCCGCTTTCCAGCTTCCATGTACGGGAAATTAAAGCGCAGGCTTCCGATCCCGAATTTTCCTAGAGTAATCGACAAATTTTCTAGAAAGGGATGTGTCATGCCTGCCCCTGCCCCATGAGCTATTACAAAGACGGCAGAAGTCTTGGCCGGCCGGTACCAAAGGCCGCTCGTTCTATTCCCACCGGGTAATTTGATCGTGATCTTTTTGGCGCGCATGTTTTAGCCTATCAAGGTTTTTGAGTGACAGGCACTCCTTTTCTAGCGACGATTACATGAAGGAGAAGCAAGTGGCTACCTACGTTGTTGGCGACGTGCAAGGTTGTTATCGGAGTCTGCGGGCACTCGTTGAAAAAATTGCGCCGGGGAAGAATGACTGCCTGGTGTTTGCAGGGGACATTGTCAACCGGGGTCCGAGCTCGCTCGAGGTTTTGCGGTTTCTCTGCGACGGTTCGGTGCCAGTCCGCTGTGTTTTGGGAAACCATGATCTTTGGGCACTAGCTCGCTATTACTTGAAATTGCCGCCCGGGAAACGTGACACCCTGGACCCGCTTTTGGAAGCTGAGGATGCGCCCGCACTTTTCGCATGGTTAGGACAGTGGCCGCTTGCCCAAACCATCCCGAGCGGTGTGATCTTCCACGGCGGGCTGCATCCCCAGTGGACGACTGAGCAAACGCTCGCGCTGTCCGCAGCTGTGCAGAAAAGGTTGAGCGGGGGGGAGCGCGATGCCTTTCTTCGACGTATCATTGTACGCGACGCACCGGAGTGGGATCCGGCACTCGATGCATTGGAAGGCGAGCTCGCCGCTGTGCGGTGGTTTACCCGTGCGCGGATTTGCGATACGAGCGGACGGATGGACGCGGAGTTCAGCGGCAGCCTTGAGGCGGTTCCGGCGGGGATGCTGCCCTGGTATGCGGTGCCAGGACGCAAGACCAGGGGGACGCGACTCTATTTTGGGCACTGGGCGGCACATGGTTTTCTAAGCAACTCCGAAGTGGTTGCGCTCGATACCGGCTGTGTCTGGGGGGGCAGTCTTACTGCCGTTCGCGCCGAGGACGATCGCGTTTTCCAGGTTCCCAACGCCGAAGCCTAATTGCAAAATGTGCAAGCTGTAGTTTTACTCTTTGCACTTATTGCCAAACCTCATTCCCGGTATTTTCAAACTAAGCCGCGCCCAAGCGGCCCTCACTCGGAGGTGTTGGGATGAGTTTCAATATTGATCTTTCTTTGTTCGATCGCAAAGCCCACAACCCGTCTTTTGGGAGTTTGCGAAAGACTCTCAAGCCTGAGATGGCGGCCAAGCTTATCGATTTTTGTGTGCCGGTGAACCCCTACTTTCCCACTCGAGGGATGCTGCAAAGTTACAAAGAGGATTTGGCAGAAATACTGAAGTACTACCCCGACCAGAACGAACCCATTGCGGAAACGCTGGCGCGTGTGATGGGCTTGGATCCGCAAAGCGTCGTCATGGCGAACGGCTCGACGGAAGCGATTACTTGGATTGATCACCTTTTTGTTAAGGAAAGCATAGCGACGCCCATTCCTACATTCGGCCGTTGGACCGATCAGCCGCTGGAAACAGGGAAGCGCTTGGAGGTTTTCCAGCGCCTCCCCGAGAATAATTTCGCGTTGAATACGGCTGAATTCGTTAGCTTTGTAAGAAAGACGCGAGCCCGAACTGCGGCCATTTGCAACCCGAATAACCCAACGGGTGCCTTGTTAGATAGAGAGGAAGTTCTTCACCTCTGCCGCGAACTAGCCGACTTGGATTTGATAATCGTGGATGAGTCTTTTATCGATTTTTCTGAGTTGGAGGGCATTCCGAGTATCGCCGCGGAGGCTCAATCACTTACCAACGTTATCGTCGTAAAGAGTTTGGGCAAGAACTTTGGGATGCACGGGCTGCGGTTTGGGTACACCGTCTCAAATGCTGAGCTTGCGGTGGCGCTAAGGCGTAAGCTTCCGCATTGGAACGTAAACGCCATCGGTGAGCGCGTGATCCAAGACCTGGAGGCGAACTTTGGCGCGTATGAGGCAAGTCGTCGCCAGGTAATAGCCGATCGCCAATACCTTTTGGAGGAGCTGCAGAAAGTAGATGGGCTACGTGTTTTTCCTTCAAAGGCGAACTTCGTGTTTTTCCGATGTCCGGATATTATTCCGGGGGCGCAACTGCGGGATCATCTAATTGAATCCGAGGGTCTCTTTGTACGCGAGTGTGGAAACAAAATCGGCTCTTCAAGCCAGTACATTAGAATAGCGGCCAACCCGAGGGCACACACCGATCGGCTTGTTGGGGCTTTGCAGCGAGCGATGAGAAGCTTGACAGTCACCGGTGCCTTGCAAGCTACCGCGGGCAATGCGTACCTATATTGATTAGGTCGGGGCATCGAGGTACACTTCCCCGATGCTCAACCCGACGCAACGCGTGCACACTTCCTTCTGGCAAAGCCTGGGACTGGTAATTTTCGGGTGCTTTATTGCCGTTGTGCTGTTGGAGCTGGCTCTGCAGTTTCTACCGGTGCACGACTCCATGCTTGCTACGGCGGTCAACGAGCAGTCGCCAGTGGCACGCTACCTTCCCAATCGTGATTTCACGTATTCTCTTGGGGCTGACTTTGCGATCGTTAACCGAGGGCACGTGAACAATGCCGGTTTTGTGAATGACCAGGACTACGACACGCAGGCGCACTCTCCCTTGGTTGCCGTCATCGGTGACAGCTATGTAGAAGCCTTGATGGTTCCCTACAAGCAGACACTACAAGGCACTTTGGCGCGTGCCGTAGGAAAAGAGGGTCGGGTGTATAGCTTTGCCATGTCGGGAGCTCCCCTATCTCAGTACCTCGTCTATGCGGACTATGCTAGGAGCTACTACCGGCCCGATGCCCTGATTTTCGTTATTGTTGGCAATGATTTTGACGAGTCGTTGCCGAAGTACCGCGAAGGGAACGGGAAACGGTTTCATTATTTTAAGGAAGTGGACGGCAAGCTAAGCTTATCTCGTGAAGATTATCTGCCCTCGCCCTTGCGCCGGCTACTTCGAAAGTCTGCGCTGCTTCGGTATCTGTACATCAACGTGCACCTGCCCGAGAGGCTTGCAAATTGGCGGGCCGCCTGGGCGAGTAAAGGCACTGCAACTGCCAAGGCAGAACCGCAGTATGTGGGGAACACATCAGCAGGCGTCGATCCCGAGCGGCTGCGTTTGTCTGAAAGTGTCGTCGATAAGTTTTTTGAAATGCTTCCCGAAAAGTCGGGGCTGGATCCGAGCCACATCCTATTTGTGGTGGATGGCATGCGCCCGGAGCTTTATTCATTGGAGTCCTATCGGTCAGCCCACGAGAGCTACTTCGGCAAGATGCGGTCCTATTTCATGAGAGCGGCTCAGCAGAGGGGTTACGAATTGGTGGATTTGCATTCTTACTATGCGGCAAAGCATAAACGCACAGGGGCTAAGTTCGAGTTTGAGCGAGACGCACACTGGAACGCGAAGGGCCACCAGACAGCCGCGGAGGCCGTACTCCAGACCTCTCTATGGAGTCATCTTTTCCCGGGGGCGCACTTGGGCATTGGTGAGTAGCTAGTCGAGTTCAAATTGTTCGCGGTAATCTTTTGCAAGCGACTGGTCTTGGTCTTCCTTGTGTAGCAGGCAGTTGCCGATGGCTAGCACGTCCAACCCGGTTCCCATAAAACAATGAAAAGCATCTTCGGGGCTTTCCACTATGGGTTCGCCGCGGACATTGAAGCTGGTGTTTACCAGGACGGGAACGCCGGTTTTTTCGCCAAAACGTTTCAAAAGGCGGTGGTAACGGGGATTTCGCTGTGCTTCGACAGTCTGAACTCGAGCGGAATAGTCGACGTGGGTGACAGCGGGAATACCTGATCGCGGAACGTTAAGCTTTTCAATTCCAAAAAGCTCGCTTTCGGCGTCTGTCATTTGGCGCCTGTGGGATTCCTGCACCGGTGCCACCATCAACATATACGGACTATCGTCGACGAGTCCGAACCATTCTTTGGCGGCCTCCGCGGTGATGGAGGGTGCGAATGGACGGAAGGACTCTCGAAATTTGATCTTTAAATTGATGCGCTTTTGGGTGTCGGTTGGGCGCGGATCGGCAAGAATCGATCGGTTTCCGAGGGCGCGTGGGCCAAACTCCATTCTGCCTTGAAACCACCCAACCGCTTTTCCCTGCTGCAGCAGATCAGAAACTTCTTCGATTAATTCGTCCTCGGTACTGATCTCCTCAACCACTGCCCCTGCATGCTTTAGGCGTCGAGCGATCTCGTCTTGTTCGTAGTCGGTACCTAAGTACGATCCCGCCATCGAATCGGATTCGTTCACGTTACGGGGTTGTTTCAAAAATAGGTAGTGGGCGGCGAGCGCGGCACCCAGAGCACCGCCAGCATCTCCAGCCGCCGGTTGGACCCAAATTCTATCAAAGATTTTTGCGCGGGATACTACCCCGTTTGCCACGCAGTTTAGTGCGACGCCGCCGGCCAGACAGAGGTTGTTGAACCCGGTGAGCCTCTTGGCTTCACGTGCAAGTTTGAGAACAACTTCTTCGGTGACAACCTGAATGGAGGCAGCGACATCCATGTGCTTCTGGTCCAACATGTCTTCAGGCTTTCGTACCGGAAAACCGAAGATATCGGCGAACTTCCGGTTTACCATCCGAAGGCCGGTGCAGTAGTCGAAGTATTCCAAATTAATTTGAAAAGAGCCGTCCTCTTTTACGTGAATCAGGTGCTTGCGGATCAAGTCAGCGTATCTAGGAACACCATATGGAGCGAGGCCCATCAATTTATATTCGCCGGAATTTACCTTAAAGCCACAAAAGTAGGTAAAAGCAGAATACAGAAGCCCCAGCGAATGGGGGAAATGGATCTCCTGCAGCAAATCAAGCTTGTTCCCGTCACCCTTGGCGATACTTGTTGTTGTCCACTCCCCAACTCCGTCCATTGTTAAGATAACGGCCTTTTCAAAGGGCGAGGGGAAAAAAGCGGAAGCGGCATGCGACAGGTGATGCTCTGAGAAGAGAAGACGGTCGCCCAGGTCCATGTTTGGGAAAAAGGCTTTCAGCTCTTTTCTTAGCAAGCTCTTCTGAAAGAGCTTATCCTTAAGCCAAACGGGCAGGGCTTTGGAAAAAGACCGGAATCCTCGCGGGGAAAATTCGAGATAGGTTTCCAGCAAACGTTCAAACTTAAGGAATGGCTTATCGTAAAAAACGACGTAGTCGATCTCTCCCGGAGACCGATCCAAGCAAAATTGAATCGCATGCTTGGGGAATCTGGCGTCGTGCTTCTTGCGACTAAAACGCTCTTCCTGAGCGGCAGCTACTACCCTTCCGTCTTCCACGAGGGCTGCTGCGCTATCATGGTACAGTGCCGAAATGCCTAGGATTCGCATGGGCCCTCTTAAAACAGCGTGTAAATAAACGGAGCGACAGCGGTTCCCTGGCTCAGTACGATGAGTCCGCCTAGCGCTAATAAGGCGACTAGCAGCGGGAGTAACCAAAATTTCTTTCTTACCCTTAGAAATCGCCAGAACTCCGACATGAATTCGACCATTTAGAATTGCTCCTTGAAGTTTTCTGCCTTAAACGGGGTTTTTCTTTGCTTCCAAAGCGTGGGTTTCCCGGTGGGGAATTTGCGGTTCAAAGCGTCT
>JAGQZV010000005.1 GCA_020435295.1 Bdellovibrionales bacterium | reverse complement strand
TTCCACTCCGATGTTGTCACTCCAGTGGGGCGCGGTCGGGTAGGAGGTGTACCTTGGCCCTGGCCGGCTGTATTTCATGAAAAGGGGATTAATGTCCATCGTGTCCGATCCTTTACCCTAGACCCACAATTGGCGAGCCTCGTCGACAAATGCCTTTGCATTTGCCACCGGCACGTCTTTCAAAATCCCATGACCTAAGTTGAGTATCGCAGGCTTTGCCAGTGTGCCGGCTTGCTGCACTAGTTCGCGCGTTTTTGCGCGCACCGTGGCCTCATCCAGAAGCAGTGTTGTCGGATCCAGGTTGCCTTGCAGCGAGAAGCGGCCTTCAAAGAGCTGAGACCACTCAGGGAGTGTAAGGTTACTGTCTACACTGAGTACGTCTGCTCGCAGCTTAGCAACCGCAGGTGCCAGGTGTGCTGCCTGCTTGAAATAGTAGATCCTCGGCACCCCAAGTGGCGCCAACTTTTCAAAAACGCCGTTCACAATGGGCAAATAGTATTGCTCATAAAAATTGAGGGGCAGCACGCTGGCCCAGGTGTCAAAGAGCTGCACCGCATGGGCACCGGAGCGGATCTGGTACTCCAGGTACCGTGTTGTCGCTTCTGCCAGTGTTTGGAGAACGCGCGCAAGGCCTTGTGGATCCTTTTGCATCCACCCAAGCAAATGCCGGAACTCGCGGCTCGATCGCCCTTCGATGAGGTAGCTTGCGACCGTCCAGGGGGCACCGGCAAACCCAAATAGTGCTTTAGATGGGTGCAGGCCCTCTCTAATTCTTGTCAGAGCGTCTCCAACGAACTTTGTGTGAGTGCTCGGATCAAAGGACTCGAATGTGGCAAAGTCGTTTTCCGATCGCAGTGGTGCGGGAAGGACCGGACCCACGCCTTCGTGTAGTTCCACGGGAACGCCCAGCCCGTAGGGCAGGGTTAGGATATCGGAGAAAAAGATTACGGCATCTACGTCGAGGACTTCGAGCGGGAGCAAGCTAACCCGCGCGGCGACTTCCGGGCGGCTGACCATCTCCCAAAAGGAATTCTCCTTGCGAATGTCTCGGTAAGTTTGGAGATACCGACCTGCCTGGCGCATCATCCAGACTGGAAAGCGTCCTAGGGACTCGCCTTCCAGGTGTCGAATAACATCGGGTTTCATGTGGCCTCCGGTGTAAACTTGTATCCCAGTCCACGAACAGCGTGGATGTTGCTCGGCGCACTGGGATCCGATTCGAAATATTTCCTTAACCGTAGGATGAAGTTGTCCACGGTTCGCGAACTCGGGAATACATTGTACCCCCACACCTTGTCTAGGATTTCGCTGCGGGTGACTACTTCGCCCTTTTTTTCAATGAGGAGCTTCATGAGCATACACTCTTTCTGAGTGAGTTCGAATTTTTTGCGCCCTCGACCCGCCTCGAATTTTCTGAAATCCACCCATTTGTCGTTCCAACGGTATACAGCGGTATCGTCAGGGAGTGTGCTGTACCAGCCGCGGCGTCGCAACATTGCTGACACACGCAGAAGTAGCTCCTCCATCTCGAATGGTTTAGTAAGATAGTCATCGGCCCCGATGCGCAGCCCCTCAATACGGTGGTTTGCCTCAGCGAGTGCTGACAGCATCAAAATAGGAAGATTGGGGTCGTGCTCTCTAAGGTGGGCGCAGAGCTGCAGCCCTGAAAGATCGCCCTCGAGCATAACATCCAATATATAGAGGTCCCAAATTCGCTCACTGGCGATCGCTTCCTCAGCGGATCGGAAGGCCGAAACTTGGTACCCTTCGCGGGCCAGACGATCTGCTACAAACTTGGAAATGGTGGGCTCGTCCTCAACCAAGCAAATCAGAGCCTTCATGCGCTCCCCCGGGGTAGCTCTATCTGAAAATGGGTGCCTCCAAGGCCGGAGTGAACGAGTTTTAAAGATCCCGCGTGTGCTTCTACAATAAACTTTGCGGTGAATAACCCAAGCCCAGTCCCTGGAACCCGACGCCCGGCTCGGCCGCGGTAAAAGCGTTCGAAAATAAGTGGGCTTTCCTGGGCCGGAATTCCCGGTCCGTTGTCATCGATATCCAATACTGTAGTACCGCCCGGATCTCGTTGGACGGAGATACGAATCTTCTTTTCCGTTTTGTCGTTGTAGAGAATCGAATTCTCCACCAAACTTTGGATAGAATTTTGTAAACTGTCTGCATCTCCGTTGACCAATGCTTTGGGGTCCAAATCGGTCTCGAGCTGAATGGACTTGGCGCGAAGCATCGGTTCCACCCGCGCGGCCACAGATTCCACCAGGGCAGAAAGGTTGATGGACTCGAATGAAAAGGCGCGCCTTTCAAAGCGATTCAAATTCATGATCTTGTCAAACAGCGATGTCAGGCGGCGGACTTCGTCCAACGACAAATGGGCTTCGCGCTTGGTCTCTTCGGAGTTGCTGGACTCCTGAAGTGACTCCAGACGGAGCTTGAGTGCAGTGAGCGGCGTTTTTGATTCATGGCTTACGATCTCAATAAAATTCTTTTGGATTTCTCGCGATCTTTCTTCCGCTTTCAGAGCACGGTAGAGTAGATAAATCGCCAGACACGTCAGCATCACAAAAAAGATAGACTCGGAGACAAACATCGTACGTTGCTTGTGGGCGGATTCCGCGATCAACGTTGGAGTGGTCTCTGAGGATAAACCGAGTTGGTTGCGGTACCCAAGTATTTCCGAGCGTAGCCCTTCGATACTACCGACGCTATTCATGAACACAACGTTCCACCAGACTACTTGAGCGAGGACTAGTGCCGCGACCAAGGCAAACAGGCGTAACCATCGCTTGTGTTTTACTTCAAGCATGACTCCAACTTTTCCAGCGTCTGCTCCAACGGTCTTCCCAAATGGGCTGTTGAAAGAAAACCGACCTCGTAAGGTGAGGGAGGTAGGTACACGCCGACTTTGAGGGCCTTGCGGAAGATTTTTCCGTAGAGCGCTCGCTGCGCGTCGCCAATTTGTGGTGGAAAGGCCTCTCCCTCTGATGCCTGCAACCAAAACATTGACGCGATTCTAGGAACGCGCATGTCGAACTTTTGCACTAACCGCTCGAGTTCGTCGGCAAAATCTTGGGTCGCCAATTCGAGTTTTTGATACGGCGGGTTTTGCGCCAGCTCAGTCAAGATGGCACACCCGGCGGCTGTGGCGAGTGGGTTTCCCGAGAGCGTCCCGGCCTGGTACGCTCCACCAAGTGGAGCCAGCTGATCGAGGATTTCCGTGCGTCCGGCGACGGCGGCGAGCGGGAGGCCTCCGCCGATAATCTTCCCGAGAGTCACAAGATCGGGTGTGAGGTCAAAGTAGCCACTTGCACCGGAAAGGCTGAGCCGAAATCCCGTGATGACCTCGTCAAAAATAACGAGCGCTTGGTGGCGGTGCGCGAGTTCCATCATAGCCTGAAGGTGTTTGCGGCGTGGAACGTGTAGGCCGTTATTGGCGGGGACGGGTTCGAGAAGTACGGCGGCGACGTCGCCTTTCCATTTCTCCAGCAGAGCCTCAAATTCAGATAGATCGTCGAATGTGGCGGTCAACGTGTCGCTCACTTGCGACGGGGTGACACCTAGAGAACTGGCTTCATTGAGCGCGGCGACTCCGCTGCCCGCTTTTGACAACAAGCTATCGCTGTGTCCGTGGTAACAGCCGTCGAACTTGATGATCTTAGACTTTCTGGTAAACGCGCGTGCGGTGCGGATAGCGGTCATCACGGCTTCCGTTCCACTGTTGACCAAGCGGACCTTTTGCAGGAACGGGTAGCTTTGTAGAATCCGCTCGGAAAGTTCTACTTCGAGTGGGTGACAAGCTCCGAAGCTGAGCGCTTTTCCGACTTGTTCGCGCAAAGCGCGCGTTACGACTTCCGGGCAGTGCCCGAGTATGTGTGGGCCAAAGGACAGGCAAAAGTCCACATAACTCTTGCCGTCCACGTCGTGGAGGTACGCCCCGTCTCCATAAGAGAAAAAGATCGGTTGCGCGTCTACGTTCTTTAGACTACGTACCGGCGAGTGGACACCTCCAGGAGTTACCTTCAGTGCGCGTTGGTACCATTGTTCCGAATGCGTCATCGTAGCCAGCCTTTCTCAGCGATCTCAGCCGCAAAATAGGTGAGGATAATGTCCGCGCCGGCGCGGCGAATAGCAGTAAGATTTTCCAGAGCTAGACTCTTTACATCGGCGATACCAGCTTTTGCTGCAAGCTGGACCATTTGGTATTCGCCACTGACGCTGTAGGCGGCGACGGGGACCGTACTCTGTTTGGCAAAAAGTGACAGAATGTCTAGATACGCAAGGGCTGGCTTGACCATAACAAGATCGGCGCCTTCAGCCAAATCCAGCTGAAGCTCCCTCAGGGCTTCACGCTGGTTGCGGTAGTCCATTTGGTAGGTGGAGCGATCGCCTTTCTGAGGCGCGGAATCCAAAGCTTCTCGAAACGGACCATAATAATTGGATTTGTACTTGGCCGTGTACGCGAGAATACCCACATCGGAGAACTGTTTTTGATCTAAGATCTGACGAATAGCACCTACCCGTCCGTCCATCATGTCGGAAGGGGCTACGAAGTCAACCCCCGCCTCGGCATGTGTGAGTGCCATCCGACAAAGGAGATCGATAGAGGCATCGTTTTCAATGCTCTCCCCGCGGACGATCCCGCAATGGCCGTGATTCGTATATGGGCAAAGGCAGATGTCTGAGAATAAGAGGCTCGCGTCGCCAAAGCGTTTCTTTAGTTTTGTGATTGCTTCGGCGACCTTCGCATTTTGCGAAACGGCCGCGCTACCGGTGGCGTCTTTGTCATCGGTGCTGCCAAACAGAAGAAAGCGAGAAAGTCCACGGTCGATTTGGGATTCCATTTCTCTGGACAACGAGTCGATACCCCACCGGTAAACTCCGGAAAACTCGGAAATGGTTTCTTTTGCCTCCGGATTATTCTGAGTCGAAAGGAAGTACGGTTGAACGAGTTGAGACAGGTTCAGCTCAACTTCGTGAACCATGTCTCGGATGAGAGCGCTGCGCCGCAAGCGGCGGGGCCTGTCGACGAATGGCTTTAGCATCTAGTTTCTCCAATCCAGTCTCGGATGTTTTCGAATTTGGCTCCCGGCAAGCAATAGGGGTTTGCAAAACCTTCTGTGCGCAGCGCTGCCGCCGTATACTCACCGAGACAGGCAACGGGGCGAGTGCGATCCACGTCAAAGTGGGAAACCACCGCTCGTACTGAGCTCGGACTAGTGAAAACAAAGTAGTCTATGGAAGCGATCGGGGTGCGTGGCTCCCGTTCTAGGTCGCTGCGCACGCGAGTCCTGTACAGCGGGACGGTCGTGACAAGGGCACCTTTCGCCGCGAGCGGCGCTTTGAGCTCGCCACGCCCTTTTTCTGCTTCGGGGATCAGGATCTTAAGCCCGCTCAGCCGAAGCGCTCCGAAAGCGTGCACAAGACCCTCAGTGCCAGGTCTTTCTGGGACGAGGTCCGGAGTGTACCCGTCATTGGAGGCGACTTTCGCTGTGCGTGGTCCCATGCAGGCGATCCGAGTCTCCGGCCCCATTTCGGTTCCCGCTTCCAGCAAAGCCTCACTCCAAAACTGAACCGTTCGGGGACTGGTGAACACGATCCAAGCGTACGCGTGAAGGGACTCAAAAATCTCGGGCGGGACCGGCAAGCGCTCGAATTCCAGGACCGGAAGAATGGTCCACTCCAAAGCGCGATCCCCCACTGTCATAGGCAGACGATCTCGTAGCGTGTCCTCCCCGGTGACTAAGATTTTTAGCGGTTCGCTCATGTTCCCTTGCGAAAATACTTCAGCGTTTCAGCGACAAGATATTGTTCATCCGACCCTGAAATGTCAAAACGCAGGAAGCCCGTCCAGCTGTGTCCAGCTTGGTTTTCCAGCTTTTTCCCAAGAAAAGCCATGATTTTCAGCACGGCTCCCTGATGGGTGCAAAGAACACCCAGGGGCAGTGTGCAACCGCCCTCGAGTTCACGCAAGATGTGCCGCTCCAGGCGGGTTTCTGCGGCCGCTTGGGCGTTATGCAGGTGCCCCAGCGCAGCTTGAAGCACGGCGGGGGCGTCCTCGCGGACTTCCACGCCAAGCGCGCCCTGCCCCGGCGCCGGAACGAACCGAGTGGGCGCTAGCGATACGTGTCGCAGGTCTTTGGTATCAGCTGCCAGCCGCTCTAAGCCCGCTTCAGCAAATACGACGGCATCGAATTCCCGCTTGCGAAGTTTAGCCAGGCGGGTGGGCAGATTCCCTCGGATGGGTTGCACATCTAGATCCCCACGCTCACATAGCAAAAGAGCTTCCCGGCGCAGGGAGCTGGTTCCCACGCGTGCGCCTTTGCGAAGCGGCAGAGTTCCCCCTTCTTCCCAGGCGTCTGGGTGCACAAGTAGACAATCGGCAGGGTTTCTCCTCTCCGGGATGCAGGCAAGCGTTTGCCCCGGTGGCTGGAGCGTGGGGAGGTCCTTTAATGAGTGGACCGCCAGATCGATACTCCCATCTTGCAGGGCGATTTCGAGCTGTTTGGTGAACCAGCCAGGGGCGCTCGCCTCTGCTTCATACAGCGCCGTTTTTTGATCCCGGTCGCCTCGGCTGACAATAGGAACCAAGTCGCAGAGCACACCGAGTGCTTCCAACTTGCTTTGGACCCATCGGGATTGGGTAAGAGCGAGATCGCTTTCTCGAGTTCCCAAGCGGTAACGCATGCGACTAAAAACTCTGACTTTCCGCCGCAGCCGCTTCTCGAAGGATGCCTCTCAAGTGTTCGCGCGAAAGGTGGATATGCTTTTTGACTAGGGAGCGAGCCCACTTCTCAAATTTTGGAAACGCTTCGGCTGGGACCCATTTTTCCATGCCCTGCAATTCTTCAGATAGGGAGCGCAAGACCTGCGGTTCGACGGAGCTGAAGTCCCTGAGAAGGGGGGTTTCTTTTTGTTCTAGGTAAAACCGGTGAAGGGCCTGCTCGATGATAGGTTCTGCGCGCAGGATTTCAGTCAATCGAAGCTTCCTATTTTCGTCGGCCTCACGAGCCAAATCGTCCATCGACAAGAGTTTAACGTGTGACGGGACGCACTCCGCGCACACGTCGGAAGGCTGTGCGAAATCAAATAACACTGCGGGGCCGCCGGAAATCCGGTTGAAAAACTCGTGCCCAAAAATGGGGTTCGGGCTAGATGTTGCGGTGAAAAGATAGTCGAAGGTCTTCGGGGCTTCTAAGAACGTGTCTAGACCAACACATTCAAGCCCTTCACTTTCTTCGTACTGCGCGAGCGCTTCCGGATTCCGGTTTACCCAGAGTATTTGGGCGCTAGGCCGATTTTCCTTTAGCCACCGGATAACGATTCGATTGATCGAGCTGCGTCCGACAACAGCTACCGATTCCGCCGTTTTTTCGACCTCTAACGATCGGAAGCGCTGAAGTCCTAGATTTGCGACTGACAGCGGCTTTTCTCCGATTCCCGTGATGTTGCGAACTTCTTTCGCCGTCTGAAACGCGAGTTGAAGCGCCCGCTGCAAAGGAGCGCCAACGGGGAGGTCTTGGTCCAACGTCCAAGCGAGAGCGTTTTTAAGCTGGCCGTTGATCTGCGGCTCGCCCACCACCATCGATTCCAGTGAGCAGGCGACACGCACCAGATGCCGAACAGCGGACTTTCCCTCTAGGGAATAACCGTTGTAGAAGCTCTGCTCAGGGAGTCCCAGATAGCGAAGCAACGAGAGCCACAAGGGCCGGCTATCTTCGAAGTGGTTGCGAGCAGTAGTGTAGAACTCCACGCGGTTGCAGGTATGTAGATAATACAGGTCGCGAAAGCCGAGGCTAAGAATGTCGCGGATACGGCTCGCACGTGAATCATCTGCCAGAAAGAGGTGTTTTCTGAACTCCGGGTCGCTGCGGTTAAAATCTGTTCCCCAAGCGTGGATCGGCATGGCCCCAATATAACCAAACCTGGGTGTGATGTGTCACGAGAATGTCACACAAGTACCGACGTGGGCGGGGGGCGAGGCGACTACTTCTTCTGCTGGGCTGGCAGTCGATTGTACCAGCCGTTCCACTTGTCGAATTCCGTGGGAGCGAAGGCCTTCCCAGAGATGCGGCGCAGGATGGCGTAAGCCACGCCCGACTGGTTGGGTTGTTCCGATCGGAGCAACTGGAGCAAAGCTTTGGCGTGTTCTGTTGCCACCTTCTGCGCTTGCTCGTCACCTTCAGCAAGGGCGTAGAGGACGAAAAGAGCCTTGGACCGATCCGTTACTAGGGGGAAGTCTAAAGCTTCCGCTACGGGCTTAACGGGGATCTTGAGGTTTGGCTGAAACTCGGCAATGTCACCAAGTACCCGTAGGGCGTTGTTGCGCACCAGAGAATCAGGATCTCGGATGCGATCGACTAGGAGATCCACTACCTTCGCACCATCCTTGTAATACGCCATCAGAAAGGCGGCAGCTCCACGGTTGTCCCCGTTCTTATCCTTCTGCAAAACGGCAGTTAGTGGCGCTAAGTTACGATTTACTTCGCGAGCGAAGTATTCTCCGAACGGTTTAAGCTTCGGGTGCATGTGGCCAAAGAGACAATGTAATGCTCCGGGACATTTAATCTCCACGGAGTCTAATTCTCCCTTGTTTCCAAGTTCCAATGCGGTGGCCTGGTATTCCTGCCATTTTTTGACAAGTCCAGCTGGATCGGCAGGGGACTCCGTCGGTGCCGGCAGAAAGGGCATCCTTCGTTTTTTGTCCTGTGGCTCAACGACGTCCAGAGTTACGCGGATGGCTAAGTCCCCGGGTTGCAGGTACTGCATGATGGACCATTGGATAAACTCGAACTTGAATTTGTCGTTTAGCTTTTTTGTGATGCTTTTTTGCAGGGCGACGGCGGACGGATCTCCCGTTACCCCTTTCTTTAGCCACTCATCCAGTTCTTTTCCTAAATATTTGCGAACTACCGGTTCACTAATGCGGTCGCTGCCGTAAGTATCCAGAGAAGCGATATAAGGAACGTCGGGGGTATCCACCGGCGCTTTGCTCGTTTTTTTCTCGGTGCCCAAGGCGGGTGCTGGAAAGCTGTCTTCCGCGTACAAAGGGACGGACACGACACTGATCAGACACAACAGTACAAAAGCCCTCATGCAAATATTTTAACATGGAAATGAGTGTATGAAATGTATGCATAACGTGCGGTGTCGTGTATTCGGCGAGAAACGTGGGGGTGGTCTGTATTCTAGGTGGGTACAAAAAAAAGTGCCCGATCACTTTTTTGGAACCTGAGGCAGGTTCCAAAAGTAACCGGGCACCTCTGAATGCTATCGGACTTTCGCTTACAGCGAGGCCTGATAAACCAGCTGGAAAGCAGATTCGTTGCCGAATCCGTTTCCGAAATCCAAGGATTGGCTGCCAGCCGCACCTTTTAGGAAGTTGCCGGAGTAGTAGGCGACACCAACGGTGTTGGTGTTGTCCAATTGATAAAGCAGTTCGGGCCACGTCCACACTACGAACGTGTTGTCCTGTTGGCCACCATGGCTGCGGCTCAGGTTGTAGTGCGCCATAACGGGCACGGACAACGACAGGCCTTGCGCCAGCGTGAACGTAGGGATTACGTACAAACGTGTTTCAAACGCCTTATTGGGCTTTGCACCGTTGCCGCTACGATCGAAAAAGTGAACGATCGGAACCAGCGAGGTGGCCAAGCTAAAGGAGTCGGAATACTTGGTGGAAAGCGTCAGGTAGTTGCGAACCGTGGTGATCATCCCGGCGTCACGCGCTGCAGGCGCCGTAGGAAGGTACACACGAGGCTGATAGCTGAAGCTGGTGTTGCCGTCTCCGCTCACCCAAAGGTTTGCAAAGTTAGCTTTGAACCAGCCGTCGCCAGCTTCCAAGTCACTGCCACCGGTAAGGGGGCTGTTTGAAAAGTTGGCGTTGAATACCTGCACGTAACCGATCTTCGTGTTCTCACCGATCTTAACACCGGCTTCCAGAGTGTTTTCCAAACCGGCGCCCGCTCCAGTGGGGGAGGCGCTGTTCGGATACACGCTGGGGCGCAGATCCAAGGAACCGTAGATGTCTGTGGTTGACGGAGCTTCGACAGCGGCAGCGAGTTCGCCCGCTTCTACGCTTTCGACTTCAGAATCGCCTTCGGCTCCGAAGGCAAGAGCGGTCAGGACCAAGAAGCTGAGGCCGAGTACCGCAAATGAGTTCTTTAACATATCCTTCTCCTCATCAATGTTAAGGCACAACACCTTGGGAGGCGCTTCAACATCCATCCCCCGGATTGCACAGAGAGACACGCTGTATACCACGTCCGAAATCCGAAGATCAATATCCCAAACTACCAAATATTGCGTCCATTTGGCCTAAAGAGCCGAAATTTCAAGTGTTAATAAAGAGCGTGCAAAACTCTCTTTACGCTCCCGGCAGGCGCAGATAGGGTGGGGACGTGGCTAAACCTTCAAAGACACATAAGAATTGGCTGATCCACGAGACCAGTCCTTACCTTCTTCAGCACGCGAATAACCCGGTGAATTGGTACCCATGGGGGGATGAGGCCAAGGCCAAGGCTAAGCGGGAGAATAAGCCCATTTTCCTTTCTGTAGGCTATTCCGCCTGCCACTGGTGCCATGTCATGGAAAAGGAGAGTTTTGAGGACGAAGCGACAGCCGATATCTTGAACGCGCATTTTGTGAACATAAAGGTAGATCGGGAAGAGCGTCCCGATGTGGACGCGGTTTACATGAGTGCGGTGCAGGCGATGACTCGGCACGGGGGATGGCCCATGTCTGTCTTCCTTACCCCTGAACTCAAACCCTTTTACGGCGGTACGTATTTTCCGCCAAATGACCGGGGTGGCTTGCCGAGCTTTCGCAAGGTGCTCTTGGGGGTTGCCAGTGCCTGGAAGAATCGCAAACAGGAGGTGCTGACTTCTGCCGAGGAATTTACAAAGGCGCTGAAGTCTTTGACTGAGGGTCAACTTGGGGCTGGGGAAGAACCCACCGGGAATCTTGTCAAAGAGGCGTTCGAGAATCTTCGCGTCCATTATGATGACGTGCACGGAGGTTTTGGTAGAGCGCCCAAGTTTTTCCATACGATGGATCTTCGTCTTTGTCTAAGAGCGTACAAGGTTTTCAAGATCGAAAGAGCGCTCAAGATGGTGACCGACACGTTGGACAAGATTTCCGTTGCCGGTATCTATGATCACTTAGGCGGTGGGTTCCATCGATACTCGACTGACGCCGCATGGTTTGTTCCGCACTTCGAAAAAATGCTTTATGACAACGCCTTACTAGTGGTGCTGTTTCTCGAGGCCTTTCAGGTAACAAAAGAAACGCGCTACGCCCGGATCGTGCACGAAATTCTGGAGTACATAAAGCGCGAAATGACGGGGCCTGAAGGAGAATTCTTTAGCACACAGGATGCCGATAGCGACGGCGTCGAGGGCAAGTTTTATACCTGGAAGAAAAGTGAAGTTATTGCAGCCTTGGGAACGCAAGACGGAGAGCGATTTTGCGAGCTCTACCACGTGGTAGAGGGGGGGACTTGGGAGAGCACGAATATCCTGTACCCAGGTGACGTCGGGGCGTTGCTCGAGAAATGGGATTGGGACATCACAACGTTAGAGCGTAAGCGGTCCGCATGGCGCGAGCAGCTTTTGCTTCTGCGCGAACGTCGACCAAAGCCGCTTCGCGACGAAAAGGTGCTGGTATCCTGGAACGCCCTCATGATTACGGCGTTTTCTAAAGCCTATCTGGTTCTTGGTGACGAAGCCTATCTAGAGGCCGCCCGTTCCAGCGCGCGGTTTTTACGCGAGAAACTGTGGAATGAAACGGAGGGGACGTTGCTCCACTCCTATAAGGATGGCCAAGCCCGCTTTGCCGCTTACTTGGATGATCACGCCTACCTGATGGAGGCTCTTGTTGCGCTGTACGAATGTGACTTTGACATGGAGTGGGTGCGGTGGGCGGAACGATTGGGCGAGCGAGTGCTTTGTGATTTTTGGGATCCGGCTACCAGTAGTTTCTATTTTACCGGCAAGAATCACGAGACCTTGGTGGCCAGAACGCGAGACTATCAAGATAGCGCGACGCCAGCGGCGAGTGCAGTGCTTACGACAGCTTTGCTGCAGCTGGGGCGCTTACTTTCCCGCCCAGATTTCGAAGAAAAAGCACGAGGGAGTCTCACGGTTTTTGAGCCCTTGATGCGCGAGCACCCGATGGCCGCCGGTCAGTGGTTGATCGCTTTGGATCTCGCCAGCCACGGTGTTATCGATGCTGTTGTGACTGATGGAGAGGATCGTGAAACGCTACTTGGAATTCTGAGAGAGACCTTCGTACCGGGTTTGTTGGTCGTAGCCAGTACGTCCCCTCTTGAACTGGCGCATTCAAAGCCGTCTTTAGAGGGAAAGAGCACCGTGTACCTTTGCAAGGAAAGGACCTGCGAGGTTCCGATTACCAACGGAGTCGAACTGAGTAAGCGATGCCAGACTTTGTAAAAGTTGCGGAACTCGATGAACTTGATGAAGGTACAGGTTTGTTGGTTGAAGTGAACGGCGAGCAGATTGCACTCTTTTTAGTAAAGGGAGAAGTGTGCGCAGTACAAGACAAGTGCCCGCATCGCGGAGCGCCGCTTTCCGAAGGCCAGTTAAACGGAACCGAAATCCGTTGCCCATGGCACGCTGCAAAGTTCGATTTGATCACGGGAAAGGTGATTAATCCTCCCGCACGGCGGGACCTACGTTGCTATCCCGCCGAAAAGCGCGCAGATGGGGTATACTTGTCGCTAGCGCCGGACGCGACAATCAATGAAAGTTCCTCGTAACGAAATTTATTTCACTTTTGCACGTAGCTCCGGTCCGGGGGGGCAAAACGTGAATAAGGTGAACTCCAAAGCGGTATTGCATTGGAACGTTCGCCACAGCGCCTTGCCGCGTGCCGTGATACTGCGCTTTCTTGCAAAATTTTCCAATCGTGTTCGCGAGGACGGCGAGTGCTTGCTGCAGAGCGATCGGTATAGGGACCAACCCCGAAACAAAGAGGACTGCATTCTCCGGCTCAATGAAATGCTTGATTCAGTAAAAACTCCTCCGCGCAGGAGGCGCAAAACCCGGCCCACTAAGGCCTCAAAGGAAAAGCGTTTGACGACTAAGCGCAAGCAGGGAGAGAAGAAGCGCCTGCGGGGCTTTAGGCCTGAGTAGCGAAGCCAAAGACCTTGCCGTAAAAGGCGAGTTCCCGATTCAAAGCTGTCTTAATGCTTTCTGCTCTTCTGAACCCGTGCTGTTCCCCTTCAAACGGAACGTACTCAACAGGGATGCCTTTCTTTTTGAGAGCCGCGACCATGGCCTCTGCCTGATTTGGGGGGACCACTTTATCCTCCAGACCTTGAAAGAAAATCACAGGACAAGAAAGCCTGTCTGCCGAATAGAGCGGCGAGCGTTCTTCATATACGGCCTTTTGTTCGGGATACGGGCCGATGAGGCGATCGAGATAACGTGACTCAAACTTGTGAGTGTCGCGGACTAAAGCTTCGAGATCCCCAATTCCGTAGTGGCTAGCGCCAGCTTTAAATTCGTTCGTAAACGTCAGCGCGCACAAAGTTGTGTAGCCGCCGGCGCTTCCGCCAAAAATAGCGAGTTGCTCTGGGTCTACTTTCTTTTGCCCCACTAGAAAACGCGCCCCTGCCGCGCAGTCTTCGACGTCGACAATTCCCCAGTTGCCCTCGAGGCGTTTCATGTACGCGCGCCCGTACCCCGTGCTGCCTCCGTAGTTTACATCCAGCACGGCAAAACCGCGGCTTGTCCAAAACTGAATTCCGGGGTTGAGCCGAACTGTTGCAGCTGTGGTGGGGCCGCCATGACTCTTTACAAGTAGTGGTGGGAGCTCTCCGTCGGGTGCGACAAAATCGGCGTTTTTCGGCGGGTAGTAAAAACCGTAAGCCGAACCCCCGACAGTGGGAAACTCTAGTGCTTCGGGCTTAGAGAGATATTTTTCTGGAATGCGCAACGTAGTGGATTTTTTCAGAACAGTCAGTTCGCCCGACTGGAGATCGTAATACACCAATGACGTGGGTTCGGCGGCGGACGCGCCTTCAAAAACAAAACCGTGCTTGTACGCTACAGGGTGGGTGACAGTGCTGTAAGGAGTTTGGATGGCGTTCCACTTCTTAGTTTGCGGATCTACGATTGCTAGTTGCCAGAGTCCTTTTTGCGTGTAGCAGCAAACCAAATTTCCACTCGGAAGCATGGCGTACGTGCTCATTCCAAACTGCCACAATGGGAGGCCGAATTCGGCTTTGGCGGGGTGGAGCGGTTCGATACCGCTAGTCTTCCGCCATCGATAGAGATTCCACCAACCGGCTTTGTCGGAAACATAGACAAGCGATCCGTCCGCGGACCAATCGGGTTGGAAGACAGACTCCTCAATCCCTCCGGCAATCTTTTCTTTGTTTCCCAAGCTACCATCGCTTTGAATGTCTGCGATCCAAAGTTCGGTGCCATCCCAGGGCATGTTCGGGTGGTTCCACTGGAGCCAACAAAGGCGCTCACCTGCGGCGTCCAAACGAGGGCATGCGTAAAAGTCGCTTCCTGAAACTAGCGGAGTGCCGCGGTTTACTTCCCCAAGTCCAACGGCAGTAATAGTATTGACGGCTTCTTGGTCTGATTCAGAGTGATCTTCGCGCACGAGAATGAGGCGCTCGCGCCGGGTGTCTAGAACGGCGTCGGCATAACGCCACTTTCCTTCGGGGGTCAGTGCCTTTGGCGATCCTCCGTCTTCAAGCATGTAGAGTCGCTGATCGGAAAAATTGCTGAAATAGAGTCTGTCGTTTTGTGCGAGAAAAGAGCCCCCGCCGTACTCGTGAACGCGCGTTCGCGCGTTATATGGGGCAGGCAAACGGTCCACGCTGGCCTCTGATCCGCGTCGCTCCACAATAACTTGCCGTCCGCCTTCCTGCGGTCGTCCTTCCAACCAAAAGAGACGATCGCCGTCGACCGATATGCCTCCCAGCCCAATGGACTCTGCAACGATCGCGTCCGCCGTTATGGGGGATTTCCAGCTTCCATACTTAGCTTTCTCGGCCATGCATTTTTCTCCACTCGCGTTTTGCTAGCTTATTTACACAATCTTCGCGATGGCAAGCCCGGCAAGCGTCCAGCCTATAGTTACGTCCAATAGACTCACCAAGGTGTAAGACGTGCCAAACCCCCACCAGATCCAGTAGGGGAATTGACAGAGTACGTTTGCGGTAACAGCAGAAGCCGCCACAAAGAAAACCTTTTTTGAGTAGGAAAGTCCGGTCGTCTGCAGGAGGAGGTAGGAGAGTAGAATGGCACCCAAGATCTGCGCAGCGAAAGATAGGAGCATGGTTCGGCCCATATCCGGTTCCATTCCGTTTGGCGTAACTGCGGCAAAAGCGAAAGGCCCGGTTCGCATCCGATCCTTCGCGGCTTCTTCGGCAATTCGATCGTAATCTTTTTCGGTGCCCGGATCTTGTTTATGAACGTTTGGAAGAATGTAGATGCCTTTTTTGGGGGCGTTGGCGCGCAATGCATTGGCAACTAAATCTTCATCTGAAAATTTTTCCGTAGTCGCGAGGTGCCATGGCAGGAGAACCCAGGAGAAAAAACTCCATAAAAAGTAGATGACTCCGCCAGCGATCCCACCCAGCGTCAGTTTGCGCGCGATCATGATGCTACCCCTTTTTAGGCCTGAAAAAATCGGATCCGAAATTCTTCCATGCGTTTGCGGTTTGCCCCCAAATCGCTATGTCCGATCCGAGAAGCTGAACGGAAGTGCAGCGTATTTGCCTCATCCAGCAAGAATTCTACATCATCCACAAAGCGGAAAAGTGCAC
The DNA here is from genome assembly GCA_020435295.1 of Bdellovibrionales bacterium. Lineage (GTDB taxonomy): Bacteria > Bdellovibrionota > FAC87 > UBA2466 > JACKAF01 > JACKAF01. Next base: position 30,901 of record JAGQZV010000005.1, on the reverse strand, counting down.
TTGTAAATTCTACGTGCAAGTAATTCGGTTTTTCAGAAACGATTTTGGTGCGCGGCATTTCGCTGAGGACCTTTCTGACTTTTGCCATGACTTGGTCTCGAGTCCCTTTTGTAGTGATGGGTGCGATAGCGCTTCCTTCTTTCTTGCTGAAAGTCGAAACGCAGTTCGGTGAATCTGGACATGGTTTGAGCGAGTCGTTCATGATCCCTAGGTCCTCCGGGCGTTTGCTGCTGCAAGCTACAAATACTAAGAACACGCAGCAAAACAGTGCGTTTTTCGAACCTCGTCTATGTGTGGCGCGTCTAATGTTGTGCCTTTCCCTGGGAAGCCACGGAATGTATGGCTGCCTTCAATGTCTCAGGATCTCCCAGATAGTAGTGGCGGATTGGCTTCAAAGCATCGTCGAGGTCATAAACCATTGGAATTCCAGTGGGGATATTTAAGTTGAGTACGGCTTGCTCACTAAGCTCATCCAGGTGCATAACCAGGGCTCTTAGGCTATTCCCGTGGGCGGCAATCACAATCTTTTTGCCCGCACGCAGTAGTGGCGTAATGGTTTCTCGGTAGTACGGCAGCACCCGTGCCACAGTCGTTTCGAGGGACTCGGCGCTCGGTAGATTTTCCGGGGAAAGGTCAGCGTATTTTTTTTCAAATTTCGGATGTCTGGGATCGGTCTGTTCCAAAAGAGGAGGAAGGATGGCGTAACCGCGGCGCCATTTCAGAACTTGCTCTTCGCCAAACTTGGCCGCAGTTTCGGCTTTATTCAGGCCTTGGAGGGCACCGTAGTGGCGCTCATTGAGTTGCCAGGCTCTCTCGACCGGGATCCAGGCCAAATCCATCTCGTCTAGGACGCGCCAAAGCGTGTGGATGGCGCGTTTCAGTACCGAGGTGAATGCTAAGTCGAAAGTGTACCCCTCCTTCTTGAGGAGTTTTCCGGCGTCAGCGGCTTGGGATCGGCCTTTCTCGCTGAGATCTACGTCAGTCCAGCCGGTGAAGCGGTTTTCTTTATTCCACTCACTTTCGCCGTGGCGAATCAATACTAACTTAATCATTCGAATTGACCTCGCACGAACGATATTGAGTCCTCCGAGAAAGTTCAAGGCTTTAGGCCGAATTTTGCGCACAAGCCTGGGTAGTGACATTCTGCATCGGTCGCAGTAGTAGGAGTTCAAGGAGGATCCCCATGTTGCAGTTGTATTATTGGCCCACGCCCAACGGACACAAGATTACTCTTTTTCTCGAGGAGGCTGGATTGCCCTACGAGATAGTGCCGGTGGATATCACGAAGGGGGATCAATTTGAGCCGGAGTTTTTGAAAATATCGCCGAATAATCGCATGCCGGCGCTAGTGGATTCCGAACCCAGCATCGGCTCTGGGCCAATCTCGGTATTCGAATCTGGTGCCATCTTGGAGTATCTCGCTGACAAAACGGGCGAGTTTCTGCCTGCGTTTGGCGATCCAAAGCGCTACGAGACGCTCCAATGGCTGTACTGGCAAATGGGCGGGCTGGGCCCCATGGCCGGTCAGAACCACCACTTTAATCGCTACGCGCCGGAAAAAATTGCTTATGCGATCAATCGCTACGTAAAAGAAACTGCCCGCCTCTACGGCGTTCTCGATAAGCGTCTCGCGGATCGTGAATATGTTTCCGGCGATTCCTACACGATTGCAGACATGGCCAGCTACCCCTGGATAGTGGCCCATGAAGCTCAGGGGCAGAACCTAAATGATTTCCCGCATCTGAAGAAGTGGTTCGAACGTATCGGAGCCAAAGCTTCGGTTAAGAAAGCATACGAAAAGGGGAGAGCGGTCAGCTCCGGAACATCGGCAAACATGACAGACGAAGCGCGTCGAATCCTATTTGGCTTCGAAAAGCCCAAAGGGGCCTAATTATATTGCGGGCCCGCCCTTTTGGATGACTTCCGGATCCATTGCGCCCGCGTGTTTTTGAATATTGTCATGGAAAGTGCGTGCGAGATTTGCGGGTGCGTCGCCGTTGGGAATTTCGAGCCACTTGCTTTCCACTCCGGGGCAACTCGTCGGTACCTCAAACCCAAACACGGGGTGCTTTACGGTCGGTTGTTTACCCAGCTCCCCAGATTGAATGGCTGAGAGGATCTTTCGCGTGACTGGAATTGGGAAGCGCTGGCCCGTCTTAAAATCTCCTTGAGTCCAACCGGTGTTGAGCAACCAGACTTCGCAGCCGTGCTGTTCCGCCAGTCTTGCTAGAAGATCCCCGTACACGGCCGGGTGCCTGGGCATAAAGGGGGCGCCGAAACAGGCGCTAAAAGTTGCAGAAGGTTCTTTCACGCCCATTTCCGTTCCGGCGACTTTAGCAGTGTATCCGGAAATGAAATAAAAACGTGCCTGATACGAGTTCAGTTTGGCAACGGCAGGCATCGCACCGAACGCATCGGCCTCCAGGAACACGATACTCTTTGGCGGTGAGGCATCGCGACTTTGGTCGAAAACATTATCGATGGCTCCCAGAGAGTAAGAGCCTCGGGTGTTTTCGGTTTTACTGCGATCGGCGTAATCTACTTGCCGCGTGCCCTTTTTGAAAGAAACGTTCTCCAGGATGGCGCCAAACTGATTAGTGGCCCGGAAAATTTGAGGTTCTTTTTCGGGATCTAGATCAATGAGTTTTGCGTAGCAGCCGCCCTCCATGTTGGAGAGGCCTTGCGGCGTCCAGACGATTTCATCATCACCGATAAGTGCGCGATCTGCTGCCGCCGACAACGTGGTTTTCCCGGTGCCGGAAAGTCCAAACAGTACGCAGCTATTGGACCCGTCATCAAGGCAATTTGCCGACGCGTGCATGGGGAGTACTCCCATCTGCGGCAAAGCATAGTTGCAAAGTGCAAACGCCGATTTTTTTATTTCGCCCGCATAGGCAGTCCCGACAATGACGGACGTCATGGCTACAGGATCAAGTACGATGTACGTATCGCAATCAAACTCGCTGCCAATCTCGGAGGCCTTACCGTATGGATCGTGAAAAACCTGCACTTTCTTGTCGGACAGACCCTTTAGTGACTGGATAGCTTCGGAACGGAACATGTTGGCGGCAAAGGCCGAGTGCCACGGAGAGAGGGATCGCACTTCCACTGGAAAGCCGGTAACGAAACCTTGAAAAGTGTAAACCTTTTGTGTTTCAAAGCGTCCAAGAACATAACCTTTTAAGCGCTCCGCCATTCCCGGAGAGATCGGACGGTTTGTGTTTCCCCAATCAATTGTCTCGGCGAGTTCTGCGTGCTGCACAATGTAGCGGCATTGCGCTGCCCGTCCGGTGTGCTCGCCAGTATTCACGACTAGCGCCCCAGTGTCGCTCAAGACACCCATTTTTTTGACAATGGCTTCTTCGATGAGTTCCGTCCGACGCATAGCATCTCCTTTAAATGCAAATCGACTGCCGCTGAAAGAACACTTTTAGGCGGATTTGTGTAAAGACTCAAGACGTAAGTGGTCGAAAATGTTCCTCTGTGCTAAGGTCCGGAAATGCTGGAAAAAAGCCTGCACTCTGTCATTCGCGGCCTGGAGCTGGTCGTTTTTGATTTTGACGGCGTTTTCACGACAAATCAGGTGATCGTGGATGAGAACGGTATGGAGGCAGTTATCTGCAATCGCAGTGACGGTTTGGCATTCCGACTGCTAAAGGCGGAAAAACTGCCTGCCATGATTCTTTCTACAGAAGTGAATCCTGTCGTGCAGGCGCGAGCGCGCAAGCTGAAACTGGAGTGTGTTTCGGGGTGTCCGGACAAAGGCCGGCTGCTTCGGCAGCTCTCAGAAGAAAAAGGGATCGAGCTCGGAAAAATGGCCTTTGTGGGCAACGATGCAAATGATCTGGAGGCGCTTGAAATTGTCGGAGTAGGTGTGGCGGTTGGTGACGCTTACCCAGAAGCGAAGGCGGCTGCTAAATGGGTGCTCAACGCGCGCGGTGGTCGCGGGGCGATTCGTGAACTATGCGAAACTGTTTTTCGCGTCCGGAGAAATCTGAAAGGGAATGAGAGTCCGTGGCTTTCTCCCGATGTGCGCAAGACCTACGCATCTTCTTAGGAAACACTAAGCAATTCGTGCAGGCGTACCACACCAACTAGTTGCCTATCATCGACGATAGGCAGAACATTTAGAGGAGGTTTGTGGTCTTCCATGAATTTCAGTGCGTCGACTGCCATCCAGTGGCTTGGAATAGTGATGGGTTTGCGGTTGATTACTTCAGTCATGAGAAGATTAAAGGCATCTGCTTTGTGTTTGGAAACGAGACGGCGGACGTCTCCATCGGTGAGCACGCCATAGAGCGAACTGCCATCAACTGAAAACAGCACAATCCCGAGGCCCGATTCACCAAGCCCCAAAATCGTATCTTCAAATGAGGCTCCGTTTGGATTTAGAACGAGACAATCCTCACGGCGTATCATCAGATCAGAAACATTCAGAAGTAGCCGTTTCCCGAGTTTGCCGCCAGGGTGGTACTTGGCAAAGTCCTCAGAGCGAAAGTCTTTTACCTTCATCAAAGTAACGGCAAGAGCATCACCGATAGCCAGCGCCACCGTGGTGGATACGGTAGGCGCTAAGTCCAGCGGGCAAGCTTCCCGTTCCACCGGAGCGAAAAGCGTGACGTCAGATTCCCGCCCCAACGTCGAGTCCCGGCGGCTAGTGATAGCGATGATACGCGCCCCAAGGCGCTTGAAAGCTGGAATTAGTTTTACCAATTCTTCGCTTTCGCCGCTTTTTCCTAGCGCAATGACCACATCGTCCTCGGAGAGCACGCCAAGATCGCCGTGCATGCCGTCGGATGGGTGCAAAAAGGTGGCGGTTGTTCCGGTGCTGCTCATGGTGGCGGCGATCTTGCGGGCAATGATTCCCGATTTGCCCACTCCTGTAAGAATAACTTTTCCGCGGCATTCCGCCAGGAGTCGGATCGCCTCAAAAAAACTGTCGTCTACCAGGTTGGTGAGCTGGGCGAGCGCGTACGCCTCTAAACTGATCGTGTGTCGCAAGCTTTCTAGAAGTTCCTCTTTGCGATTCTCCAAGCTCGCGTTCGCGGGCGATCTGGGACTTTTCTCGGAGCTGTGCGGTGTAGTGCTTTCGAGCATGGGAACAATCTAGACGCTTCTTTCTCGGTGGGCAAGGACTTGGCCGAGGCTACTTCCTGGTCCAAAATACGAGGCCGGATCCGTCGCTGAGGACTTTCGAATCGGCTTCAAACGGGATCAACTCTTGCGCCCCATGGTGTTTGAGTATACCGGCGAGACTGAAGTCATATACCAATTCGAAGGCGAACTCGGGGTATCCCTTAGCTCGCACTCTAAGTGGCGTAGACCACGGCCATCGGATGTCGCGCGCTTGTGACTCTGAGCGCAGACCGCTCACCCATAGGCCAGTCTTTGGCAGAGTGATGACGAGCGACTTCGGATTGCTACCCAGATCAGATAGGGCCATCCAGCCCTCAAACCCAGCGGGCACCACTACTCTTTCTAGGCGCTGTCCCTGCACCAGGATCTCTACTTCGGCGTTCGCGTTCTCGATGTAGAGCAAAGGGTGAGCAGGAAGAACCCCCGATAGTTCCAAGGTCTGTACCCACTGTGCCGGAAACCCGTGGCGTCGTCTTTGTGCAGTGGCGATCCCGAGCGCATCGATAACATTCAAATGTTCGAAGTTTGGAACTACGGTATAGTCAGCACTCGCCTTCTTGAAGTGCGCGCTAAGGTCGTCGCTGCCGGCCAGCATTGGGTACGGAAGGCCTGCGAATTGCGATGCCCCGTATGCCATCGCAAAACGCAGCGCAATTTCGGTCTCTGCGTAGAGCAACGACGAGTGTGATGGGAGGGATTTGAGCGTTTTCTTAAGTGCCTCCGCATCTAGCACCGATTGCCTCTCGTTCATATTGGAATACAGAGTCCGGTTCCAATGCCCCATTGAAAGGCCCAGGGCGCCAGTGACCAAAACTGCAAGTGGCCACCGCAAGCGCGAACTCTGGACTCTATCCACTACGTAAGAGCCCATCAGGCCACTACCAAGGATCACGATCAATACTAGCAATCGGGAAAATGTTTCCGCCGGATAGCGAGGCAATACATGGAAGAGCGAGACAAGTAGCAAGGAAGTAAAAAGCACGGTCGTTAATCGAGTTTTTCGAGGTATTTCTCTAGGCTGAAGCAAAAGCAAGAGGCCAAGTAGAAGCCACAGGTTTTTCCGTAGCGTCGCTGCCAGCATTACGGACGCAACGTGGAAGTTTTCAATAATTGAGTCCGCACCTGCAATCCCGCCCAAGTCAGAAGCCAGGGGGGGGGAGAAGAAAAGTGTATGTTTGGGTAAGAACCACCAGAGCCAAGCGCTCGCCAGAAAAGTGACGGTTAGGCCAATTTTCCTGCGGCGAGGGGTTTCGCTCACAAGCCAGAGAATAGCGATGGCCAGCCCCAGATAGGCGCGCGATATGAGGTGCAGCCCCCCGAAGTAGAACGACGAGGCCACCAAAATACCGTCTCCGAGCTTGGTGCGCGGACGCAGCAAATAACCAAATCCAATCAGCGCCAAGGAAAGAGTAAACGTACTTGGAATGAAGTAATGCAGACCTTGATTTGGAAGAATTGCGAAACCAAGGGAAACGGAGGCGAGGCCTGCGGCGGCTACGCCAAATAGGCCCGAGAGAAAGTACGCTATTCCAACAGTCATTAAGAGCGCACAGCATAACTCCATTACTGCAAACGACCATTGAACCGGCAGGCCGATTTTTAGCACTAAGCCCGTCAGCAGATCGTACATTGGGTTAAGGGTCCCTGTGATCTGATTGCTGATTCTCCATCGCTGACGCAGGGAGGCCTCGTTTTTTGTTTGCGTGGTTTCAAGCAAGTTCTTGAAACTAGCTCGTAGCGGGGATCCTTCACCGTATCGAGTGAAGAAACCGTATCCTTTCGAAAGGTAAAAAAGTGAGTCGTCACCCAAGCGCGGGCACTTCATGACCGCTGCGGGGAGGATGATAAAGTAGGCGCGGACAAAGAAAACAAATACGCACGCACCAATAAAAAGGAGAGTTGAACGTTGCATTTTCTATGTTGCGTTCAGGTCGGCGACCAGAACCAAAGAGTTTACCGGAACGAGAGGACGTTTAAACCTGACGACGCGCCAACTCTTTCCGGATGGAAGCAGGCCGTCATACCCCTGTTTTGAACGGATGAAGTCCCCGCGATCGAGGACGCAGTACAGGTGGCCGAGAAGGTGCTGCCAGCCGGGTCCCGGTCTTTCCGGCTCCAACGCCGCGAAGGAGCGGCAGTCCTGTGTCGCCAGGAACTCCAATATGTCGCGCGCATTTCCGTCGCTGAGATGGTGCAGCACTCCGTGCATGAGCGTATAGCGGAATGACAGTTTGTTACTCAGACGGCGCACATCTTCGCAGTAGAACTCTCCTTGCGGATGTAGTTCTTTTGCAAAGGCGATGCGCTCAGCAGCGGTATCAATGCCGACGTAGCGTACACCGTCGTTGATAAAATGCTCTGCGATGAGGCCCGTTCCACAACCAATATCCACGACAGTGTCGCCCGGCCCGAACCCCATTTCCTTTTTTAGCAGCGAGTATGTGTCATCAAAATCGACTACGAGCCGTTGGACGGCGTTATACATCTTTGGCCCAAGATCCATGGGTTTCTCCGATCGGCAGATGGTGCCGGACACAATGCTGACACGCTACAGGACTGTACCCCAATTGTCCGTGACTTCAAGCCCATTCACTGGTAGCTCTGGGACCATCGGGAACTATGTCACTGAATACAAAACCAGCGAAGTACGGGTTTTATGGGCGTCTAAACGAGGCGTTTCCGTCCCAAATCGTGGTGGATGCCACTGAGGTCTGTAATTTGGCCTGCATCCATTGCCCCCACCCGGAGTATAAACAGGGGCCGCACTATGCGGCGCGGGCCCTAGACCCCGAACTGAATAAGAAGATGGTGGACGAGGTGCGGGAGTTTGGAGGGAACCGAACCCAGTACATCCGCTATACAAGTAACGGAGAGCCTCTGGCGCATCGAAATATTTTCGAGATGTTGGCCTACGCGGCAGCCCATTCCGGGGTTCAAGTCACCCTAACCACCAACGGAAAAGTGCTGAACGCTAAACGCGTGGAGGCCTTGCTGCAGACAAAGATCAGCATGGTTGATATCAGTTTAGACGCCTTCCATGCCGATACGTACTCTAAAATTCGCGTGGGTGGGGATCTGAACGAGGTTCGTGCGAACGTCCTGCGTCTGTTGGAACGGCGGGACCAAACGGGTTCATCGCTTCGTGTTGTTTTGAGCTTCGTGGAGCAGCCACAGAATCTGGGAGAAAGCGCGCCATTTGAGGAGTTTTGGAAATCTAAGGGCGCCAATTTTGTGGTGATTCGCCGTTTGCACTCGGCTGCGGGGGCGAACATGTCTATTGCGAGCAACATCTGGCAGCACGCGGATTCGGGGGATCGCAAACCGTGTGTCTACCCGTGGGAGCGCATTGTTTTGAAAGCAAGTGGGCACATCGGGTTCTGCCCGCAGGACTGGGAAGAGGGATCGGCGATTGCCGATTACCGCACGTCCACTATACGCCAGGTCTGGCAAGGGGAAACTTACCGCCGCCTGCGTGAGGCCCATTTGAAAAATGAATATGGGTGCCATAACTTTTGCGGGAAATGTCCCGACTGGAGCCTTACGCGTTGGCCTGGCGAGGGCAGAAGCTACGCGGACATGATGGAGGATTTTCGCAGAGAGGGAGCCGAAGTGCACGTTGCTGAAGTATGAAGTTTACGATCGTTGTTCCTGTTTATCAGAATGAAGCCAACCTTGATACCTCCATCCCTGAACTACTTAGCTTGGCTCCTTCCTTAGAGGGAGAGCTAGAGCTTGTTTTTGTCGATGATGGATCCAAGGACAGTTCGTTTGACATTCTTCTGAATTACCAAAGGCAATACCCTGGTGTAATAAAATTAGTCCAGTTTACCAAGAATTTTGGACAGACATCCGCCATCCGTGCTGGTATTCGAGAAAGCACCGGTGACTGCGTTGGCATTATCTCAGCAGATCTCCAGGACCCGCCTACATTGTTTCTTGAAATGATTCGCATCTGGAAAGAAGGGCACTCCGTGGTTATAGCGGAGCGAACTGAGCGGGAGGAGAGATTCTTTCATCGCTTCGTTTCGCAAACCTACTGGAAAGCGGTTAGTCGATTCGCTCTCACAAATTATCCTGAAGGCGGGTTTGATTTTTGCTTGTTTGATAAACAAGTAGCCAGTGATGTGAACCGTTTTCGCGAGGGAAATACAAATATCTTTGCGATAGTGTTTTGGCTTGGCTACGATTTTCAAACGATTCCGTACCGTAGGCGGTTGCGTCGGGAAGGGAAGTCGCAGTGGACGCTCGCTAAAAAACTTCGACTGCTCGCTGACACGTTCATCGGATTCTCCTTTCTTCCCATCCGTTTTATCTCCTACATGGGTGTTCTTGTTTCGGTGTCGGCTTTGTTTTTTACCGTGGGAGCGGTCTTCAGTTATTTTTTTCTTGGCACCCGGTATCCCGGCTGGACCTCTATCGCCACGTTGACGGCGGGGATTGGTGGACTGGTTCTACTTACATTAGGAGTCATCGGAGAATATCTTTGGCGCATCCTTGACGAAGTTCGAGGGCGACCGTTCTTTGTGGTAAAGCGCAAGCTTATCGACTAAGGGTAACGCGCATCAAAGACCTTCAGTTCTGTTTCGGAGCGGATGAAGAGTTTCCCGGCAGCTAGCACCGGTGCATTCCAGACCGCTCCCTCTAGCGCTTGCCATCGGTAGATCTCGTCAAATTCTCTGGCATTGATGTTGGCAATTACAAGCATGCCTCGTTCACCCAGTGCGACGAGTTTATGGTCAGCAATTAGAACAGAGCCTCTACCCAATCCGGGCTCGTCCCAGAGAATGTTGCCTGTTTCGAAGTCGAGGCAGCGCAGGCGGGCCATGCTGAATCCATACAGATTTCCATCCAGCAAGACTGAAGACGAAAAATAATTCGCCATTGAATTCTTTTTCCAGAGTACTTCGGGTTCTTTTCTTCCGGCCAACTTTAAGAGCGCAGCACCGCGTCCGTAAGCGGAAGAAATAAAGAGTCTTCCTTTGTCAAAAATGGGGGTAGATACGTTGATGTCCAGTGTTGTTTCCCACACGTGGCGCCAGATTTCGGAGCCATCCTCCAGGCGCACAGACACCGGGCCTTCGCCAGTAAAGTATACGACCTGTTTTTCGCCCTGGTACTCGAAGTAGATTGGGGTTGCGTACCCATAACGGTAGTTGCCTTTTATCCAGAGGGTCTTTCCAGTGATCTTGTCCAGCGCCGCCAAAGAACGGCCGTTCGTGCCACCGGGCTCTACCAGCAATTTGTTACCGACAATAAGCGGGGAGTTACTGTAGCCGAATTTGTGCATTTTCGATTCGCCGGAAAGTTCAAAGAGATTGAGGCTCCAGACTTCTTTCCCATCTTCGACGTTTAAGCATTTTAAGACGCCCGTCGTGCCGAGAGTATAGACCCGATCTCCGTCGATAGTGGGTGTGGTACGAGGGCCGCTATGCCAGAGTGGATCGAGATCCGCAAAGTCCTTGTAGACGGCTTTGTATTTGTGTTCCCATAAGGTACGCCCCGAGTGTGGATCCCAGCAATGAACGATCTCTTCGTCGCCGGAACGGCTCATGGTAAGCACGCGCCCTTCCGCTATCGAGAATGAGGAGTAGCCGCCCCCCAACTCCTTCTGCCAAACTGGAGTAGGTACCGGATCGGGCCACTTGCTGGTTAACTTTTCGTTTGTGACTCCGGTCCCTTCGGGGCCGCGAAAGTTCGGCCAGAAACCAAACTGATTGATGAAAGTGGTCTCCTGCGGAGCGGGTACCGAGAGGGGATCGGCGCAGCCAAGCAGGGTAGTGAGTAAGACCAGGCTAAGTACGGATAAGATCTTCATGGGGCGCATTTAGCATGGCTGCGGGGGACTCACAATCCCCTTTCTCGATAGCGCCAAACTGCGCGTGGCTGGCGGCCGCCGGGCCACAGTGGAATAGAAGATCGATAACGGAAACTTCCCCAATGAAATCGCCACCTCCCTGCGGGTAGGGTAAAAAGTCGTACTGGGCGTACCGCAGTTCGATGCCAGCGCTCGTGAAGGCTTGCGCTTCTCCAATATACTCACGAGCCGAGGGGCCTGAAAGGTAGCTCGAGGCTCCAACCGCTCTGCACAGGTGTACTAGCCGCTCGGTTCGATCGATTTTTCCGAGCTTTAGTTCGCTGGATCGCCTTAGCTCCGTCTGTAGGCCTAGAAAACCGCAGATGTCGCGGGTGGTTTGTATATCCAATTCGCACAAGCTGTCTGCTGCGCCAAGCAGCCGATCTTTCAGCCAAGGGTAGTACTGATTGAAATAGGGGGCCTTGCCGTAGTTTTGTTCGACGGCGCGCAAAAGTTTCTTCGCCCAAGGCGTTTCATTACAAATGCGAGTGTCTTGAATGAGCTGATCGTACTTACCTTTCGAATCTACGGGCACTGAAATCCATTGGGGGCCGGTAGGTGTCTTTATCTTGTTTCGATTCCGCCACCCTCGTCGGTCATATTGAACGTCATCTAGAAAGATAAAGACGTCTACGGCTTGAATAATAGCGAAATACCCGCGCCAGGGTAGAAAACAGGGTTGAATGATGGCTGCCCGCTTCAAGTTCTCCCTTCATAGAACGAAAGGATACCGTCACACACGTAGGTCATTTCCGTTGGGGTCAGTTCGAAGAACAGGGGTAAGCGGACTAAACGTTCGCTTTCTTGGGTAGTATGCCGGTCGACCCCGTGGAAGTAGCCGAATTTTTTTCCTGCGGCGCTACTATGCAGTGGGACGTAGTGGAAGCACGCCCCGATGCCACGAGAGCGTAGAAATTCCAAAAGCGCACTTCTTTCCTCTAGATCTCGAGCTTTGACATAAAAGACGTGGCCGTTGTGCACACAATCAGACGGGACAGTGGGCAGACCGATGCGGCCGGTTTCTTCTAGACTCGTCAGTGCTTCGCGGTAAAAGTTCCAAATGTCCAGCCGCTTCTTGAGAATTTCCTGTGCAATTTCAAATTGGCCGTACAGCAGAGCTGCGTTCAGATCGCTTACAAGAAACGAGGAGCCCACATCTAGCCAGCTATACTTTGCAACTTGTCCACGAAAGAACTGCGAGCGATTTGTGCCTTTTTCACGAATAATCTCCGCCCGGTCCAAGTAGTCGTCTGAATTTACGAGTAAGGCCCCGCCTTCTCCAGAAGTGTAATTCTTGGTTTCGTGAAAACTAAGACAGCCCAACTCACCAAAGGTGCCAAGTGCTTTGCCTTTGTACGTTGCGAGCAGTGCTTGGGCGGCGTCCTCAATCAACAGCAAACGCTTGGATCGAGCTATCTCCACCAAAGTTTCCATCTCGCAGCCGACGCCGCCATAATGAACTGGGACAATCGCGCGCGTTTTAGAGTTAACGGCTTGTTCTACGCGCGTTTCGTCCAAGTTCATGGTGTCAGGGCGAATATCGACGAAACAAATCCTGGCACCCCGAAGCACAAAGGCATTCGCCGTAGAAGAAAAAGTAAAGGACGGGAGAATGACCTCATCCCCTGGACGGATTTCGGCGAGTAGTGCGCTTAACTCTAGCGAGTGAGTTCCCGAACTAGTCAGTAGCGCCCGAGGAGCACCGGTTCGGCTTTCCAGCCAGCTTTGACAGCGCTTGGTGTAACCCAAATCGCCCGCTAACTGGCGCGAGCGAAGTACCTCGTTAGCGTACGCAATCGAACGTTCAGGTAGGTACGGGCGACTGAACGGAATGTTCACGCAGGCACTCCAGCGGCAAGCCGAAGTTTTCGCAGGTGGGCGACTCGATTTTCATAGGCCACTCGATGGGCGCGAAAGCCACGTAGCTTGTCCATCCCCGTCAGGTACCACCGGTAGCCGGGGTTTTCCATTTTCAATTCCCACAACAAGCTCGGGCGGGCATAGCCTAGGTGGATGTCTTCCTTAACTTCGTCGAGCGAGACAAAGCCGTCGTCAATGGCAGATCGCAGGGCGTTAATCCAAAGCCCACCATGACGATTGTTGTTGCAGACCCAAGGTTGCGTACCCATATCCGTATAATGGATAAGCGCGGTGTTCTCGTCCCAATATTCAAGACTGTTCCATTCAAACGGGATTCGGTAGGCGATCTCGTCTTCACGGAGCAAGCACATGTCGTACATTAATCCAGCATAATCGTAGCGCTTCTCATCAAGACCATCCACTATCTTGTCAACGTCCCAATCCAACCGCGAGCAATCTAACAGCATGACCGAGCATTGCTTGATCCGCTTCTTGGGGGCCTTGTTTTTGTCGGCGGTGGAGCTTTGTCTTGCGGTGAGCTCTTCTTGAATAATAACTTTGGCTCCGTCGAAAGGGATTTCCCAAAGACTCTTGATATCTTTGAAAACGAGCATGTCAGCATCCATGTAGATGGCGCGTCCTTCGTAGTTGCAAAGTTTGGGTATACAAAATCGGCTAAAAGAAAAACCGGTTCGTTGATCTTGGGCGGGGTCAATCGGGGGACGAACGGGGAGATTCATCATGGGTACAACTTCGACCGGTAGCGAGGTGTGTTGCCGGATTGAGTACTCCAAGACCTTCACTCCGATAAGCTGTGATCGATCCGTGCCGACAAAAACGCGAACTTTTTCCATTATTGCATCTCCCGTTCCGCAATGATTAAGACTCGCGGGCCATTGCGTTCTTCCCGCGGTTCCAAAACGTGAATTTTGGCAAAGCCGCAGTCTTTGACGACGGCTACTAAATCGTCGAGCGGTAACCGCTTCGAGTGATCGTACATTCCCTCGAAAACGCTACGTTCGGGGTGTTCACTGTTTGGCATGAATCGGTAAGTCTTCCCGTCCACCACATAACTCTGCGTTGCTTTTTCGTCCGTGGAGTAATGTGTATCCAGAACGAGCCCGCGACGGATCCCCGCCGCAATCTTTTTCAGATGGGCGACCGGATCGGAAAGATGATAGAGCACCCCGATGTGAAACAAGCAGTCAAAGGGACCCTCCAGTAGTTCGTAATCGCGTTCGACGTCGGCCACTTTGAATGTTGGAGAGACATTGTAAAAGCCCGCCCTCAGTGTGGCCTTCGCAACATTTTCCAATCGGGCATCTACGGCGACAACATGCTTTGCATATTGGCAAAGGCCAATCGTGTGGATGCCTTCAAAACACCCGACTTCCAAAACTGATTTGTCTTTGAGATCTAAGAGCTCATGCATGCGCCGAATGCGGGGATCCGGGATTTCTTGTGGGACCGCCCGCTTGTTTGGGTTGGCGCGTTGCCCGACGCGACGACCCTTCGAGTCTACCGTGAAGGCGAACCACCGCACCAATTGGTTTAGCTCACTCAGCTGTTCGTCACTAAGGAGGTCCAGATTAGGCGTGGGTATACTCGACGGTTCAAAACCCGTCAGGGGTAAATCGTCTACCGGTGCCGGCGGCGCGGTTTCATTTTGACCCTTGAGCCCGCGCAGCCATTTGCCCATACCTGGAAGCTTTTCAAGCGATAGATCCATGAACCCTCTTTTCGTACCCTTACTTTTAGGGTAGAAAAGCCGCCCCAGCAAGTTCTACCTTTGACAAGGCATTTCAGCCGCTCAGAGTCACGGAAAGTGCCCAAATTTCTACAAAAAAGTTGACAGTGCCAAGTAGTGAGCGGGACAACTTGGGGAACACTATTCTAAGTTCGCAAGGAGTGCGCGTTGAGGTCCTTAGAAGAACTCAAAAATCAGAAGTCGGTGGACGTTTTGCTGATCAATCCCGGAAGTTTGCACGCGGTTTACCAGCAGCTGGCAAATGAGTTTTCTGCGATCGAGCCGCCGTCCTTGGCGGGCCTTTTTGCGACATACCTACGCAACAAAGGGTTGAGTGTAGACATTCTTGATGCGCCGCCTTTTGGGCTGTCGCCCGAGCAGGTCGCGGACATCACGGTGGAACATTACAAACCTACACTAGTCGCTGTGGTCGTGTATGGCTTCCAACCGTCCGCTTCTACTCAAAATATGCCGGCGGCTGGAAAGATTTGCGCCGAAATCAAAGCGCGCAGCCCCAAGACTGCGATCCTGATGACGGGGACGCACCCTGCGGCGCTACCGGAGCGCACCTTACGCGAGGAGTCAGTCGATTTTGTTTGTAGTGGCGAAGGCCCGGAGACAATTTACCTTGCGGCTAAGAACCTCCTAGAAGGGGCACCCAAACTTGAAAACATTCCCAGCCTCTATTTTTGGAAGGGTGACAGCGTTTGTTCCACTCCGGCCGGCTCACTGATGGATAATCTGGATGAGGAAATGCCGGGAGTCGCGTGGGACCTACTTCCTATGGACCGCTACCGTTGTCACAACTGGCACGCATTTGAGGACATCCATAATCGCAAGCCCTATGTGTCGATGCACACGAGTCTGGGGTGTCCATTTAAGTGTTCTTTCTGTTGTATTAACGCACCGTTTGGCAAGCCGTCGTACAGGATGTGGTCACCTGCCGCCGTTGCCAAAGAAATCGATTTGCTGCACTCCAAGTATGGGGTGAGGAACATCAAATTTGTCGATGAGATGTTTGTGCTCAACAAAGAGCACGTCATGGGTTTGTGCGACTTGCTCATCGAGAGGGATTACAATCTCAACATTTGGGCGTACGCGCGTGTCGATACAGTACGCGATGAGTTCCTCGATAAGTTGAAGCGTGCAGGGTTCCGTTGGCTCGCTTTGGGCATCGAGTCAGGAAGCAAACACGTACGCGATGGCGTGGAAAAAGGGCGTTTCGGTGGAGAGGATATCCTTAAGACCGTGCGCAAAATTCAGGCCGCGGGTATCAACATCATCGGCAATTATATTTTCGGGCTCCCGGACGATACGCACGACTCTATGGAGGAAACGCTCGAGCTGGCGATAGAAGCGAATTGTGAGTTTGCTAACTTCTACAGCGCCATGGCTTACCCGGGCTCCAAACTCTACTCTATGGCGGAAGAACAGGGCTGGGCGTTGCCGGACAATTGGATCGGTTATTCTCAGCATAGTTATGAGTCCTTTCCGCTGCGTACCGAGAAGTTGACTAACGGCGAAGTGTTGAAGTTCCGGGACCAAGCGTTCGTGAAGTACTTCACAAACCCGCGCTACTTGAAAATGGTTGAGGAGAAGTTTGGTCCAGACGTAGTCGCGAATCTGAATGAGATGAACAAGATTACTTTAAAGCGCAAGATCTACTCGGTAGACGCCCCGTAAAGGGGAGGGTAGATGGAGACCAGAGATGATCATTAGTCGTACACCTTTTCGCATTTCGTTTTTTGGCGGAGGGACTGATTACCCTGCCTGGTACACCAAGAATAGCGGACAGGTTCTGGCGACGACTTTTGACAAGTATTCTTATATTAGTTGTCGGTTGTTGCCCCCGTTTTTCGAACACAAATTTCGCCTGGTGTATTCAAATATTGAGACGGTAAATCACCCTTCGGAAATGGATCACCCTGCTGCTAAGGCGGTGCTCTGCGAACTGGGGCAAGAAGCGGGGCTTGAGATTCACTATGACGGTGATCTGCCGGCGCGTTCTGGATTGGGAACCAGCTCCGCGTTCACCGTGGGATTGATCAACGCAGTATACGCGCTGCGCGGGCAACGCATTTCTAGTGAGGAACTCGCCGCCCAGGCTTTGCACATCGAGCAGAATGTAATCAAAGAACATGTGGGCTCGCAGGACCAGATCTGCGCCGCGTTTGGGGGCTTTAATCACATCAAGTTCAAGCGGGACGGAAGCTTCGACGTATCGCCCATGATTCTTTCCAAAGAGCGCAAACAACAGTTCGAATCCCACCTGATGCTGTTCTTTACAGGCTTCTCGCGGACGGCTTCTAAGATTGCGAAAAGCAAAATTGATAATTTTAAAAATC
Organism: Bdellovibrionales bacterium; assembly: GCA_020435295.1. Lineage (GTDB taxonomy): Bacteria > Bdellovibrionota > FAC87 > UBA2466 > JACKAF01 > JACKAF01. The sequence goes on along the minus strand of JAGQZV010000005.1, from coordinate 13,959 downwards.
GTGAGAAGGCTCTTTTAAAAATGCACGCCATGGTGGACGAAGCCATTGCCATCGTACAGCGAGACCAGACGCCGCTCGAATACTTCGGGGAATTGATGCACGAAAACTGGGAGCTGAAAAAGTCGCTCTCCGATCAAGTTTCCACGCCGAAGATTGACGAAATTTATGATGTGGCTCGCTCTGCGGGTGCCATTGGCGGCAAACTGCTTGGTGCTGGGGGAGGCGGGTTTCTCTGTCTTTTTGTGAAACCTGAAACGCGGTCGCAGGTCCAAGAGGCGCTTAAACATTTTATCCACGTGCCCTTTCGTTTCGAGAATTCGGGCAGCAAGATTGTTCTCTACCAACCGAATGGGCTGGGTTGAACAATGCAGCAGCTACCCAAGGACACACCAATATTTGTTGCGGGTCACCGGGGGTTGATCGGGTCCGCTTTCTTACGCCGTTTTGAAAAAGACGGGTTTACCAATGTTTTGACCGAAGGGCGCGAGGCCCTTGATCTCACCGATCAAAGAGCCGTGCTTGAGTATTTCCAGTTAAAACGTCCCAAAGTGGTGCTTCTCTGTGCGGCACGCGTGGGTGGGATCGTTGAAAACCGAGATCACCCGGCAGAGTTCATCACCGAAAACTTGGATATTCAGTTGAGCGTGATTAAAGCGGCCTACCAAACGGGGGTTGAAAAGTTCTTGTTCTTTGGCTCTTCCTGCATGTACCCGCGGGAGTGTTTGCAGCCGATGCAGGAAAGCAGTCTATTTGCGGGGCGCCCGGAAGACACCAGTTTGCCCTACGCGGTAGCAAAGCTGGCAGGTCTCATCACCTGTTTGTCGTACAATGCCCAGTATGGCGGAAACCGCTTCATGGTGGCCATTCCGAACAATGCGTACGGACCCAATGACGATTTTGATCCAAAGTCTTCGCATGTACTTTCGGCTCTCATCCGTAAGTTTCACGACGCCAAAGTTGGCAACCAAAAGAGTATCACGCTTTGGGGAACTGGAACCCCCCGTCGTGAATTCGTGCACGCGGACGATATCGTGGATGCGAGCCTGTTTTTGTTGCTCCGTGCTCCAGCCGATTTGCAATATCCGATTAATATCGGAGTCGGAGAGGATTATTCGATCCGTGAACTTGCCAGCATTGTAGCTGACGTTATTGGGTTTGGGGGTACGATTGAGTTCGATGCCAGCCACCCAGATGGATCGCCCAGAAAATTGCTCGACAGTTCCAGGTTGGAAGAGTTGGGCTGGGCAGCGAAGATTGAACTTAAAGCAGGCATTCGGGAAACATACGAGTGGTTTTTGGACAATAGAGAGGCCTTATAAAGTGAAATACGGATACAAAGGTAAAGCGTTTGCGGATACAAAAACGACGCTCGGAAAAGAGACATTAACTGATCTGTTTTATTCTATGCTGCGCATCCGCCGAATCGAAGAGGGCGTAGAGGCGCATTATCACGAGGATGAGATGAAGACCCCCATCCACTTGGTGATCGGCCAAGAAGCCTCGTGCGTCGGTGCCTGTGCGCCGCTGAGCAAAGAAGATTTGGTCTATGCGAGTCACCGGACTCATGGCGTGTATTTGGCCAAGGGAGGTGATCTCAAGGCGATGCTTTCCGAGTTTTTTTGCCGCAAGAATGGTTGTGCGGGATCGCGCGGCGGATCCATGCACCTCATTGATCAAAGTGTGGGGATGGCGGGCTCTTCAGCGATTTGCGGTGGTAACGTTCCCATAGCCGTGGGGCTCGCGTTGGCAGCTAAGCTTCAAGGCGTAAAGCGTGTGAACATGTGCACATTCGGCGATGGGGCCGCGGAAGAGGGAGTTGTGTGGGAAGCGATCAATTTTGCGGCACTCAAGAAACTCCCGGTAGTTTTTTTCTGTGAGAATAATTTTTTCTCGGTTTTTACGCCCCTCTACAAGCGCCAGCCGGAAAACGTCGAGCTATGGAAAAAAGCGGAAGCTTTTGGCGCCACGAGCAGGGTCGTAGATGGCTCTAACGTTGTTGAGGTATATGAAGCGGTCGCCAAGGCCCGCGAGGGGGCGCTGAGTGGTGACGGGCCCTATTTCGTAGAGTCGCGTGTCTACCGTTGGCGTGGCCACGGAGGGGCGGGGGATGACAATTCAAAGGGGTATCGCGATCCCGCAGAGCTTGTGGACTGGAAGAAAGTTTGTCCCATCGAAAGTTATTTCAATTTCCTGAAGTCGAACCATCTGTTGTCGGATGCCGATAGGGCGGAGATGGAAGAGGAAATAGCGCGAGAATTCGAAGAGGCCTACGATTTTGCTCGAAACAGTCCCGAACCTGACGAGTCAGATTTGGCAACCCATGTTTATAGCGAACGCATTCAATACGAGGTAAATAAAGATGCCGTGGGCAGAAGCACTCATTAGAGCACAAACAAGAGAAAGCGTTCTTTCTTCGGAACAGGGGCGCGTGTTGTCCTACGTTGACGCCCTGAACGAGGCACTCTCCATAGCGATGGAGATGGACAAGAAGGTTATTGTCTTAGGACAAGGTGTAGACGATCCCGCTGCCAGCTTTGGCGTGACCAAAGGGTTGCAGGAAAAATTTGGCGGTGAACGGGTTTTTGATGTCCCGCTTTCGGAAGAAGGGATGACGGGGATCATTACTGGAGCGGCTGTCGGCGGCATTCGGCCCGTAATGACGCACAATCGGCCTGACTTCATACTTTTGTCCATGAACCAGTTAGTGACTCACGCTTCCAAGATTTGCTACTTGGATGAAGGGAAAAACAATGTTCCCTTTGTGATTTGGGCAGCGATTGGCCGCGGTTGGGGATCCGGAGCGCAGCATTCTCAGGCCGTTCAGGGAATGCTCGTGGGCGTACCGGGTCTAAAAGTGATCATGCCCAGTACACCTTTTGATGCCAAAGGCATGATGCTTGCCGCCATTGCGGACAACAACCCCGTGGTGATTATTGAACACCGCTGGCTCACCCGCACCAAGGGAGTTGTGCCGGAGGGCTTTTATACCGTTCCCTTTGGTAAAGGGACGTACCGACGGCGTGGAACGGATGTGAGTATTGTGGGCACGTCCCACATCCTGGACCTTTCCATTCGGGCCGCGGATGAACTCGAAGAAGAGGGTATTTCGGTAGAGGTCGTCGACCTCCGTTCTATTAAGCCTCTCGACGAAGAGATTATCGTCGAAACCGTGAAAAAGACCGGCAAGCTTCTAGTCGTCGATACCGGATGGGAACGTGGTGGAGTTTGCGCGGAGGTGGGTTTTGTGGCAGCGGAGAAGTGTTTCTCTGCACTCAAAGCGCCGGTCGCCAGAGTGGGCCTTCCTGATGTGCCAACGCCGGCGGGGTACAAGCTGGAGCAACTCTACTATCCAAACGTTGAGACGATCAAAAAAGCAGTAAAGAAGATGGTGAACTAGCTATGAAGTATGAACTTGCGTGTTCCACGTGGGGTAAAGAAGAACTCGATGCGATTCAGAAGGTAGTGGATAGCGGCCGCTTTACTATGGGCGAGAACGTGGCGGCGTTTGAAAAGGACTTTGCGAGCAAGTTTGGTAGTAAGCATGCCGTGATGGTGGGTTCGGGATCGGCGGCCAATTTGGTAGGCGTTGGCTGCCTGTTTTACAGGAGCAAAGCCCCACTCCAGCGGGGAGACGAAGTGATCGTGCCTTGCATTTCTTGGTCTACGACGTTTTACCCACTCCAGCAGTATGGATTAAAACTGCGTTTTGTGGATGTGGATTTGCAGACACTGAACATGGACGTAAGCCAGTTAGAAGCGGCGCTTACGCCTAAAACCCGCATGATTGTGGGAGTGAGTATTCTAGGCAATCCGGCTGCCCTCGATGTCATGCGCCAGTTCGCCGATAAACACAATTTGATTTTCTTCGAAGATAACTGCGAGTCGATGGGAGCCGAATTAAACGGTAAGGCTTGTGGAACCTTTGGCCATTTCGGTACCTTTAGCACTTTTTTTTCCCACCACATCTCTACGATGGAAGGCGGGGTCATTGTGACGGACGACGAGGAGCTGTACCACCTAGCGCTCTGTTTGAGGGCGCATGGTTGGACTCGCAATCTGCCTGCAAGCTCACCGCTTTACAAGAAGTCTGTGGACGACTTTTACGAAGCGTACCGCTTCATTCTGCCCGGCTACAACGCCCGGCCTTTGGAGCTATCCGGGGCGATCGGTATTGAGCAGTTGAAGAAACTGGACTCCATGGTGGAGCAGCGCCGTAAAAATGCTGAGGTCTTCGTCGGGCTTTTTGGGGACGATCCGCGTTTTATTATTCAAAAAGAGAATGGCAAGAGCTCGTGGTTTTCCTTTACGCTTATCTTGAACCCTGAGTTTGATGCGAATAGAGATCACGTGCGCGAGAAGTTGCGAGAAGCGGGAATAGAATATCGCATTATTACGGGCGGAAATTTCCTGCAGCATGACGTGATCAAGTATTTTGATTACGATACGGTGGGCGAGATCAAGAACGCTTACACAGCGCATGATCGCGGTTTTTTTGTGGGGAATGCACCCATGGACTTGCGTCCGCAAATTGAACATTTGCGCAAGACCCTCACGGACTCCGTGCCCTAAAGCGGGTGGTCCGAGAAATTTAGAGAACGAATGGAAGCGATTGTCTTAGCAGGGGGGTTGGGTAAAAGGCTACGAAGCGCCGTACCGGATCTTCCCAAGCCGATGGCCCCTATTGCCGGGCGCCCTTTTCTGGAACACCAGCTGGATTACTGGGAGCGTGAAGGCGTTACTCGTGCCATCTTGGCAGTCAGTTACATGGCGGGGAAGATCCAAGACCACTTTGGCGACCGCTACGACGGTGTGGAGCTCGACTACTCAGTCGAAAATGAGCCGCTTGGGACGGGCGGGGGACTCTTGCTGGCGCTGGAGAAGCTGCGTGACAAAGACGAAACTTTCTTAATCCTTAATGGGGATACGTTTTTTGAGGTCAAGCTTGACCATCTTCTGACTTTTCATCGGGCCAAGCAGGCGGATCTGACGTTGGCGTTGCATTCTGTGGACGCCAACGATCGTTATAGTGGCATAGACATGGAGGAGGATGGCCGCGTCGCCTCCATTCGTAAGCGAGAAGCCGGCCAAGGCCGGATGCTCGTGAACGGGGGGGCATATTTGGCGCGAGCCTCACTGTTTACGGACACTCTTGGAGAAAAGGGGCCCCGGTCCTTGGAAGACGATCTGATGCCGAATTGGCTCAAGTCCAAAAAAAACGTCTACGGCTTTATTTCAACCGGCAGATTTATCGACATTGGGGTTCCCGAGGACTACGCTGCAGCTGAGGGAATCATAAGGGAGGTCTTGTCATGAAACACTACATCGAGACTCTTCGCAGAAATATTGAGGACTCCATCGAGGCGCACCAGCAGCTGCTCGCTGCCGAAGGGATGCAGGAAGTTTTTGCTCAGGCAGTGAAAGTGGTCGTGGACGCTTACAAGAAAGGCGGCCGCCTCTACATCGCCGGGAATGGTGGATCCGCAGCTGACGCGCAACACCTGGCAGCGGAATTTGTGAGCAAGCTGGCCCGCCCCAGGGATCCGCTCCCCGCCGAGGCTTTGACTGTGGATACTTCTATCCTTACCGCCATTGGCAATGACTATGGTTATGATCAAGTTTTCTCGCGCCAGATCCGTGGCAAGATGACCCCGCGTGATGTTTTTCTCGGCATCACTACATCTGGTCAGTCGATTAACATTTTGAAAGCTTTGGAAACGTGCAAAGCGATGGAAGTTCCTTCCATTGTGTTTTGCGGAAGAGATGGCGGGCCTGCAAAACCGCTAGCAGATCTTTGCATCGTGGCACCGGGGAGCGCCACCAGCCGAATTCAGGAAAACCATATTGTGCTCTACCACACTCTTTGCGAGTGCGTGGAATCTGAGCTCTTTCCCGAGGAGAACGCGTAATGGGATTTAATATTCTGGTTACAGGTGGTGCGGGTTACATTGGATCCATTCTAGTGCCGGAGCTGCTCAATAAGGGGCACAACGTAACCGTAGTAGACAATTTTCTGTACGGAGAAAACAGTCTTGCGGCGTGTGCCGCGAACCCTAACTTCGACGTAGTAAATGCCGATGTGCGCAACTACGAGATGGTGGATCCTCTGGCTAAAAAGGCGGATATCATTATTCCACTTGCCGCTTTGGTCGGAGCGCCACTCTGTAAGAAAGATCCAGTGGGTGCGCAAACGATCAATCACGAGGCACCCTCTCACCAATTTAAGACGCTCAGCAAAGATCAATGGGTATTGATGCCCACAAGCAATAGCGCTTACGGTTCAGGGCAAGGCTCCCAATTTTGTACCGAGGAGACGCCGCTGCAACCTATTTCCATCTATGCGCGAGATAAGGTGCTGGTGGAGAAAGAGCTGATGGAGCGCGAGAACGCCGTCAGCTTCCGCCTGGCGACCGTATTTGGTATGTCGCCCCGCATGCGAATCGACTTGCTTGTAAACGACTTCGTGTACCGGGCGTGCAAAGACAGTTGTGTGACGTTGTTCGAAGCCCACTTTAAACGCAACTACATCCATGTACGCGACGTAACGCGAGTCTTCCTCTTTGCGATTGAGAATTTCGACAAGATGAAGAGCAATATTTTCAACGTTGGGCTTTCCGATGCCAACCTTTCAAAGTTGGAACTTTGCCAGGTGATTCAACGCCACCTTCCGAAGTTCGTCTTTTTGGAGGCCCCGGTCGGAGAGGATCCCGATAAACGCGACTATATCGTGTCTAACGAAAAGCTCGAGAAAACTGGTTTTAGAACCGCCCATTCGCTGGATTCGGGGATCGAAGAGCTGATTAAGGGGTTCAAGATGCTGAAGAACTCCCGCTATTCGAACGTCTAGGTCCAGGTTCTGGCTTTGGCCTTGAGTTTCGGGCCCACCCGTACTAATTTTGGAGGCTTATGAAAGTCAGTTTAATTGTCACGACCCTCAATGAAATTGAAGGGATGAAGGCCATCATGCCGCGCGTCAAGCCGGAATGGGTGGATCAAATCATCATCCTGGACGGCGGTTCGACCGACGGCACCATAGAGTACTCTAAAGAGCAGGGGTACTTTGTGTACGTACAAAAGCGAATCGGCTTTCGCCATGCGTACAATGAGGTGATGCCATACGTGGAAGGCGATGTCGTTTTGACATTTAGCCCGGATGGGAACTCTATTCCGGAACTGATTCCAGATATCATCGCAAAAATGAAAGACGGTTATGACATGGTCATTGCGTCCCGTTACCTTGGGGATGCCAAGAGCGATGACGATGATCCGGTGACTTCTTTCGGCAACTGGCTTTTTACGCGGACCGTGAATTTGTTGCATGGTGGGAAATACACCGATGCAATGGTCATCTTTCGCGCGTACAAGAAGAGACTGGTCTATGACTTGGATCTCACCGAGGAAGAAGGGTATGCGACTGCGGAGAAGCTCTTTCGTACCAACATCAGCTGGGAACCCCTGCTGTCTGTGCGCGCAGCCAAGATGAAACTCAAGGTGGGAGAAATTCCCGGAGACGAGCCCCCCCGCATCGGCGGGGAGCGCAAGCTCAAGATCCTAAAGTGGGGTGCCGCCTACTACTTCCAGTTCCTACGAGAGGTCTTCTTTTGGAAGGGCAAGGCCTCCCTACACGCCGCGCGACTGGAAAAGCAGCCCGCTTAGCCAATGTGGTTCGGAGCAAGAAAAAACGTTGTATTCGGTTTTTTGCTCCTTCTGGTACTCGGTAGTTTTCTTTTCCTCTACAACCTAACCTGGGATCAGCGTCCTATACCCATGATGGGCTGGGTCGACGACTACATGTACGTGTCGCACGCACAATCCATCTTGCGGGGTGTTTGGCTCGGCGACTATGCGGCGAACACTCTCATCAAGCGGCCTCTTTTTTCCGTCTTCTTGGCCGTTAGTTCGCTTCTCAATCTTCGTTATTTGCCGGCGATGACAGCTCTCTACCTAGTCTCGTTGGTTACCGTGGCGTATGGCCTGTTGCGGCTAGGGTATTCAAGAACGACGACGGCCGTGTTTTTTGTCGTTAGCGCACTTTTGCCCCACACCTATGACAACGACGCTATACGCGTTTTGCGCAATCAATTTGCGCTCTGCTTACAGATTCTTGTCGTCGGCATTATTTTTATCAAGTGCAGTGAACCAAGGAAGGTCCGCTTTCGAGATCTGCGTTCCCGCTATTGGTTAGTGCTGTTGCTGTTAATTGGTTTCTGGTGGGGAGTGCGAGAAGAGGCAATCTTGTTTTATCCAGCCTTGGTATTTGGGGCTGCCTTTTATGCCTTCTACTTGAATCGGGGCCTTCACTTTCGAGAAAAGTGGGGAACTTTCTTGGCGCTTTGTGGCGGGGGGACTTTAGCAATCCTTCTTGCCTACGGCACCATTTGTACGCTTAACGCCGTTAAGTACGGGGTTTTTTTGATGGACGAGAACACTGAAGGGGCCTTTCCAAAGGCGATGGGCGCGATTGCTGCCATTGAGGAAGGGGAGCCAGACAATTACTTGATCAATAAAGCTGAGCGCGCAAAGCTTAAGCAACTGAGCCCGACCTTTGCAGCCATCGGTGCGATATTGGATCAAGTCCCGGACGAATCGGAGGCCTGCCGTCGTTACGGAAAATGTGATGGTCCCGACTATTCGCACTCTGTTTATTTTCTGCGAATGTCTTCGGGCCATGAGAAATTTGCGACGTATCGTGATGCGAGGTTTGCACAGAAGGTGTATCGGCATCTCCGGCAGGAAGTGTTGGAAGCTTGCCAGTCAGGAGCGCTACACTGTAACCATCCGGAAGCCCGATCGCTCCGCCCGAAGTTTAGGGCCGACCATTTGCCTGCTCTTTGGAAATCCGTTTGGACCCAACTCGATCGGATTGTTCACCTAAAATCCGGCATCTACGACATTCGCGGGTATTCCAAATTTGACGATGGGCTGGACGATCGAGTCCTTGGAATCTTCGAATCGGAAGCCGACTGATGAGCAGTCCGTTGCTGGAGCTCGGCGTGAAAAATCGAAAGGCGTGGTGCTCTCCATTTTCGTAGTAGAGGTGGAGGTGAAAAGTGTTGGGTTTAAAAAGAAAATTCTTAATCTTGTGTACGAATGGCCACGTTACTTCGACTTCCAGGGCCAACAGGTCATCGGGTGCACCAACCGGTACCTTCACCGTCTGACCAAATGACACCCGCGCCTCGCTCAAAACAACGGGACCTCCATAGCGGTCTGTCGGTTGGCGTTCCAGCAACGCCACACCACGTTCGACGCCGACAAGTGCATAACGACTTAGTATTGTACGCTGAGTACGGGGCTCGTAATAGTACAAGCTAGATCCTTCCAGCCCGTGGACAAAGCGATCGAGGAGCAAAAAGCGCGGGGCGTGGTCCGACTGCATGAAACGGTTATCATAATCATCTAATAGCGTATTGCCTGCGATAATGGACGTGATGGTTGGACGCGGGCGCCAATTCAATTGATTCGCTGGAAGATAGGATAGGTCAAATGACCAAACATCGATTGATTCCTGCCCTATTCTTTCTAAAAAAACTCTGGGTAGCACGCGTTTTCCTAAAGCCTTGCGACTTTGTGTGGCCTCGCTTTTGCGGATTTCGGGCAAGTGTGCCAGTCGGTTTAAGCTCTGTAAGCCTTCGTCGGGGAAGCGCTTTAAGACAGCGACCATTTCGTGCGGGAGGGTTTTGCCGTGTGTGAGATAGTAGTTCTGCCAGTCAGTTGTCAGAGGAGCGACGCTCAATAGAACGAACCCTCCCAGCGCGTACGACAAGGCTTGGGAAAAACGGTAGCGTCGGAGCGAAAACACTAGAAGGACAAGTAGCGTAAACTGCCCTAAGTGAACAAAATGAAAAAGGTGGGAATTTCCCATGCGGACGACGGAATGTTTGAAAGCGGTGAAAAGAGGGAATAGGAACACCAGCCAGAGTTTTCCAGCTTCGGCGCGCAGGGTGAACGCCCAGCCAATACAAAACAGGGAGAAAACTACGTACATCGCTGTCAAAAGTTGCCAGTGCCGGATGTCGAGGCTGAGAGTGTGGGGGTACGTCGATACAATGTGGTATCCCCAGCGCACGTACTCGGGAAGTAAGTAAAGGCTTTGTCCGTTGAATAGCCAGGTGATTAAAAGTACGAGACTGAACGTGCCTGCTGCAAGCCCAGCTCTTAGCGGTAGCGTTTTCCAATTGCTTGAAAGTAGCCCGACGATGGCTAGGTTTACGCAACTCCCCACACCCAGTGAGAGTTTTACTTGAATAAAGACAGCACTCAGCGCAGCCGAAAGAACGAGCCATACTCGTTCATTTCTGCGGTAGAGCGCATTCAATAGCAGCAGGAGATTTATCAAGAGCAGCTGGTCCTCACATCCTGGCGCGGCAACGTAAAAGGAATGCGCAGGAATTGAAACTGATCCCAACAAAATCAAGCCTACTAGGAAGCGGTTGAGAGGCTTAAAATCCATGGACGCAGCAAAAAAGCAAACCGCCGTGGCAATGAGTACGCAGCAGATCAGCGAAAAGCCCACCGCGGAATAGACATTCCAGCCCAAGTCGATACACCGATCCACCAAGTGGCTCATCGGCCCGTGGGTAAAGAGAATGTCCTTGCCAAATTTCCATCCCTTGAGCTTGGCATAGCTCACTGCCCAATCACGCGACTCGTCGTCTCCCGGTAGGATGGCATCTACGCGAACTTTTAGATTCATCATGAGAGACAAAAAAACAAAGAAAAAGTAGTTCAGTAGCGAAGGGGCGTGCTGGGTAGAAGGCGCCTCAGTGCTCATACTTGACTCTTAGACGCGCCAGGCGCTCAGACACTGCGCGCCTGATTCGCCGGGTAAAATGCAAGGATCGCAGTCTTTTATACACGCTAAATGGTTTTGGAGTGGCGGGGACAGATGGCAGGGCTTCGAGGCGGTAAGAACGATCCACGAATTGAGAAATGTCGGGGTACTTTTTGCAGAAGCGCTCCAAGATAAGTTTTGGGGATGGACGGTCGGGGGATCGAGAAGTTCCAGGTTCATGATAAACGGTCGCGTTTCCGACATAGATATGGCGCAACCCCAGTCGTAGTGTGCGCATGAAAAAATCCACGTCGTTGTAGTCGTTAATAAAGTCCGTTTCGTCCAGACCGCCGACTCGATCCCAAACCGTTTTTGGAATCGCAGCAAAAGCGAAACTATTACCAGCTGTTTCATGTATTTGCCGTGAATAGTACGGCTGTTCACTCTCTTTGAAACCTGCACCGGACAAGAGCCTGGCATCTGGGTAAATCTCTACTCCGCTAGAAACCAAGCGTCCGTTGTCACCCACAAATCGTGGCCCAACGGTTGCCACGCCTGGCAAACTAGCGTACCCGGCGAGCAACCGCAAAGTATAAGGGGATTGGGCTTGCGCATCGTTATTTACCATTACCAGGATATCTCCGTTCGCGTGCCGAGCGCCGAGGTTGCTTTGAGCCGAATGATTGAACGGATAGGGGTAGTCGAGGTGCTGTCTAGCGATTTGTGCGGGGAGTTTTCTAAGTAACCCGTCTACTTTTTCACGGTTCTCCGGGGTTGACTGGTTATTCACCAGAATAATTTCCATACGGCTGGGAAGGTGCTGGTGCTCAAGGGCCATTAGGCAACTTTCCATGAGTTCGACGCGATCGCGATAGTTGATAATGACCGAGACACTGGGATCGAACTTCAATATTTCCTGGGGCAGATTCGCTTCGGTGTGGCGGCTTTGCCAGTCACTTAACGGAGTGGGTAGACGAAACACATTCGGCAAATGAATTACAAGTTCCGGGGATGTTTTGAAGAGCTCTCTTAGAGCGCCTGCCCAGTCGTCCCGCTGCGCAACCAGACCCCTCTTGTACAAATCCTGAATGACAGATTTGTCGACGGCAAACCTACCGCTTAGGTGATTTTCCCCGATTGTTTCTACAAAGCAGCGCGGCCAATTTAGGCGCATCGGTTGGGGCGTCAGTACCAGGTCATCCCAACAAAAAGCGGCGGCCTTCTTGGTGAGCAGGCTTCTAGCGATCTCTTGTGCGAGGTTTTGGGTAAGCCAGTATCGGGGGCTCGAAGCGACTACCCATTCTCGTCCGCTTACCACAATTGCCTTCATGAGCAGAGCTCCCGCGCCGCTCTTTCGGCCGCGTTTCCAGTTCTTACCCACCGGCTAACAAATGTTTGCTCTACGGCAGGCGAGTTTGAATTCTTGATGAAACAGAGCCAATCCCCGGCATTTCTCAGCAGCGGCAACGGTGAGTATTTGTGCAGATCCAGATCGTATGCCGCGACCGCCGTTCGAACGCCCATGGAGGCAGAGTCCAGTGCCACGGTGGACGGCGTTGTAATGACAGCATCAAAATTTGGGATGAGATCCGGGGCCGTGTACGGTTCCCACTCCGGATCCTTCGGATCCACGACTAGGAGGTTTTTGAACGCGAATTCTCTATTTTCTTTGGTGAACCACATGCCTGCGTGGTGAGGTTTTATTACAAAAAGGCAATCGGGAAACCCCGCAATGGTCAGTCGCAGATCGCGCAGAAAGGATCTGCGATACTCTGTAGAGTAACGTTCCCAATGCAGATTTTCAAATATCCCTACCTTCGTTTGAGCGCTCTGCAGAGCTTCGGGGCGAATGGGTTGGCGCTGCGCCAGAGGGCGTCCAATTGGTATGCAACGCCTGCGAATTTGCTCGGGGACCCGGCTGTCCAAGCTATCCGGTTCCCCCCAAATGAAGATGTGTTCCGATCCGAAGCCGATACTGCTAGGGGAGAACTGCGTGTCGAAATACGTGAGGCCAGCGTTCTCAAAACCGTGCTGGAACGTGTAGCTGGGAATCCCCCGCTTGCGGGCCTGCAAAGTCAGTGCGTGAGTCAGTTTGTGCGGGCTAGCCGTAGACTCGGTGGCCGTTACGAGCTGGCGAACGTTTCCCCAAAAGGGGATTTTTCCGCCGAGCAGGCGCGCCCGGGAAACCATTTCAAAACGAATCCCTGTGGAATCGAGTAGGGTTTGCACACGTCGGGATTTTTCGACTAGTTCCTTGGTGACGATGACACGCACTGATGTGCCGCGTTGGGTGAGCTCTTGAAGGACCGGCAAAATGACATCCAAGTCCTGCACAAGTTGCAGGACTACCAGTGTGTAGGGCGCGCGGTGGCGGGCGCGATCGGCTGTCTGCAGCAAAAACCCGCCGAACCGCCCATACCCTCGTGCTAGCTTGTCCGAGATTTTGCCCAGTGATCCACTCCGAATTGGCGCAGTCGCGCTCTGCCTTATCTAGCCTGAATTGCGGACCCCGGCAAGCAAGCGCGGTTTCGCCTGGGCCGGGGCTGTGATAGAAATTCCCGTATGCGAGACCTGTGGAGACGTTTGACCGTGGAGTTTCATCGGGGCTGGTACCTCTTTTACCGCGAGCTCCAGTTTCGCGCAAAACTCACCCTTTTTGGCTATGGCTGGAATATCGTGAGCCAATTGGCGGCAGCGATTCCCGTGGTTTTTGTAGGCAAACAGTTGAACCTCGGTGGCCATGGAGCCGAAATACCGTATGAAATTCATGCACTTACTGGGGTGGTTTTTTGGGGAGTCTTTTGGGATGCCGTGATTCTGCCCATGGACCTTGCCTTCAAGAGCCGCCAAGTTTTTCGCCGGGTTCCGATCGGGAATATGAGTATGATCTTTGCGACGGTGTGGGGTTTGCTCCTAAACTTTGTGGTGAAGTTTCTGTTTGTGGCTGTCGTTATGCTGTTCTTTTTCCATATTTGGTTTAAGTGGGAGCTGATCTTGACGCTTCTGGTTGGGCTTCCCGCGCTAATCGCATTGGGACTCTGTTTCGGCCTGCCTTTTATGAGCTTCGGAACGGTTTACCAGGATGTTCGTTACGCGGTGGGATTTCTCGGGCAGGCGCTGATGTGGACGGCTCCCATTTTTTACCGGGTCCCACCTAAGGGGTGGCTGACTACGTTCAATAAACTCAG
>JAGQZV010000058.1 GCA_020435295.1 Bdellovibrionales bacterium | reverse complement strand
TTTTTCAGCCAGCTCTGAAGCCACTTTTGACTGACCTTGCTGCCTACAGTACTCAAATCCGGTGCCGCCCCAAAACGCGACCGGCCCTCAATCGCGAAATCGTCGATTTGGTGGCATCCTAGACACCCCACTTGCGAGAAGGTCTCTTTTCCCCGTTCCGCATTCCCCAAAGGCAACCAAACGTTGGGTGTGTAGTCCTCGGAATTCGCATACACGTAGTCAGTGATGGCAAAAATCTCAGCTTCCTGATAGGCGCTAAACTTCTCTGTCTGCATGTTACTTAAGTGAAAGACCTGCGGCATCCGTGTGTGTTCGTTGAATGCCTTCGGATCGCGCACCCACTTCACAAACCAATCACGCGTCACTTTACCTTTGATCTTCTCAAGGCTTGGCGCCGGTTTGCGCAAGTGATCCCAGCCCTCTACTCGATGGCAGCCGTAGCAGCCCGCAAAACGAAAGGTTTGAATGGACTTGTTTACCTTCGCTGCACGCGGGACATATTCCGTTTGCTTGTGGCAAGTAATGCACTTGCCTTCAGTAAACTGCAGGGGAAGCATTTTTTCTTCCACATGGTGCATCTCGTGCCAGTGGTACTTCTTTTCCCACTCCTTCTTCTGCTCCTCGTTGCGAGGCGTATGCGCGGCACGTACAAAATCCACAGACTGTCCCCGACCATCGTGGCAGGATGTACAGCCGATTTGATTGATCGGATGCGCAGAGGTGCTTCCCAGCATGACATCTAGGCGCGGGTGCGTACGAAAGGGCTGTTTCTCGTTTTCAAAGCCTTTGAGATCAATCGCCAGGTGGCACGTCGTGCAACGATCGATCTTCTTCACCGAAGCGAAGTTCAAATCGTCGCGGATATCGGCAAGTACGATCTGGTTGATACGCAGCACCGGGTTCGCAAAGTCTACCAGAGGCGCACTGCGAGCGGCCTTGCTCAGCGTGAAACGCGAATCGTCACGGTTAGTTTCTAACCTGTCGATATTCGCCCGGTATTTCTTTAGGGCTTTTTCCGCTACGGTCTTTGCTGCCTCCAGCTCCGCAATGGCTGCTTTTTTGGATTCGTAGTTTACCTGCGCCTCGTTGGCCAGCTCCTTGAGCTTTTGCACGTGGGCCAATTCCTTGTTGAGCTGCGCCAGTGCTTTGGCCGCTTCGGCGTCCAAGGCCGTAGCATCGCTTTCTGCAAACCCATGCCCGTAACGCGCCTCATACCGGTATTTGGCTACGTCGAATTCCCCCTTTTTGACCTGAAAGTCATTGAGGGTATTCTTCATCTTCGTCTGGAGGCCAACAAGCTCGTCCTCCATTTTTTCACGCTGCTTCTCGTGCCCGAGAACTTCCTTAGTGGCCGCCGTAAGTTGCTCTTTCAGGCTACTGAGCTCCTGTTCATCCAACTCGCCTGAAGCTTCTTTCGCCCATTCGTTATATTTCTTTTCTTTTAAATTGAAGAACTCTGTTTGATATACTTTCCACTCGCGGCCAAAGTCATCGAGTACCATCCAGATCGTCACCACGAGCATGATAACGCTGCCGATCCCGAACGCCTTCCAAAGAAGGCTGGGCCTATAAAATCTGTCGTCCTGTTCTTCCGGCGTATTGTTTGCCATTCTGTCTTCTCTTGGGTCGTCCCTTAAATGTTAAAAAAGGCTTCCGGAATCGCTACGATGTACTTCAAGTTAATGGTCCACCGCAGCACCATTTTCAGCGGCAGCGCTGCCATACAAACGAGTAAGGCTGCCATAATGTAAAACCGAGCGGCCCCAAGCTCCTCGTACGTTTTCTTCATCCACTTGCGCGCGAGCAATACCGGCACACCGACGAGGTACCCAACCGTCAAAAGGATGCCGAGCGCCTCGCGGATGAGTGGATTATCGGGGAGTTTGCCACCATTCAGTCCGAACTCCCTAAAGATGTACTCTGAGAGATTCACGTTTCTTAACACTTCCAGCTTGTGAACGTCCCACACTTCGTAGGGACCAAAGAAGTTCCAGTTGGGCCCTCGCAAGAAGGTCCCGTACACAATGAGGAGATTCCACAAAATCAGGAAACCAAACAAAAACGTCGTGATCGCAAATGGGCGTTCTTTGAAGGTGTAGTACCCATTCCCTTTTGGATTCGTGTCAATGTAGGGAATTAAGATGAGACCCACGATGATGAGCGACGGGAAAACCACTCCCGCTAGCCAAGGATCGTAGTACACAAGCATTTCCTGCAATCCCAGAAAATACCATGGCGCTTTGGAGGGATTGGGCGTATCCACCGGATTGGCAGGCTCTTCGAGCGGCGCCTTAAGGACAATGGCCCAAGCGAGTAGCAAACACCAGACGGCAATCGTACAAATGAACTCACTAAAAACAAGATCCGGCCAAGTAAACACTAGCTCCTTGGCTTCCTTCTTGCTTTCCACGTCTTGCCCGGCATCGATGAGTCTGTCGTTGATGACTGCCTTGTGGATGCTGAGCCAGGTGAAAAACAACAGAAGAAACAACATTGCCACAATGGGGATGTTGTCAGGTTTAGCAACGACTGCCCGGAAAGTGGGGTGCGCCATGCTGATCGCAATAAAAATGAGAAGTCCCACTTCCAGCAGAATGATCGTAGTTTTTTTACCAAACCATTCCCGCGCGTAAAACAGAATGCCGAAAAAGGCCAAACAGGAGAAAGTAAACAAAATCGCCGGTTGGCAAAGGTAGTTAATCGTCCCCGTGATGAATTCAATGATGGCCATCTAGCTGTCTATCGAGGCCTTACAAGGGCCCCGATATGCCTCCGTCCTTACGTACTCGCCAGAAATGCACCGCCATGAGCAGCGCCGCCACTAGCGGAATAAATATACAGTGCAACACGTAGAATCGAAGCAAGGTCGCTTCGCCCACCACGCGGCCCGCCAGCAACGCAAAGCGCGCGTCGCTCCCGGAATGCACCACATCAAAGCCCATGATCATATTGAGCAACGAGGCCCCCGGCCCCTCACTCCCCAAGAACGGGGTCGCACGGGCCATGTTGGAGCCTACAGTAATCGCCCAAATAGCCAGCTGATCCCAGGGAAGCAGGTAACCGGTGAAGCTCAAAAGTAACGTCAACGTGAGCAGCACCACCCCGATACCCCAGTTAAACTCGCGCGGCGGCTTATACGACCCGGTCAAAAATACGCGGAACATGTGCAACCACACGGAAATCACCATCAAGTGAGCCCCCCAACGGTGTACCTCACGCATGATGCCAATGGGCACATGCTCTCTGAGGGCGATGATGTCCGAATACGCGAACTCAGCCGTGGGACGATAATAGAACATGAGCAGCACGCCCGTCACGGTCTCCACGAGAAATAAAAAGAAGGTGATGCCACCCATACACCAGGTAAAGCTCATCCGAATGCCGGATTTCTTCATCCGTATGGGGTGCAGATGCAAAAACACGTTCATCAACACGGCCAAAACTTTGTTCCGCGAGTTATCGGGGGGCCCGTGTCGGAAAATTGATTTCCAGGCCTGAGACTTTCTAAGAGACTCTAGAAATCCCGCCTTCGCCATAATTCCACCTGTACGCTAAGCCAGCTCAAGGAAGGAGTCGGGATCGTCCCACTCCCCTTTTTCCTGCTGATATTTCTTGTTCTTATCCACAAAAATCTGGCCATCTTCTGCAAGCCCGATCTTGAACCGCTCGAGAGGCCGCGGGGCGGGCCCTTCGAAGTTGATTCCCGTCTTATAAAAGCCGCTGCCATGGCAAGGGCACTTAAACTTCTGCTCGCCTTCAAGCCAGTTGGGCGTACAACCCAGATGCGTGCAGACCGTCGACAAGGCGTAGATACCGCGCTCATTGCGAACCATCCAAACGCCATATTGTTTCTTCAGGTGCTCGTCGACCTTATCCACGTCGTATTCCGAGGGAAACCCCGCCTTAAATCGCTGTGGCGGTTCAAACGTAACGTTGGGGAAAAATAGACGCCCTACCGCAGTTAGTCCCAAGCCCAACGCGCTGACAAATCCGACCCAACCGACGGCGATCCACGAAACAAACGTCCTGCGACTGACGGTTTCGGGGGCCTCCGGGAACTTTGGTGCTGGCATATTCCAGTGCTTCCTTCAAAAATCTAAACAACGCCTCTTACTTGCGAACTTTTTATCGTGTGAACAGCCGTAAGTGTCAAGAATGAACGCGGATTTTTCGGGACCCTCTAGGACGTGCCTGACAAGGCCTCGCACGCTTTTTATGCGATTTCAGATCAAATCTGATTAAGAAATCTTGAGCGCATCGCTCCTTGCCGAACGAAACAAAAGCAAAAAGAATAGAACTGACTACCACTAATGGACTGAAAAAAACCAAAGCTAGTGCAATGAAACCTTCGACTCCGATTTTGGCAGAGTTCCCGGAGTGGCTGTCCTCCGGCGTGACACTTGGGTGGGATATTATCCGAGAAGCAAGCGCCTCTTTGCTCAGCGCAAAGCTCTACCCACTTGGAATGCTGGAAAAGCGTTTTCCCATCATTCCCAGTTGGTCGCGCCGGGATCAGGCCGTTCCCATCCTCTTTATTCACGGAATTTTCCACAATTGGACGGCCTTTACCTACCTGTCGCAGAGACTGGCCTGGGATGGGTGGAGTGATTTCTATGAGATCTCACTATTTACCAGCGTGGAATCCATACCAAAAATGGCAAAGCGCACGGCAGCCCACGCGCACGCCATATTAAAAGAGACCGGTGCCCCCCACTTGGATATCGTCGCCCACTCCATGGGGGGAATCGTGGCGCGCTACTTTGTGCAGTTACTCGGCGGAGACGCCGTTGTCCGCCACCTTGTAACGCTGGGCACCCCACATCAGGGAACACCCGTCTCCAACTACTCGCCTCTGCCTCACATCAAAAAGCTGGCCCCGCAAAGCCGCATCTTGCAGCGCCTAAATGCACTACCGGCCCCCTCTCAAACACAGGGGCTAGCGATCCGCGGGAAGCTGGATGTTTTCACTCAAAATGGTGCCGGCTGGTGGCCCGGGGTACGCAACGTAGAACTCGGACGAGTCGGACACGCGGGCCTGCTTTTTTCGCGGCGGGTATACGAACTTGTGTCAGCGAGAATCTCGGATGAGCTTGGCCATTCGGTCCCGTGCGTTGTATGATTTTTCTGTGTCATATCTAAGCGATTGTCTAGATAAGAAAGTAATTTTCTTCACCGGAAAAGGCGGCGTGGGCAAGAGTTCGCTCGCCTGGGCCACGGCCAGACTGGCCCAGAACCACGGAAAGAAGGTGGCCACCGTCAGCTGGAGCCCTTTTGATAAAGAGACCCAGGCGCCTCCAAGCCCAAACATCGACTGGGTGCGAATTGAAACCCTTGCCGCTTTCAGAGAATACGCGCTTCAGATCATCAAGTTTGACAAACTTTTCGACATGGTCTTTGACAACCATGTTTTCAAGACCTTCATCAAGGCGGCTCCGGGGCTTGCTGAAACGGTAGCCGCAGGAAAGTTATGGGATCTTTACGAAAAAGAAATCTACGATCTACTAGTTGTAGATTTGCCCAGCAGCGGACACGCCGTTTCGTTTTTTCAATCTCCTAAAGGGATCAACAAACTCTTTAGAACAGGTTTCATCCACAAAGACTCAGAACACATCTTAGAAATGTTTGAAGCACCGACCACACGCATTGATTTGGTAACACTTCCGGAAGAGTTGCCCGTCGTGGAGTGCCGCCAACTGAAGCAAGAACTAGAGCAAGTACTGCCCTTTCACTTGGGTTACTTGCACTTCAACCAGTGCACGCCCGAACTGGAGCTGCCTCCGGCAACCGCTTGGGAGCATGTTTCCGAGCCCATCAGCGCGTGCCTAAAACGGCATCAAGAAAACTTGGAGTCGGACAAAGAAAACTATCAGCAAGCCAGTACGCTCGGACTTCCCGTCATTCGCATGGAACGCCTTGCAGTAGATAAAACAACCTCTTTGATTGACGAAATGGCGGCACGCATGGAGGGAAGATGAATAGTTTTGACGACAAACGCATCTTCCTGATTGGCGGGCCCGGCGGGGTTGGCAAAACTACGCTTGCCGCCTCACTGGCCATCGAACTCGCAAAACGAGGGCACCGAACGGTCGTGCTGACAGTCGATCCGGCCAAACGCCTTGCCCAAGCGCTCGGCTTTGATGCCTTTCATAAGGAACTCCAAAAAGTCGAAATCGAGGGAGCTACAGGTGAGCTCTTTGCTTCGATGCTCGATACCAAGCATTACTTTGACAAGCTCATCGCCCGTTTCGCGGGAAGTGAGCAACAAAAGCGGCGCATTCTGGAGCATCCAATTTACCGCACGATGGTGGAGAGTTTGGGGGGCACCCACGAATACGCCGCGATGGAGCGCCTTTTGGAATTTGCTGAGGACAAGTCCTACGACAAGATTGTCATCGATACCCCTCCCAGCCAGAATGCGATTGATCTGCTGACCGCACCTCAGCGGCTAGCAGATTTCATGGACAACTCTGTGTTGAAGTGGTTTCAAGGTAACGTTCCCGGTTACTTGAAGCTTTTTAGAACCGGCACCAAGATGGCGATGAAACTGTTGCAGAGTGTTTTTGGTGCCGAGTTTTTGAATTCTTTCGCTTCGTTCTTAGATAATTTGGAAGGGATGCAATCCGGTTTCCGGCAACGCCACTTGGAAGTGATTGCACTCTTGGGAAACCCTAAGACCGCTTTTTTACTCGTAACGGCAGCAACGGCCGAGCGTTACCGCGAAAGCTTGGCATTTCTCAAAAAGATCGAGGAACACAACATCCACCTCAACGCGCTGGTGCTGAATCGTTTGGAGACAGCTTGTCCTAAAGCGAGTGACCCAAAGGCGTCGGGCCTAAACGGCAGCCGTCCCCTCATCGATGCGATCTTGGCGTATTACCACGCCTTGCACGCACAGCAGCAAGAATGGGTAGACGCCTTTGAGAAAGCTCTCCCAGAGCTCCCCGTTATCCGCGTGCCGAGGCAGGGTGGCTCGTTGCACGAAGTCGCGACACTTTCTAAATTGGGCGGTTTATTGCTGCATTCTTTGTTAAGATCTAAAGATGACGCCAACACCCAATCCCGCACCCCAACCAAAAGCGCCCCAGTGGCCCACTAAAAGAAGGCGCGGTCCCAACCTTCCGGTGCAACTCAAGTACGCAGCTCTTCTTTCGACGGCCTCAGGCTTTGTAAACCTAGTGATGATTTTCGTGATGGCCTGGTTCATCCAGCGCAACTACTCGCTCTTCATGGCGGATGAACTCGGCGTATCGGCCCAGGTTATCGAGATGGTGCGCAACGAGCAGCAGATGCTTGAGATCGCGCTGTTTATTTTGTTCTTGTTTTCCATCTCAGTCATGTTTACAGCGTCGTTTTTGGTAACCCGCAAACTTATCGGCCCTATCGCCGCGCTCAAACGCCACTTACAACTTTTCGCCCGCGGCGAATGGTCGCGTACTTTTCGTTTGCGAAAAAATGACGAATTCAAAGAATTGGAAAAAATTGTAAATGGAATTCGTGAAACCCACCTGGCTGAGATTTCCGGTAAGAAAGAGGCGAGCTAACAAGCTGCTTTTCCCCGTAGCGCGACGGTCATTATCTCAGCTGCGAAACAGCCAAGAAGCCATACAGTATATTGATTTCTGCATCGGTTGGATTACGGGCGATGACATTGCCTTTAGACTGGTGCTGGTTGAAATAAGTCTCCGCACATGGATAGTCTCGCACCAAGGCTTTCACGAGCGCTGCCTGGGCGTCGAAAGCTTTTCTTTCCGCGTCGAACACGGCTTTGTTTTTTTCGGCTTGGCTTAAGTCTTTTTGGCGAAGGCGATCTAGGCCGTCAGCATCGAGCGCGTGCACAATTTCATGGTAGAAATGGACGAGAAGCAGGCCAAACTCTGAGCTATCAAGCCCGATGGATACCGCACCGGTTTCATAAAACGTCCGGGCGGCAACTTTGTACTCCGATGCCAGTGGTGTAACGGAAAACTCGCCGCGCGAAAGACGCGCGCCAAATTCCAGCGCGTTGACTTTGGTTTCGGGAATTTCTTGAAGGACGTCGAGTAGCTGCTCCACTCTGCGTGCGGGTTCATTCACCCAGCGATTTAGGAGGAGCGTCCCGCCGTCAAACTCGATGAGGCACGCACGTACGGCAAAGCCTGGCACAGAGTAAACTAAGGCAACAAGAATGACGGAAAGTCGCAACACCGACGGCATTGTAACGCATCGCGTGTTTCCGGTCTATTGACGTTTTTTGTCACTCTAGGCTATTGCCCCGAGAGCGCCGTGACAGACGCGCTGTCGTTGTTCAGGTTGCACCAAAGGCAATAACCAACTTCCTTTCCGTCCTTATCCTGCCGGACTACCTTGTAATCTGAGATACTTCCCCGCTGCACAGCCTTGAGGATGGCTAGAACTTCGGCCTTTCGCGCCGGCGGTAAAGCGTCAATGGCAGCCCAGCGCACGCTCACTCCATACTCGTTGAAATCGGCTTTTGGCGTCCCCTCTTCGTCCTTTGACCAATGGTCATTCTTGTGAACGAGTAAAGACTTGCCCTCGGCATCCACAAGCCCCAGCGCTTTAGCCATCATATCGGCAGTCGGATAGAGATCCTCCAAGGACTGGCTGCTCGCCCGGTTGGACTCCTCGAAGGCCGTCACTTTCGGGTCACGCGGGATCTCCGTTTTTGCCGCAAGGCTGGGAACAGTACTTGCCGACCCCGGCAACTTCGCCCCAACTTTGTGCTTGCTCGGCTCGTTTCTATAATCTAGCCACAGGTCAAAAAGCTCTTTCTGGGTTGCTTGACGGGTATCGAGGATTTTTCCGGGTGCGGCGCCTTCGGCCAAGAGAATGCTTCCTGTAGGGGATTTATAAATTCTACGCGTGCGTTCCTTACCCCTTTCAAGGAAATGCTCCCCGTCGTAGGTAAATGTTTTGCGCGACGGATCAAAATGTGGAACGACCACGTGGCCGTCACGGGACTGAATCTTCGCACTCTTAAGGGCAGCCGTGGCGGCATCGCCCATCGCCTGAAAAAATTCGTAATCAAGATCCTCTCCCTCGCGCATAAGAGTGCCGAGTTTCGCAACCGCCTCACCGCAGGTGAAGCAGATGGGACGGTCCAGATCGTTGTCCGTAATGTTTTGTACGGCGAGATCGTAACTTCTCTGACTTTCTTTAATGGTGCCCCGAACGGCATCCGCTAGGAGCAACGCACGAGGATCCCCTTGCTTTTCCAGCGCCTTGGCCAAGTCTGTCAGAAGCGCCAAACGCAAAGTTTTTCGGGAGCGTGTGTAGGCGAGCGCTGCTTGGTTTTTTTCTTCCTTGGAAAGTGCTTCAAACGTGTCTTTTCCGTCCACCTCAAATACGGCCGCATGCTCGATATTGGTGTAGGCTTCGCCTTCGATTAAGACGTGTCCTAGTTTCGCCTCAAGCTTGCCGTTATCGAGTGCCTCAATTAGCTCCTTCACGTACTTGTCAACCAGAGTGGAACGCGCGAGCAGAAACGGCTCGCTCTCGTCCGTTTTGGGCGCGGGCTCTTTACCATTCACAATGTTTTCCATGCGACGGATGCGTTCCAAAACTGTACTCATCGCTGCAGAAACCGGTTCCTCTGTCGCCTGAGCCGCGCTCGTCGTTGGCTTTTGGCTAGATCCGTGATCGTCCGCAAGGACTCCAGAACCGATAGTAGCGATATTCAGAATTAGGATGGCAAATAAGAAACGCTCGCCCATGAATCCCCCTGGTCAACAAGTCAAGTAAGCGTACGAGTTGCAACATTCAAACCAAACGCGTTCATTTGCTAAGCCCTCGAAATTAACGTGTATCGCAAAAACTACCGCAGATCGTATACGAAAGGAGCGCGTCAGAAGAGTCGATCGCAGCACAAGGGCTAGACGCGCTCTTGGCGTATTCAACGGTGCCGCATCGCTTTTTCCGCCTAAGGCTAAGACACTAAGAATACACAAACTAGACGGCGCACAACTGGCACTTATGTGCCCGATTTCATTTGCGTACGCACGCAGTTTGCGATTGTCCCTAAGCCGCTGCCTACTCTTTGTACAGTTGGCGACACTCTAAACGAGCGTAAACGCGCATGGCATTCTCCTTGCAGTTTCCTAACACATAACCCCTCTGACGCCGGACACGTTGACTAGGATGGATTCATGAGACGCCCCATACTTGCATTGCTGCTACTTGGATTAGCTGCCACAATCGGTTGCAATCGCATGAGCGGGCCCTTGACTCTAAATCCCATTGGCGGCATCAACAGCGCCGATCTCGCCTGCACGCTTAGCGTCTCACCCGCTACCCAGACCGCTACCGTAAACGCGGCGGGAGATATTGTCGGCGATGCCCCGGTTTTTTCAATTCAGCTCGTTTCCACCCGTTTGGGAGCCCCCACACGTTCGTCCTTAGTGCGTGTGGAAAGCAACAAAGCGTCCACGGTTTCTGGGGTGCCTAGCAGCAACAACATTTCCCACTCCTTCTCCTATCAGGCGGAAGCAGTCGGCTCGCATCAAATCGTGGCGACAATCATAGATAGTCAAACTCTTACCGAGACTGCCATCTGTTCTACTAGTCTCGCGGTGCAAGGGGTTGCAGGCGCGCTTGAGTCGATCTCGATTGCACCCACACCCAATTACCTGCCACTGGGAATTTTCGTAGATTTCAGTGCCACCGGGCACTACACCGACGGCAGCACGGCTGATATCACCGAGTCCGTCACCTGGGCCTCCGATCGCCCACTACTCGCTGAGTTCAGCGCGAACGCGCCGGGGCGTCTTATTATGATTTCCGAAGGTTCCCTTACGATATCCGCCGCACTAGGCGGAATTTCTGAAAACCACGCGTTTGAAATTGGCGCAGCCGTACTCGAGTCTTTGACGGTTGCCCCCTTGTCCAATGCGATCCCTTTGGGACGCACTCTACAACTCATCGCAACGGGCCTCTACTCCGATGCCTCTACGGTCGGACTCACGAACGCCGTGACTTGGACATCGTCGGCTCCGAATATCGCGTCAGTCAGTAACTCAGGTAGCCGTGGCATTGTAACCGCCTCCGCACTAGGGACGGCGATTATCACGGCCACCGTCAATGGCATCGGTTCCAACGCCGCTGTCGTGAACGTAATCCCCCCAGTTCTTGGGGCTATCACGATTCAACCGACAACGGTCCAGCTGGAAGTCGGGCATACCCTGCAACTACACGCCATCGCTTCTTTTTCAGACGGCAGCACGGCGGATGTGTCCTCCACAACGGCGTGGAGTGCAAACAATAGTCGAATCCAAATTAACTCTGCGGGCTTGTTGACGGGTGTGACGGCGGGCTCGGCGACTATTACTGCCTCGTATCAGGGCTTTAGTGCCACACGCGCCGCAACCGTGACCCAGACGGTTTTGCAGTCGCTTTCTCTTAGCCCAACTAACCCGACCATCGACGAAGGCGAAACAATCTCGATGGTAGCCACAGGCCACTACTCAGATGGCTCCACCGCGAATGTAACCGCAAATACCTCTTGGAGTTCCAGTTCGACCGCGGTTGCTACCGTTGCCAACTCCGGGGCGGCAAGAGGCACGGTGACGGGTGTCAGTGAGGGCAGCGCCACAATCACCGCAACGCTTTCAGGAATCAGTGCCACTACTTCAGTGACGGTTCAAAGTAAGCAATTATACTTTGTCTACACCCACAAGGGTGACGTCGACGTGTCGCTCAATGACATCGTCGGAAGCAACCACGATTTTCAAAATTTCAATTTCAAAACAACTCCTTTCAAGATCAAGATCAGCACGCGCCTGCTATCGAGAATCAATTACGCCGGGAAACAGAGCTATGAGCTCGCGGATATGGATTTGCGCCAGAGCATTAACACGTACGCAGAGATCTACAGTATCACCCGCAACTATGCGGATCGGGCGTCTGGTGGTGGCAGCTGCACGATCGTGCCGAGTAGCGTTTTTGAGCGCCACCGGATGGATAGCTCCGTTTGGAACGGTGGCTCCTATCTAAATTTATCAAGTGGCTCAGGCAATCAGTATATTTATGAATACGAGGCAAGAGAACGGTACGCGGTTTCAAATCAGGGCTGTTACCCCAGCATCCATTCCGGACGGCGGGATGCCTGGGGGGCTTCGATCGCAGCCCCTCGTTTTGACCAAAGTCCGTGGCCTTACGACGGGTACTCCAACACCTACGGGAACGGGGCCTTCGTGTACGTCAATGCGTCCGGACAACTGCGGTTTTGGTACAAAACACAGCAGCAAGCTTCCCGCGTGGTGTTTCTGGTGGCGATTCGGGCGCAATAAGAAGGCCAGTCTTTACTCGTACTCAGAGTAATCATCTTCCTCAAGATTCTCCTCCAGCACCCCTTCGTCTTTTTCAAACCCGTAATCCATTACGTCCCGGTCTTTTTGAAGGACCTCTAGCTCCTGTAAAATAAGATCGTCCGCACTATCTAAGAGCTTATTGACTTCGCCCGACTGATTTCCGGCAATGGCGTACCCCAAAAGCCCCAGTTTGGGGTTATCTTGGTACCCGCACTCCGAAACACTAAAGCCCATGTTGGTGAGTTTTTGTTTTACGCTTTTGAGAGAATGACGTTTGTCTTTGAGACTTCGCGAATGGCGGAAACGCACGCTGACTCTACCAATGCCGACGAACAAGGATTCTTTTTCCATCTGCTCTCCATTCCCTAGCCCCAAAACCCGCTGCCGCACAGCGTTGCGCGACGTTATTGGCGTGGGTTTCCCGCTGGGTTAGGGTTCCCCTGGACGCCAAGATGGACAGCGAGACCCACAACCACGCAGAAACGCCCTCGAACGAAACCACGCTTCTTGTGGAAAATACCGAACTCGCCCTCTCTCTTTCATATCTCGTTCAAAAAGAAGCGGCAAACCTCGGCGTGTTGTCAGTAGAAGCGCTAACAGGTTATGGACCGCCCGCGCTATCCGAAAGAGCGCGGCGACTACAGCTCTTTACAACCTGGCTACCGGCAACCGAGCGCGCCAAAGCGCACCTGTACTTGCGCACCGTGGAGGATTTGCGAAGCGCCTTTCTCACTAGTCACGAAGATGTGGAATTCTGCTTTTCGGAGCTCCCTGAAACTCCAAAAAATGTGTTTTTGCGATCGGCAGCCCACAGCTACCTCGATTCGCCGCTACGGGAAGATCGAGCAGAAGCGCTGTGGCAACTCATCGAGCGACTAAAAACAAATACTTTGGAAAAGTCTCTGCCGCACAACCTAATGGCGCTTGAAACCCCAGATGCGTCCTATGGCTACAAGGAGCTTCTTTCTCTCCTAGGAAATACGCCCGGAGTCGCCTCCTTTAAAGCAATTTCGCCGACAGAATTTTTTCACTGGCAAAATGGAGGGGGCAACAAGCGGTCGCTTCAAGTGGCTGGCGGCATTTCCGCCTTGCTAGAATCTCTCGCTCACCATCTCGGAAAAACAAAAGGCGCCCTTTCCTTTTCGGGAACTTCTGTGGAAGCGAGCTATTTGCGTTTTGCTCTCGCAAAGCGCGGAATGGTCGCGGACTTTATTGTGCCCAAAGAGGAGGCCTTGCCCGACTACTCGTCTGACCACATTACTTTGCAAATGATCCGGCAAGATAGGGGACGTCCCCTTAAAGAGCGGCTAGAGCTAAGCCGAGCGCTCTTACGCGAAAGCCCTTCGAAAAAGCGAACCATCGCATTAGAACCCGCCCAGAGAAAAGCTCTCGATGTTGTATTTTTGCCGTACTTCCCCTTCCCCGGAGTTTTCGCCAAGTCTCTTTGCTACTTTATCGACGGCCAACAGACTGCAACGACGACCCGTCACCCTCTTTTGGATCGGCATGAGGTCCATCTTCTTAAGAGCGCGGGCTTTAGCATCCCCACGCAAGAAGACGCCATACTCTCACAATCCCAGACTACGGGTTTGCTTTCTGAGAGCCACGGCTACCGGAACCGAGTTTTCACAACGACCTATCTGCCGGCCGGAAGACGGGTACCGGTGACTGAAAAAACAACGCAGCCCAAATCAAAACCTTCCTACCGCGTGCCCTTTGAAGCCAAGCATTTTTCTGCAAGCCAACTCGAAAGCTACGCGCGTTGCCCAGCGCAGTATTTGCTCGCTAACCGCTTAAGACTCGATGAGGGTACGGGGGATTTTGAAAGCGAGTTTGCACTACTTCTGGGTTCCGCTATCCATAGCGCGCTTGAGATCTATAAGAAAGAAAAGCTCGAAGGTAATGCAGCTTTGTTTGAGAGTTTAGATAAGGCGCTTTCTATTGAGCCATTCCTGACACTATCGCTGACCGAGCGATTCCTAATTCGCGAAACAGCTGCACCTTATTTTAGTCAGTTTCTCGCCAATGAGGCGGTGCTGGCTGAGAAGTTTCAAAGCATACGCCCTCTGACGTTGGAGCAAACCTTTGATGTTGAAATTGGCGATGTGACACTAAGGGGAAAAATAGACCGCGTTGATGAAACCAAAAACGGGCAACTTCTGGTCATGGATTACAAAACCGGAAACGTGACTTTCTCCCCAAACCACATCGCCGCCGGCACTAATTACCAAGCTTTAGTGTACTTGCTTGGCGCCGAAACCCACTTTAAAGCCCCCATAGCGGGCGTGCTTTTTAACGATCTTAAGAAAGGAGAATTACGCCGCGGGATCTTACGTGCGGAGGCTGTGACACCAGAAGCCGCAAAAAGCATGACACGTGGGCACACGCTCACGGAAGAAAAGCTGCAGGTGCTGATTGAATGCGGCACAGAGAAGCTACAGCAACAGGTAGTGCACCTCAGAGCGGGGGATTTCACGCCTCTTCCCGATGGGCAGCACTGTGGGAGCTGTAGGTTGTACGGCCACTGCCGACAGGGGGCTGGCTATGTCTAAGCCTACACAATCCAAATTTACCGAAGAGCAACTCTCCGCGATCGAGCATGAAGGGGGAAGCTTATTGCTCTCTGCCGCGGCCGGCAGTGGGAAGACTACCGTGATGGTAGAACGTTTCTTGGGTTGGGTGAATAGCGGCATTGCGCCTGAAAGCATTTTGAGCGTCAGTTTCACTAATGAGGCCGCCAATCAACTACGAGATAGAATCCTTAAGCGCATGGCCGAGCGCGAACGATACGCGGATAGCGTCGTAGAGGCCGTGCGCACCAGTCCCTTAATCAGCACAATCCACGGTTTTTGCTACGGCGTTGTCAACGAGTTTGGCTCTTTGGATGGCTTTGCACCCATTGAGAAGATCCTTCTAAAATCAGACTGGAGTCTTGTTTTTGACGAGGCCTACCGCAATTGGCGAGACGCCCTCGCTGAAGAAGATCTTAAGACCCTGCTCAGTTACTACACACACCGCACACTGAAGCCGATGGTAGAAGCCCTCTATTTTTCCCGTTTTGAGTGGCAGAGTACCGCTGAGGAAGAACCGCTCCCCACTATCAACCGCATCGTCTTGCCCTTTGTGAGGGCGCTATCAAGCTACTTGCAACAACAGGGGCACTATAGCTTTTATGATCTGGAACACGTGGCGCTTCTTCTCATGCAAAAACACCCGCAAGTGGTCGAGAACCTGCGCTCAAGAGTATCGGCGATTTTGGTGGATGAGTTTCAAGATACAAGCCCCGCTCAGTGGGAAATACTAAAACGTCTTAAACGCCCCGATACCTTCTTTGCGGTGGGCGATCCGGTGCAATCTATTTATAGATTCCGCGGCGCGGAAGTGGCGCTCTTTAACGCTGTCGGTGACGAAATTGAAAGTACTGGCGGCGCCAAAAAATATTTAACGCTAAACTTTCGCTCGGAGCCGGGTGTTCTAGACGGTATCAATGCGCTATCCGAAAGTTTATTCGGCAGCAGTTACACACCGATGCGGGCGGGCCTTGCCGAAACAAACGGTGGCACCTACCAGATTCTCGACTATGTGGCCCCTGACAACCGCGGGGATGCGGCCAGCGAAGAAGCCGAGTTTGTAGCCAAGAATATCGAGGCACAGATACGCCGCGGTGCCGAGCCTAAAGATTTTGCAATCCTCTTCCGCTCAGCCGATAGAATGCCACTTTATAGGGACGCGCTTCTCGCCAAAGACATTCCCGTTTCGTGCAAGCAAAGCACACCGCTATTTCACAGTTACGATGTCGTCGATCTCTGCCAATATCTGCGGGCGGTGAACAACCCTCTCGACGATCGCGCCTTCTCCGCTTTTTTGTGTTCCTCATTTGTCGGATATGATTTTGAAAAACTGTGGCAATTTGCCAAAGACAGAAGGAGCTCGCTTTTTGAAGTAGCACTACGTGCAAGCCCAGAGCCCCTCAAATGGTTCTTTGATTGGGTGGAGCGCGGGGACTTAGATTTGGAACGCTCTCTTAGCGCACTTTTTTCGGGAACCACCTACTGGCCCGAGCAAAGTCCGGCCTTGCTTGCCTTTCTGAGTCTATTTCAGAATAAGCGTTGGCTCGTGCCAGAAGCTGTACGGGCTATTGAAGTCTGGCAAACGGAAGATTTGAAGTTTGAGAACTTGGGAAATAGTAACGCCAATGCGGTACGAATTATGACAGTACATGGTTCCAAGGGCTTAGAGTTCCCGCACGTGTATGTCGTTGATCTCGCCCGCCAGGCGCCGCGCCCGTTGCCACCGTTTTTAATCTCAGAAAAAGGCGTCGGCGTGCGGTTCACGCGCAAAAACCAACCCGAAGAAAACGAACTTTACCAGGAGCTCAAAGCAGAAAACACGCAGCGCGATCTCGAAGAATCCAAACGGGTGCTCTTTGTCGCCCTCACCCGCGCACAAAAAAGTGTTTCTTTGGTTTTGGCTCGCTCGAAAAAGGCCCCGCCAAAAGAGAGTTGGGCGAGTTGGGTGGGACACTCATAGCCCTATCTACCGCATAGAATCGTAGGTTCGCTGGCACACACCGACAAGGCCGCTAATGACGGCGCCCGTCTCTTGCTCGGCTGCCTGAACATACTGAGCCACGGGTTTGTCCGCATTTTCGGGACGGTGGGCCCATTGATCCGCTCCCCAGAGGGCCGTTCCGACAGCGAGCAATACTGAGATCGCACGCGAATTTCGCAACCCCCGATTGGAACCG
>JAGQZV010000057.1 GCA_020435295.1 Bdellovibrionales bacterium | reverse complement strand
AGCCGCCCTCCGAGCCGCCCTGATTACAGCCGCCTCAAGCCGCGGCCGCTTGCGGCAGGAAGAAGGGCAAAAGGTGCCGCACTGCCGGAGCGACTCTCCAATGCTGGGCCTTGGGTGCTAAACGGTAATGGATAAGATCGGTTCCCTGGACGGCCTCTGCGGCCTGCGCACGGTTTTGCACGGTAGTAAGTAGGAATAGGAGGGCCATAAGGCCCGCAAGCCCGCGCTGAAGGACGCGCGGTGAGCCTGCACTCGAATGTCTTCCGTGGGGGGTCATTCTCAGTTGTTCTCGCTTCGTTGTCGTAACTAAAGTGTGTCTACTGGCTTCACAGCGCTTCCTGCACGAAAGCGGCCGCTAGGCACGGTAGAGTCACCCACACCCAATGAAATTGCACAATGCTTGCCAACCAGGCCCCTACCCAAAATAAAATAAGCGTTTGAAATTATTAGGTTTCGGGAATGCTACCTGGCTAAACAGTTGGTATCGGACTACGCTGGAGAGGCAAAGATCCGGTTAAGTCCCCGTTATTAAAGAGGTCGTCACTGTATGCGGGTTGTACACACGTTTTCGGCGCACGAGTAGCGGCGGGAAGGGGGGACGCTCCCCCTTCCCGTCCGTTGTCAGGCTCCTTGATTCTTCGGTTCCCCCCAAAGAAAACTCTTAGCGGCCGATGCCTCGGTTCTGGTGGCCCCCACCTAAACCGCCGGCCGTGTTGCCTCCGCTGGTATTGCGGATGCCACGCCAAACAGCATCACTTTTTACCGTCGACAAAAATCTATTAAGATCCGAGCTCTTTCCATCCCGTTCGGCTTTCGCTTCTTCGGTCAGCTGGTGTGCGCCGCGTGTGGATCCGCGTACCACGCCGGCCACCTGAATCTGTTGGTCGAGTTGCGGGCTCAAACCTGCGGAAACGATGTCTCCCGCCGTGCCCGTAGCGCCGAACTGGAAGCCACTTGCACCCCGCGTAGCGCCCCGGGACGAAACCGAGGCACCCGCGACATTGCTGTTACCCGCCACGGCGTCCTTCTGGACGGCCTGTATCAATTTGCTGGAGGCCGTCCCACCCAAAGAGGCAAGCTGACTCGCGCCGCCCGCCGGCAAAGATGCCAAACCACGTGAAGGAATTGAGACACGGCTGCCCGATCCCGATGTACTCGCGCTACTCGCGCGACTGGATGAAGTACTGGTACTCGCAATCGCACGCTGGGTGATGCTGGAAGCAAAACTGGAAGAGGCGGTACTAGAGCCCGTGCTTGTCGTCGTTAAACGGCCACGCGATCCCGCTGGAGCCACGCCCGTAGCAAGCCCCTGTGCAACCAGTTGCGTATTAATAGAAAGCTTAGCGAGACGAAGGTTCTCGTCCGCTTGTTGTTTTGCAAAAGCAATCTGTTGATCGATGCGATCTTGTTCGATGGCTCGAATCTCTCTTCGTTCCGCTTCCTGGGCTTTACGCTCTTTTTCGAGCGCAGCAAGCTGGAGGTTGACGCGCTCTTGTCGAGCGGCCTCTTGGTCCTTGGCCAATTGTTGAGTCACCGCCAGGTTTTTCTCCTGAAGGGCTCGCTGGGTATCGGAAAGTTGTTTGGTTACGTCGGCCTGAATTTTGGTTTGAGTAATAGAGGCATCTGCAGCCGTCTTGGCGATGAATTTGTCGGCTTCTGCCTGCTTTTCAGCAGCAGCTACCTGGGCCATCGCTGCTGCGATCGGCGCGATAATGGCCGCGATACCGAGGAGGATTTCGCCTGCCTGGCCGCCGCCTTCGCCCCCGCTTCCACCTTTTCCGCAGTTTGGGCAGCCGCCTTCTTGAGCGAACGCGACCGGGAAAACTGCCTGGACCAGGGCCAAGGCTCGGGACTGCTTCGCAACGAAGCCGTTCCAGGTCAATAGTGCGCTGAGCACTACTACCTGCAGCTGCGTACGCCCCAGCATTGATTTGTCTGCCCTATGAAGCAATGTTTTCCCCAAAAGTTAATGCGGCAAACGTACTGGTGGAATCCCTACTCATTGGAATTGCACATGCCTTGCCAACTCCCGGCCCTCGGGACACCAGTTAAACATCTGAAATAATTGATATTCGGTGATGAAAGCTGCGTAGACGCCTGCCGAGGGCTCTGGAGTATACAGCCTGTCTAAATGTAAGTGCTTGATATTACGTAATTTGAACTGACTATTTTGACGACGTTGTCTGCTTTTAAAGCAGTCAGGAAATGCTTCGTAAGCGCTTATAAATAAAGGGATTTTTGCTGGGCCCAGTCGGGACCGTCCACCGTGTGTACACTACTGTCTACTGATTGGATTAACGGGTATGTGTGGGGCGAGAAGAGTCGCCAAAGCTCGAAACGGCACGAGCGCGTTCGGCAGAGGAAACATGCGGCGTCCCCTCGAAGCTCGCAACAGCCCGCACAACGGGCGCGGGTTGCGGAATACGTAAAGGGTTGGCTCGGGTAGAGCCCCGCATCGCGGCCGTCACTCGTTCCAGAGCGGACTGGGGCGACTCGCTTACGGAAGCGATAGAGCGAAAACTCGGAGACGTTAAACCGGGTAACACCGTTGAACTAGACGGCGCCGTCGACGCAACGACGGTTTGGTTCTTTCCAAGAGGATCCAAAGTCGCTGGCCCGAGTTGATTGGGGACGTAGCCCCGAACCAACGCACTCGCCTTCATCGCGTACTCAGTCAAAGCAGCCTGTCCAGCTTGGACATACATCAATAGTTCCGCCTGGGCTTTTTCCACACCGCGGTTGAAGTAGGCCTGATCCAAGCGTGCAGCACGAGCACTGGCCGACGCGGCCAATGCCGCTCCAATGCCGGTAACCGTATCAAAGAGTTTTCCCTGCTCTTTTTGCTTCGCAAGAGTCGCAATCAAATCTGTTTCCGCTGATTTGGCGGCCGCATCGTTGGCAGCGGTATGAAGAATGGCGTCCGCCTTGGTCTTGGTGTTCGTCACCACTTCGTTGGCCTTACTGGTCGCAATACTCTTGGCGGCTCCTGCCTGCGCTGCAGTCGTGCCTACGAGGGCGATCGCACCCGCTACGGATCCTGCAATAGCCGCCGCCGCTGCGATGGCACTCCCACCGCCGGCACCTCGGCCGCCACCACCACCAGCACCTGCGCCGCCACCGCTTCCGGGAGCGCCGCCGTTAGAGCCGGAAACGCCACGAACGGCATTCACAAAGTTATCGCGAGGGGCACAAATGTTTCGGCAAGCAGCCACTCCCAAGCGGGCCTCGCACTCGGCGCAATCCCTACGGGCTTTTTCGCTGAGGCCTGTCGCATTGGCCAGACCGATCAATTGGTCGTCTGAAAAATCACTGGTTCTAGCGCTCGCCTTATTTACCGTCGGTAACAAGGAGAACGCTGCACCCAAAGCTCTCCAGTTCTTGGGTTGAGCTTTTAATTTATAGGCAGAGCGAAGCCCTCGACCTTGTTTATGGCGCGTAGGGCCGGTCTTTTTCTTTTTTGCTGCTTCAAGATCAAAAACACCGTCTTCCTGACATTCTTCACGCTCATCGCCCTCTACACAGTCTTCCTTATCTTCGGTCGAACCGTAGTTGCCTTCGAGCAGCGCCAGATCCTTTTGGACTGAAGCCAGGAAATTTCCATCGTTCGGCTTGGCAGGAGCGCTGGCAGGTTCTGCCGCCGCATCCTTTTTAGTGTCGTCTTCTCCAAGAAGTCGCCCAATCGCCGAACTGATAAAGCCGAGCCCTGCGGAGACGGCCTCCTTATTAGTATCCGAACCGACTGAAGCCAGGCCACGGGCACCTGAGGCGCCACTGGAAGAACTCGCGGTTCCTTGCTCCGGGGCATCGTCATTAAAGCTGATAGTGGAGGCACCCGAAACAGACCCTGCGCTTACCCCCGATAGATCCGCCAACTCCGAAGGGTTGATGGCCGGCTTGGAAGCGCTCGAAGTCTTGTTCAATTGGAACTTCGGATCGCTCAGCGCAATCTTCGCAGACGTTACGGTCGGCGGAGGCGCCTTGAGATCAAGCGGAAACCCTGGGCCCGCTTCCGGAATAAGACTCGCGTCCGGATGCTGCAAAAACTTTTTGTATCTATCGGCGGCATTCACATCGATAAAACCTCCGAGCATTGCTTGCATCGGGGGTAGATCTGCGTTGTGAAGTTCGTTACTCATGAAAACGTTCGCGAGTTCGCGAATCGCGCCCGGCATCTTGGAAAGGGCTGCCTGCACGTTTCGTCGGCGCCATTTATCCATGGGGTTCTCAGCCGCATCCCGCATTGACTGGTTCACTTCCGCGATCGTTCCAACCAGTCCGGAAAAGGCCGGAAAGCCCATATAAAATTTCACTTGGTCTTCAGTCACTTCGGAAGGCGGAGCTGGCAAAGCGGGCGCGGGAGTTGGGGTCAGTTCGGTTTGGTCTTCATCGCCTTCATCTGCGCGGGCGATGGACGTATGCCACAGCGCACTGCTGATTAACGCAAGCGCGAGTACGTAGTAAATTTTGCCCCTACTTAGTCTCATTCATTCACTGGGTCCCACAGGAATTTAATTCCGTCAGAACCCTCCCCTATCTTCTATAGTTGCATAGAGCTTGCCAAAAAACGCCCGCTGACAACGGAATAAGTTATTGAAATTATAGAACAATACCGATAGGTTCGTCTGACTGGATCTTAGGCAGCTGCCGAAGTTTTAATGCCCTCTCACCGGTAACGATTAAATTGGGATAATCGCAGCGTTTTCCCGAGCGAGCTCTTTACACCGTGCAATTCTCCACGTGTATTCGCGGCGTGTGGCCCTAAGCTGGCAACACTCCATGTATTCAATTAGTCTTCGCTGACTTCGTACCGTCACGCCTTTCTACAGTAGCGGGAAAGTGAAATTCCTGAATCATTTCAAAGCTTGACCCCGTCTTCCCCGCCGGGCATAGTTTTCAACGATTTTAGAATTTCGATATTTCTTAGAAAAAGGGGACAGCAAATGCTCGATGATGTTTACACAAATCTAAATTACTTTCTGCGTTGGTTGCATATTTTGGCGGGAATCACGTGGATCGGCTTGTTGTATTTTTTCAACTTCGTGAACCCACCCTTTCAGGCGTCTCTAGACGGGGAACTCAAATCGAAAATCAATCCGGCACTTCTCGGACGTGCGCTTTTTTGGTTTCGGTGGGGCGCCATGTTCACGTTCTTAATGGGCCTCACGCTCCTACTCTACAAATATACCGTCGGTGAACTGTGGACGCGTGCGGAGGGGGGCATGAGCGATCGAGCCATGTGGATTCTTTTTGGAGCTCTGCTCGGAAGCACAATGTGGTTCAACGTTTGGTTTATCATCTGGCCGGCCCAAAAGAAGATTTTAGGTGGTTTGAAGGCTGGGCAACCGCACCCAGACGCGGCGGCGCTCGCAAAGCGCGCCACGGCGGCGTCCAAAATGAACACCTACCTGTCCGCGCCGATGTTGTTTGCGATGATCGCCCCCACCCATTACGGCACGATGAGCGTCACCATGCTCGTACTCGTACTGGCGGTGGGATTTGGAATGATCAAGTTCTTGTACTCGTTGGCCCCGAAAGTTGGCCAAACTTTCTAAGATTCGGCAAGGCCACTGGCCCAAGGCCCTGCCCCAACGGGAAGGTCGAAGGCCGGTGGCTTAGGTCGTGCTGTCGATACGCTTCTTGAGCTCTTTGCCCACCTTGAAGAACGGAAGTTTCTTCTCAGGAACAAACACATCTGCCCCCGTCTTCGGGTTGCGTCCGACATAAGACTTATAGTGCTTTACAAACCAGCTGCCAAAACCACGGATTTCAATGCGATCCCCGCGAACCATGGCCAGAAAAAAAGCGTCAAACACAGTGTTGACGAGCTCTTCCGCTTTTTTCTTCGTGAGGTTCGCCTTGCGGGCGATCACTTCGATGAGTTCAGACTTTGTCACGTTGCCTCCTATGTCGCTAGACAGCTTCCCGTTCGGCAATGGTACTTACAAACCGGTCGGGTAAGTACCTTATTATTATAGATTTTTTCTAAACACTATCCAAGCAAAAAGGCAAAAAAACCATGCAATACCAAAAAGTTAGCGACCAAGGCGGGAATCCCGCCCCCGGGGCGGATTGCGCGCCGCTCCAGAGGCCTGTTTGGGCACGAGGACGGTTGTACTTGAGCCACCGAGGCTGTAGTTTATCTGACGATTAGAGTGTGGATTTCCGGTCGCGTGGATAATAAGCAAGCATATTTCTTATATGGCGCCGCCATCAAGATCGCGGACGCCTTGGTGGTCGTTGGCACATGGTTTCTGTGTTGGCTACTCCGTTTTGATCTCAAATTAGCTCCCCTTTACCACGAGCAAGCCCCCAATTTCGGTCTGTATTCTGATGCGGCCCTTCCCCTGGCCCTCGTCTTCACGGCCACATTTCATATCGTCGGGGCGTATCGATCGGATCGGCTCGAATTTGGGTTTAGGAGCTTGCGCAAAACCCTGCAAGCGTCGATCGTAAGTTCTCTAGTTTTCGTTTCCACTGTCTACTTTCAAGGGGCTATTCTTTTTTCTCGCGTCTATCTCGTCATCTTCGCGGTTTTGGTTGCGGTGAATTTGGTGCTCGGTCGCTTCGCGCTGCACCTCCTTTGGCGGCAAGTAAAGCAACGCATACGTCCCATGAGAACACTGATCGTGGGAAACGGCGAATTGCTGGAAACCTATCTCATTAACCTAGAACGCCGCCGCCCGTATCCGGTAGAATGGTTCGGTCGACTTGGCCCCAAGAATTTGGTCGGACGCGTAGGAGAAATTCCCTATCTAGGAGAAGAATCTCGTCTGGCGCAAAGCTTGGAAAATTACCACCCCGATCAGGTAATCTTGGCATATCCCGAACATTCCCACCACCACTACCAAAACGTTCTGGAGCTGCTCTCCAACGAACTCGTTGCCGTCAAAGTGATCCCCGACTTCGGCAAACAAAGTACGTTCACCTATTGTGCCGATCACGAAGTCGGTATCCCACTACTACACTTTAACCGCGAACCTGCCGGTTTCAGCGATCGTTTCCTAAAGCGCGCCCTGGACATCGTTGGCTCGTCATTTTTTTTGCTCCTATTTTCGCCTCTCTTCGCATTTATCTCGCTAATGGTGAAATTAAGTTCGCGCGGCCCTGTCTTTTATTCGCAAAAGCGGGTGGGTGCCGACGGAAAGGAGTTTAGTTGCATTAAGTTTCGAACGATGGGAGTAAACGCGGAAGCCGAAACGGGCCCGGTGTGGGCAGCGAAGGACGACGATCGCACAACGAGATTTGGCAAATGGCTACGCCGTACGAGTCTCGACGAGCTTCCGCAATTCTGGAACATCCTTCGCGGAGATATGAGTTTGGTGGGGCCCCGCCCCGAGCGACCCAATTTCGTGGCTCAGTTCAAAGGTGAGATTCCCAAGTACATGCTCCGGCATCGAATGAAATCTGGCATCACTGGCTGGGCGCAAATCAACGGGCTGCGAGCCAACACCTCGCTGCGCAAGCGCATCAAATTCGACCTCTATTATATTGGCCACTGGTCCCACTATTTCGACTTGAAGATCATTTTGCTTACCCCGTGGATTTTAATCCGCGACTATTTTAGGAAGAACGCGTATTGATGCCTTCACTTAAAAAGGTAGCGGTCGTACACGACTGGCTAACTGGCGAGCGAGGCGGCGAGAAAGTGCTACGCGAGCTCCTAGCACTTTTCCCGCAGGCGGAGATATTCACGCTATTTTACGATACGCGCAAGTTTACCCGAACCTACTTGGGCCACCCCGTTCATACGTCTTTTCTGCAAGCCTTCCCCTCTGTCAGTAAGTACTACAGGTACCTACTACCGCTTTTCCCTACAGCCATCGAACGGCTAGACCTAAGTGGGTTTGATTTGGTGATCTCCAGTAGCCACTGCGTAGCAAAAGGAGTTATCGCCGCCCCCACGGCCACTCACATCAGCTACTGCCACACTCCGATGCGCTACGTTTGGGATTGCTACCATGACTATTTTCCGCCGGGCCCTAAAGAAAAAATAATGGCGCCTTTTCTTCACTATTTACGCACGTGGGACGCCGCCAGCGCGCCGCGGGTCGATCAATTCATCGCCAACTCGCATTTTGTACGTAGTCGTATCAATAAATATTACCGCCGAGACGCCACGGTCATTTACCCACCGGTGGATACGGAATTTTTCCAGCCAGGTGCGGTGGCCCGCGAGGACTTCTATTTGGTGGTGTCTGCATTTGCTCCGTACAAACGTATCGATATCGCAATGGAGGCGTGTCACCGCTTGGAACGGCGGCTCGTCATCGTCGGCGATGGCCAACAAGCCCGCACTCTGTTGCGACACGGGAGCCCGTACGTTGAGTTTACCGGCCGGCTTAGCTTGTCCCGCTTGCGCGCACTGTACCAATCAGCCCGCGCCCTAATATTCCCGGGGAAAGAAGATTTCGGAATTGTACCGGTTGAGGCACTCGCGTGCGGGACTCCCGTCATCGCCTTTGGGGAGGGTGGCGCGTGCGAAACAGTAGAGGACAAAAAAACGGGGATACTGTTTACGGAACAAACCCCCGCCGCGTTAGTGCACGCCCTCAAAGAATTCGAGGGCCTACACCTGTGCCACTCGGAATGCCGCCGGCAAGCCGAACGTTTTTCAACGAAACGCTTTCTAAATGAATTGCGCGCGTATTTCTCCGCGCAGACGCCAACTGATAGTACGCGGACGCTGAGGCGCGATCGACAACCTGAAGCCCCTCTGGAGCTGCGTTAATGGGCATAGCCGTCAACGGCCGGTTCCGCACCCAAGGGGTTACGGGCGTTCAGCGTTACGCACTGGAAATCACCGCAAGACTGGGATCCCGCGTTCGGATCGTAGAGCCAGATAAACCCAAGGGACGCATTGCCGGCCACGCTTGGGAACAATTTGTCCTGCCGCAAAAGGTGACGGGCGAACTCCTTTGGTCGCCCGCTAACACCGGACCACTAAGCGTTCCGTCACAGGTTTTGACTCTTCACGACCTCAGTTTCCTCGATTACCCACGTGGCTACACGAAAGCTTTTTTGTCATGGTACCGGTGGCTTATTCCTCGTCTCGTTAGGGGGGTCCGTCATGTGATTACGGTATCGAATTTCTCAAAGCAAAGAATTGAAACCGTTTTCGGAATCCCATCGGCAAAAATTTCGGTAATCCCCGAAGCTGCGGGACCGTTGTTTAGGCCTTGCGGTGAAAGCGAACTTGAGGCTGCTCTCGCTCGCCACCAACTCTTCCGTCCGTATGTGCTTTGTCTAGGCGGCGATAGCCGGCGGAAGAACTTTGCGACCGTTGCCAAAATATGGCCCGGCATTTCGCAGAAATTCAAAGACGTGGACCTAGTTGTAATCGGTAGCCCCGCAAGCCTGTACCGCAAGAACCGGCGCCCGAAACTTCCCCATCTAAAAGTACTCCCGCACGTACCAGACGCTGATCTTCCCGCGCTTTACCAGGGGGCCCGTTGCTTCCTCTACCCTTCACTCTATGAAGGGTTCGGCCTGCCCATCTTAGAAGCCATGGCGTGCGGCACGCCGGTCGTCGCGTCCAACAACACCGCACTTCCCGAAACAGGAGGGGAGGCAGCCTTGTGGGTCCCACCGTTGGATACAGAAAAGTTGAGTCAGGCTCTCTGCGAACTACTGCAAAGCTCTATCTTACGCCGCGAGCTCCAGGAAAAGGGGCTCCACCGGGCATCGCAGTTTTCGTGGGACACAGTGGCGGAGACCACCTACCAGACTTTGCTGCGCAATATCTAGACTCTCTGTGCCATCTGCGAACCCACGCTTAACATCCGTTACGAAAACTTTCGCTAACTCCCAGCGCCCACCCACCCACCGGTCATAATAGTCATAGAGGCTATTTTCATCTACTAGACGGTTCGCCGTCCATCCCAACAAGGAGCACGAACATGAAGAGCGTTATCATCATCCTGGGTGTTGTTCTGTTTTCAAATGCATTTGCGTACGAGATCGGCCAAACGGTACCAAATCTCTGTTGGACCGATGCCACCGGCTCAAGCATCTGCCTGGATCACTTCCCGGACACGGTAAAAGTCGTCGACTTTGGCGCCGGCTGGTGTGGCCCATGCAATTCGAAGATGGCGGAACTGGCTCGTCGCGTGTCTGAATTTAACGGCATGCGAGTGAAGTTTTTCAGTAACTCGATTCATGGCTGGCAAAACCCGTCGGCACCGTCGGCACAGTTTCTGAATGAATGGCGCGCGCGCCACAACATTCCGGCCTCCATGGCGGTCGTGGCGGCACCGATTCAGCAACTCTACGAATTTTCGCCGGAAGGGTATATCCCCGCTTTGGCCGTTATCGATCAAAATAACGTGCTGAGTTATCGGGAGGTGGGCGCTTCCATCAACACCGTGTTTGCGGAAGTGCGCCGCCTACTCGGCACGCGCTAAGTTCCAAAAGGTGCCTATCTACTTTTGGAACCTACAAACCCCGCTGCCCCCGCATTCGGATAGGTTCCAAAAGTAGATAGGCACCTTTTTTTCATACCTTTACCCTCTGCCACCCCTATGGTAGCTACTTCTCATGATTCTTTCGGGCAAAGCCATCCTCGACGGCGTAAAAAACAAGAAAATCGTGATAGATCCCTTCTACCCGGATCGACTAGGACCCAATAGCTACAACCTGACGTTGCACGACGAGCTTGCTGTCTACGAGCAAGAAATGTTGGACATGAAAGAACCGCTCTCCCTGCGGCGCTTTAAGATACCTGCCGAAGGTTTCGTCCTCGAACCGAACAAACTATACCTCGGAAGGACCGCCGAATACACGGAGACGCGAGGCTACGTCCCAATGTTAGAGGGGCGCTCTTCTGTCGGGCGCTTGGGCTTAAGCGTTCACATCACCGCTGGCTTTGGCGACGTGGGCTTCCGGGGCTACTGGACGCTAGAGATCTTTGCCTTGCAACCGATCCGAGTTTACGCGGGAGTGGAAATTTGCCAAGTCTTCTACCATGAGATCGCTGGCGACTACACAGAATATAATAGTAAGAAATACCAAGACAATCGCGATTTGCAGCCTAGTCTTATTCACCAGGATTTCCTTAAGCCAGTGCCTACGCCTCTTTAAGTTGAGAGGGAAGCGCCGCACCCACTGCATTTTGTAAAAGAAAATCCCGCAACTTTATCTTGTCTGACTCCGTCGTGTAACGCCCGAAATGGATAACTCCCTCACGGCCCTCGATTCGAACGGAAGTCGGAAGGTGGAGACGTTGCCTATCGGTGTTGATATGAATGTCGGCAATTCCATTCCGACTCAAAGTTTTGCGTGTAATGGTGCCCCAGGGGTAGCGCACCCGATACGCAAGCGCCTCGCGTGTAACCAGCAGCTCTTCGACCGAAAAAACTTGCAATAAGAACACTAGGAAAAACACACTGAAAAACGCCAACAATACCGAAAGAGGCACCTCCCCCGCCCCGTCGGCCCAGTGCACAGAGCTGGAGAGATATAAAAACCCGGTGAAAATAATGCCCAGCGAACTTGGCCAACTACTCCATACTCGCTTATGACAAACACGGTGCGATTCCGGTAAAGTTTCAATCCAGATGCGATTTCCGAACTCTTGCAAATCGGTTTCGCGAGTGTGCCACGGCAAAGATTGAAGCGTTGGCAGTTCCGGTTCGAACACCTTGACGTTGAGCAGATGCCCAAACTGATCCGCAGCCGATTCCCATGCTGCTTTCTGGAAGGAATAGAAAAGCGAGACATCGTGCGCTGGATTGCGATGCTTCAGAACGAGCTCATACTCGGTCTTCCCAGATACAGAATCTCCGTGGGTGAGGTGGCGCGAGCGTTTCTCTATTCCCAAATAGTGAAAGACGGGCTCTCGCCAGTATCGCCGGCGAAGGAAGTACACTTCCTCATATTCGATCATGTTGTATTTCAAGGTGACAGTCTTCGTATGAAAGAAGCGTCCCACGCCGTAGACACACAAACCGACTGAAGCGACTATAACCGGGAACAGGGCGAGAAAAGGGCCTAGTCTAAATCCGCGAGTAAGGTAGGCGCCGAGCGCTCCAGCAACAAATACCGCCAGCACACAGCAAGCGAATCCCAAAATCGCGATGCTCACCACTGCTGAGGGGCGTTCGCGGTGAAAAGCTGGCAGACCAGCCGGCGACGGGAGCCAACGTATCTGATTAGATTTGAGCAGAGAAACCACCGCACCGCTTCCGTTGAGGCCTAAAGTCTCCGATCACCGATAACCTGACGTACGGCCTCGTAACCGTCGACGATGCCATAACCGTAACCAAGATCGAGCTTCTTCTGGCTGGTGGCAAGCAAGATCGCTTTGGCTTTGGCAAACGTGAGACGAGGGTTCGCCTGCAACATGAGCGTCAGTAGACCACTAACGTGGGGTGTCGCCATGGAAGTTCCGGACCAGGTGGCGTATTCGTTTCCAGGAAAAGCGGAGGTCACTTCCACGCCCGGCGCAGAAACATCTGGCTTCATGAGACTGAGTACCCACGTCCCCATATTCCAAAGATTTGGACCACGGCTAGAGAAATCGGCGAGCGCCCCGTCACTCTGCACGGCACCGACCGCAAGAGACTCCGGCAGGCCACCCGGAATCCCGTTCGGAACACCCCCCGAGTTTCCTGCGGCAAAGACTGGAAAGATACCGCCGTGAATCCACGCTTGCACCGCGCGGCGGTACGGCGCAAATTGCTCAATGGCGACCGGCCCCGGGCTGCTGATCCCAGCGCCCCACGAATTACTCACCAACTGCGGAAAGTCCGGAGTCTCTGGATCCCCATCCGGATCGTACGCCCACTGCATGGCCTCAAGCAGGGAGGAATCCGATCCAGAACCGCCCGCCGTAAAAACTTTACCAACGATCAAGGATGCAGACGGCGCAATCCCCACATTCACGCCGGCGATAGTTCCTGCTACGTGTGTGCCATGGCCATGATCGTCGTACGGAAACACCAAAGGATTTAGAAAGTCCTTGAACACCACCGAAACGTGGCGGTTACCCCGCAAAAACTCCGGGTGGCGACTTTGTATCCCAGTATCCAAAATCCCGACGCGCACGCCGCTTCCGTCTAGCTGAGGGTACTGTTCGCGGATCTTATCAAGCCCTATAGCTTTAAGACCCCACGGCGTTTGCGGGACTTCCGACGTTCGGGAGCTGGCTCCGACCGGAGGATCAATAAACTGCCTTTGCTGATCGACTACAACCCCGCTTACCCACGGCTCCTTGGCAAGCGCTGCTGCCATCTCGGAGGTCAAATCCACACGCGCCCCGC
This sequence comes from Bdellovibrionales bacterium, assembly GCA_020435295.1. GTDB lineage: Bacteria > Bdellovibrionota > FAC87 > UBA2466 > JACKAF01 > JACKAF01. Next base: position 3,829 of record JAGQZV010000057.1, on the reverse strand, counting down.
GAACCAACCACAGATCCGCGACCTGAGCAGATAGTGTACGCGCTCCCATCCACTCCTTTAGCTGCTTCACGCTCTTATCATTGGTGCTTTGTAGAAGGTTCTGCAATCCCGAGTGTCCCAAAGAAGTGATACTCAATTCCTGCTCGGTGAACAGTACCAGGTGGCTCTGCGCCATAGCGGAGAAAGACGCCAAAACAAAAAGACCAAAAACGACTTTGCGCATAATCACTCCATTCCAAATTTTTTGAGAACGGCTTCCAATGCTTCTTGGGTTGAACTCTCCTCCACCTGAACACCCGCTGCTTGAGCAGTCTTTCTGGTGTGTAGCCCCATCGTCAGCCCTAGCATCTTCCCACCGTCGAGCTGAAATTGTATCTTCCCCTTGTAGCCTTTAGGAAAATTGCCCTCGAAGAAGTCGACAAATTCCAGAATCTGTTCGCGTTTCGGTTGCACCTGCACCCCGTTTTGGGCAAACGGACTCTGAAGCAGGAGGCTCGAAGACGGTACGTAGTCGACTTCTCCCATGCGAATCTTGGAAATGCGGTATTGCAACGCCGCGCGCTCCCCAAGTTCGGCCGCTTTTAACCAGGCGAGTTTCATTTGAGCGGCTCGCTTAGCGACTTCGCTAAGCCGCTGCCAGCTAGGCGTAAACAAATCCGCCTCGGCGAGATTTTGGCTGTCCACTTCATCCACCGATAGATCATATTCGGCAAAAAGCAGAACGGTGCTTTCTGGTGGCAGAAGAATTTGGTTTTGTTGTGGGAGGGAGATCATTTCTACGCGGGCACCATTGTACGCCCCCTTCGCACGGTAGAGCGTCCCATCGGCGTTGGTGCGGGTACTAGAGGTATAGGTCAAAGCGCCTGGGTAGTACTTGGTAACGATGGCTCCCATACCGGTACCGTTTCTCCGGTTGTCATAAGTGGCTTCATAAACGTAGAGGCCATCGCCGGCCAATGTCTCAAAATCCAGTTTAGAGTGTTTGTCGGTCAGCACACCAGGCTGGCCCGGGTACTGAGAAATCCCGCAACCTGCCAGCAACAAGAGGAAAACCAAATGACCCCATAAGCCAAACATGAGCGCCCCCCTAACTGACGGAATAATAAAAAGAATGGAACAGAAATATTACAACAGAGTCACCGCTCAAAAACAATCACGCCCCTCTTATATTTGTTAACGCCTTGCGGAATTCCTACAAATTGACTAAGAATTCCCCATGCGGCAGTTCTTAGTCCTCCTTTATCTACTGATTTCGAGCACCCTTGCCGTCGGCTCACTTGCCGACCGCTTCGCCGCGGCAGCCTGCCCTTCGCGCCTCGTAGCTAACAGTAGTGTGGGAGTGCCCATCAGCCGCTACGGGCAACCCTACGCCCGGGGCCAGAACGGGTACTTTGGAATGTTGGGTAAGGAGTTTTCCAGCGATCACCAACGTTTGTTGAAGGGCGCCAATCCTTTCCACCGCCCCGTATTCCTCGACTTAGGCGCGGGCTTGAGTCTTGCGGGGATCGAGTGGATTTCCCACGGGGGTCGGACGATCGCTTTGTCCGCCCATGATTTTTGGGATTCCATGGATTCGCTCATTCGGGTCGGTCCGGACGATCTCAAATTCTACAAGAATCAGGAAACCCAATATCGCCTGGACCGAGCGCGCGATGTCGGTATCGAAGCTCTGAAGTCGGCTTCCGTCATACTGGGAGTCCCGTTTAACGAGGGGGCCCCTCTGAAACGCAGTCGCTATCTCGGTTTTAGTGTCTGGCGTCCAGACGCCGACGTGATGGCCCAGCGCGTGCGTATTCTTAGCACCAACTTGCTCGCCAAACGAAAATTTCTAGAAGATGCCGGCATCTTTATCAGAGAAACGGGAATGGCGGAGAATTTGCTCCATCGGTGGTCCGGACACGTGGATCTCTTAGCGGACGTATACGGCGCTTTTTTTTACTCTGTAGATCGAAGGTACATCATAGAACTTGTCTATAACGCATTGGCGGAGGAGGGCCGCGCTTATCTGTTTTACGGAGCCAAGCGCGAAGCGCGCTATGGCGGCCCCTATGATCGGGTGCACACCGACCAAGGGGAAATGGACTTTCTAGATTTTTTAGTCGCCTACGCCCCTAACATCTTTGCCGAAGTGGAAGGGTCCGATCCCTTCGGAACTTACCGCGTACTCCAGATCCGCAAAGATCGGCTTACCCCTCGGTTGGAGCTCCCGCTGCTTTTGGATTATCAACGCGTCCATTGGGTATCTTCAAGTGATGGTTACAGCTTCGCTCAGCGGGTACCGTACACCTACTCGCTGCGAAATCGTTATTTGGAAAATTCTTCCAACGAGATTTGCATTTCAATTCCGAGGGCGTGACGTGTGTAGCGCTCGGCCTAGAACTGCGCGCGCGGATCGGCGCCAGCATAGAAGTTGTAGAACAAACGAAAGGAGCGGTAGGCTTCCGGTGGATTATTGAGAGCCAAGCCCATCTGCACACTCAAGGACGGATTCGTGGTGGACTCTTGGCGCCACTTCATATCAACCGCGGCAAAGGGGGTTAGACGGGCCAGATTCCAAGATGAAAACCAGTGCCCGCCTACCTGGAAACTCCAAGCGGGAAGACTGGGGATGGAGTTCACATTCACTATCACGCCTGCATAAGCAAACTTGAGTTTGTCGGGAGCAAAACCCAGACGGCCCACCAAGAATTCACGACTATAAGTAATAGGAGTTGCCCCGCTAATGCCATCTGACAAGTGGGCAGAAACGTGTGTAAACCGCAATTGCCCGCGCCAGCTGCCTTGAGTGACTTCTGCGTACACGCCTATCAGACCGTCTGTATGCTCGAGAGGAAACGTGGCACCGCTCTGTCGCATGGCAAAGTAGCCAGCTCCCTCTAGTCCAAAAACCCAAGCCAGTGTGTCTGGCTCGTCCCCCTTACCAGAAATAAGCGAAAAATAGTTGCCGACATAGGCATTGACTCGGTTTTGCTGATCGAACAGCAGAGCCATTCGAATTTCGCGAGGATCCGCGAAGGTCAACGGAAAGAATCTACTTTGGGGCAAGAACTCCAATTGCATCGCATGCAAACGCACGCAAAGGCAAAAGAAACCTATCCCTAGGCTAAGTACTTTGGATTGCATGTAGGGGGAATTTCTGCGGAACCTGGACGTTTACAGCATTACGTCCATGTTTAGCAAATGTTGCGTGTTGGCAGACTGATTGGGAAACTCAACAGCGTAGTGAATCCCAAATTTTCCGCTGGAGACGCCTACACCGGCACTCCAGAAAGATACTTGTTCCTCAGGCCGTGCGCGAAAACCACCGCGAAGAGAAAAATAGTAGGGCGACACATATTCGGCGCCTACACTGAGCTGATACGGTACAAACTTCTCGAATTTTGAATAGGCTGCGACGGAAAGAAAGAGCACTTGTTCATAGTTGATACGGGCTCCAATACCGAGCTCCCGGTTTTGTTCCAAGTACGACGGATCGCCACCAAAAATATTTCGGACCGTGGCCCCAAATTGGACGACGGAATAGTCGAAAAGCACACCCAGATCCAAATCCTTTATATTCTTCTCCTGCCCTGGCGCATTCTCTCCCCACAGTATTTTGCCCGCTACTCCCCAGCCAATATTCGGCGTGATCTTGCTCATGAGCGCCAGGCGGAGCCCCTGGTTGAATTTCCCGGGAACGGGCGAAGCCATGCGGTAGAAACCGGCACCTCCCCCAACAGAGGAGGTTTTGGTGTCGAGCACACTAGTGGAAAAGCCACCCGCCCCAAAGTATGTCCCATCAATGGAATAGACATTGGTAAACACAGCACTTGCTGGGTTTGAGAACACG
>JAGQZV010000056.1 GCA_020435295.1 Bdellovibrionales bacterium | reverse complement strand
AGGTTCGAACTCGCGGCCCTCAGCTTGGGAAGCTGATGCTCTACCAACTGAGCTACACCCGCATCCGTATAAGCAATCAACTTTGTAGTTCCTTAAGCTGCTCGAGGCAATAGCCGAGTTTTCCCGACACGGGTATGGATGACACGGCCGAGGACTCATAACTTCCGCAACCCGGTCCCCAGCTACCCAGAGTAAATACCTAATAACACTTGGGTTTCGCGCGACACTATGTACCCCCCTCGCTTGTTTGAGTGCTTAGGTCCGCCCATACGGATTCCGATATAGAAGAAAGGGCGTTTTTCCGTAAATCTGTGAAACTAACAATAGTCATTCCAATATTTAACGAAGTAGATTGGGTAGATCGGCTCTTCGAAAGCCTTGCACGAGCGCCGCTGCAGGCCTGTCCCGGTGTAAAAGAAGTGGAGCTGATCGTCGTAGACGACGGTTCGGATGATGGAACAATGGCGCGGCTCGCGCTCGTAGCTACCGAGGCGTTTAAGTTTGACGCTGGTACGCCAGTGCAAGTTCACTTGCTTGGTCTGGCACCCAATCGAGGTAAGGCCAACGCCGTACGTGAAGCCGTAAAGTTTTCTACTGGGGATTTCATTCTCTTGCAGGACGCAGATTTGGAGTATTCTCCGGAAGACTACCCGGCGCTGCTCCAACCCATTTTAGATGGCCGGGCGGATGCAGTGTTTGGGAGCCGCTACATTGGAAATCCCAGGAAAGTCCTCTATTATTGGCACTCACTGGGAAACAAGGTTTTTACATGGGTTTGCAATGTTGTTAACAATACCTGTTTTACTGACGTTGCCGCAGGTTACAAAATAATTTCCGGTGATCTCTTCCGAGCTTTGAGATTGACTACCGACCGCTTTGGACTCGAGATCGAGTTGGCAAGCCGGCTTGCGCGGACTGGTGTGCGGATCTTCGAAGTTCCCATTCGGTACGACGGGCGGGGCTATTCGGAAGGAAAAAAGATCAAGGCGAAGGACGTCGTCAAAGCATTCATTCAACTGTTTTGGTTCGGTCTGGTGGATCGGACGCCGTTCAATCCAGGTCCTCGTTTGGCGCGTTGGGCGATCGGTCCGTACCGTCCTTACATATATGGTCGGCTATTGAACCGAGCATTTGAGTATCTTGGGAAAGCGAGCCGGCGCCGAAGAATTCTGGAGATCAACGCGGGATCTGGCTCGGTGACCGAGCTACTTCTGAAGCAGGGGGACGTTATTGCGACCGACACACGTCCCGATTCTATTCGGGTGCTTCGCAGTTGGCTCGGCAAACGCCGTGGGTGTGACGCGCTTCTGTGGGATCCTGCCCTACCGGCGTGGGAAAACGCTGGAAGTTTTGACGTTGTAGTAGCTGCCAATATCCTTGAGCGTATCGACGACGATAGAAAGGCCTTGGAAAACTGGCTGCACTTGCTGAGCCAGAATGGTTCTCTAATTCTCACCGTTCCGCAATACGGGTTCTTGTATTCGTCTCTGGATCAGAAGGTTGCGCACCGGCGCCGTTACACAAAGAAAGTGTTGCAGGAGACTTTATCCGACGCAGGATTGGATGTTGTTTTTTTTCGGAATGGGAATCCACTGGGCGTGATGGGTTGGTTCTTTTACGGGAAGGTGCTAAGGCAAGAAAACATCGGGAAAGCCTCTTTCACCTTGTATCGGTTATTTTCGGTGATTTTGCGTCCAGTTGAAGCCGTCTTGGCTCGCTTTTTTGGTCTCGAGCTGATGGTCGTGTGCCAGAGAAAGTCGTCGATCGGGGAAAGCATCACGGAGACCCTTCATGATGTGGCGTAACCGTTTCTGGTGGCGCAATACTGTTCTTCGTATTGTTCCAGACTATCAACTCGTGGCTGCAGTCAGCCTGCTTTTGGCCGGCGCGTTCTTGTTAGGGGTGCCCAAGTCTACTCTAAGAAACCATAGTGCTGATTACATTACCTCCTACCTCCCAGCGGCAGAAGGGATTCTCGCCGGCCGCGGCCCGGTGGATGAAAGCGGAGACGCGCTTACCCATCATCCGCCTGGTTACGCATTCATGCTAAGCGGAATGTTTTTCTTGGGCAACTTGTTGAAGTGCGATCGTCTACAAGTTGTACGGTGGGCGAACGCGGTTTTTTTCGCCCTGTCATCGATGCTACTGTTTCTGATCGTGGCTAGACACTTTAGCTTACGGGTGGCTTGGCCGACAGTCTTGCTATTCGTGATGTACCCTATTAATTATTACATGTTAACTCAGCCGAATGCCGAATTGCCTTTTATGGTAGCCTTGTTTGGTGCCGTGTTGTGCTTCCTGGAATGCACCCGCAATTCCGAAACCGTGTGGCCAGCGTTGGTACTTGGTGCTTGTATGGCCAGCGTACTGTACCTCCGAGCGATCGCGCTTTTTTTGCCGTTCTTGGCGGCGGTTGGCATTTTTTTTTCCGCAGGACCGGCGTCGATCCGGCAGCGGTTGCGAGCGTGTGCCCTCGTGCTCTTTGCTACAGCAGTTCTACTCCTGCCTTGGCAACTTTGGGTTTACTACAAAGCCGGCGAGACCATCCTACTCTCGAGCGCCGCAGGAGGTAGCGTGGCAGATGGTTTGACTCTTGCTGATCGGGACTTGGAGGCCCTCAGCTTGCCTGCGGATGTACGCGACTTGGTAGAAGAGAACAGAAGTATCAGGGAATTGGGTTCCTTCGACGCCCCGGCGCAGTTTCTGTGGCAGCTTAGGATTCGACCGCTGACCGTTTTCAAGTTTGCAGGCCTGAAGGCTGTTTATTGCTGGTTCCTCACCCATTCCGGCCGCCACGAACAACAACTAGCTGTATTGAATTTCTTCTACTTGACCCTGGCTTTGCTCGGGCTGTGGCAAATTAGCAAGAAGAAAGGCAAAGTTTTCCCAACCGCATCCGTAGTGACTGGCGTGGTATTGATTATATACTTTTGGGCTCTAGCATTTCTGGTGATGCCCATTTTTCGGTATTTGGCTCCGGTCATGGGCTTGCTCTTCATATTCGTGTCCGTACCCATCCTGAGTGCCTGGCACAAGTGTGTCCCGGCCTCGCTATCTGTTGACCCACTGTTGTAGGCTTGGCTCGATGCGCCAAAAATTATTTTGGTGACTGATTAATCCCAACGGGAAGCTTTGCGGTCCCCGTACCACGAGCCTGCATCCCGCTTGTGCCAACGGCTGATAATACTGGGCTCAAATACGCGGTACACCTTCATTCCCAACCGAGACTGTAGAGAAGCATACAAGTATTCGTCCTCATTGCCCCAAGTGGTTTTTCCCTCGTAGATACTCCCGACAAAACCGTTCAGCTTGAGATAGTCCGACTTGAATAAGGAGATAAACCCGGTGCCCCGAGTGTCATACCACGGAAAGTGAATCTCCCCCGTTTCCTTCTCGAATGCTATCGCAGGCGCGTAAAACTGGCGCCCGGGCCGGACGGCAGAGCGAATCTTGTGAAAAACATTGGTGGGAAGTTTGAGGTCGACGTCACAAATAAAGACTATTTCATCTGTGCCCACTTCGGGGTGACGTACCATTTTCTCGATTGCTGTGACTTTTGAGAAAGTTCCCGTAAGATTGATAAGGACGCAGGGGAACTGAAGCTGAAACTTGCTGACAAACAATTGAATATTACCCAAGTCGGTGCTGGCGTAGTCGGCAATCACCAACCGCAGTTGCAAGTCGCTATTTTGTTCCGAAATTTCCTTGAGATTTTGGAGTAGGGCCTGAAGCATGGTGGCGCGGTTGTACAGGGGGACACACACGTTTACTATCCCTACGCGATTGTATGCCGAAGGGTTCAGTTGCGCGTTGATGCGGTCAATAACTGTCAGAATATGGATGCGAGCGTTTCGAATAATGAAGCTGGAAAGTTTCTTTACTAGCTTCAAACTGTTTGCCATCGTAAGCTCTTCCATTGCACGAGGCGTAATCACTGCGTTTTGCTGGAGCCCTGCCTCTCCAGGCTCAATCGGTACAAATGAAGCATTAGTTTAATGGGCTGTGCCGCTAGGGCTGCCCAGGCCCTTGAAAGCTTTTCCTTGATTCACCGCGGCGCAATGTTATTGTCGATACACGGCAACGTTTTGGGCTGGGGCCGTGTTGGGTAGGCATCTTTGGGCGAAAACTTTTAATCTCGACAACTTAGCCTGGCGTCTTTGTGTATGTGTTCTGGGGGAGTGGTATGCACAAGTGCAAGAGGAGTCTGTACGGCTGGCGCGTGTGGCTTGTCTGTCTTATGTGGGCGACGCAGCTAAGCGCCATCGATTTTGTGCGGGATGAAAACGGAAATCCAATCATCCCTCAGTGGTGCTTGCAGTCCTTTCTGAAGCAGGGGCGGGGAAAAGAAAAGCCTAGCAGCTTGATTCCCAAATCCCATCAGCCAGCCTCCCTGCTACCTCAACTTGAAGTGGGGCGTGCGTGGCTTGCGCGATCCGAAGCGACCTTCCAGCAAGCAAAAGCCCAGCTGCGAATGTTGCACCAAGATGGGGTAGAGTTGGAGTTCGTCACGTTAGAGTCGTGGCGAGATCTAGATGTTTTTGAAATTTTTGAAGAGGGGATTCGGAGCAAAGATCCCTCGTTTGCGCTGGATCCTGCCGATCCGGTTGGTGATGTGCTTCATTGGATCGCGGGTCGCCCGGCGGTTATCGAAATCCAAATGTTAGACGAGTACCACGAGGCCCAGTTGGAGCCGCTCGCGGGCGCCATCCGTGTATTGTTTCGTGAAACTGAAAACACATACTTTCTCATTCACTCCGCCGACGAAAATCCGGTCACTGAGATCTTTGGTGAGTCGGGAGGACTCACTACGCTCAATGACTGAATGCCTCAGTCGAGAGGAAAGACGCAAGCCGTGTTGCCGCGATTGTCCCGTGCACACAACTCGTAGACAGAAATGGACAGAGTCCGTCCTGGTGCCACATTCGTGCGCACGTTCACGCTCCCACTGTAGCGCCAATTGCTAAGAAGTGTCGGATTTTCAACCCAGACTTTCTTAAACTCGCGGTGTGAGCCAGATTCTAGGGCGATGTTTAGGCCGATGGCCTGCACTCCCGAAGGATCATTGGCGGCGAGCTCTAGGTTGGCACCGAATTGAACCTCCCAGCACGACGCATTCCCCTCATTTTCGGGACAAACGTTGGTCCAGCGATAGAGAGGTTCGTCGAATCGGACTTGTGCGGTTGATTTGTCGACAGTAGGAGGCGAACAATCTCCTCCTGTGGGACACATCGGCACTTGGCAGGTGGCGGTTGGGATTCCGGGACTGGTCGTCGAATACTGGCAGCCACCGCTCAAAGTTTCTGCGCTCCACGCGATAGTGCTGATGAATAGGCCGGCCAACAGGTATTTGTGCATGCTTCCCCCAGTGGCTACTACTAACCCATTTCTGAGGGCGCGGAAACGGGGGCCGCGTCATGCGGAGTATCGCTCTGCGCAGGGGACCCATTGTAACGCGCAGCGGTGTATTTCGAGCGAAGAAAGCCGTTGAAGCTTCAGGTGCGCAAAGGTAGAAAAAATTGTGGGGTGGTCGGGCTATTGATTCCCGCCGCAATTTTGCCGAAAAGTTATTCATAGGCGACGAGTTGCAAATATGATCTTTCAAGGCGTAACGGTAGATCGTGTTCTGAAATCCCTGCTTCCGAGGGATACAGAGGATTTGGCTATTTTGCGATTCCTGGTGTACTGCGCTCAGCTCATCCAGCGTGCCGGCCACACAGACCTCTCGCTCAATCGAATGGAAGCTGTCGCGTACCGGGACCCTCAAGTGCCGTCGGTGGAATTTGATATCCAAAAGTTCATTGCCGGCATGTCCGAGGCCTCGAAGCGGTACTTTTACGGCCTCATTGAAGCCGTCGATATCTACCAGTCCATCAAGGGGCGTTCGCTCCATTCGGACTCTTTGGTGGCCGACGATCCCGTTGTCCATGAACTGCGGCAAATCCGCGACATGTGTCTCGACGACGGCCTGCGCTCCGTCTACTAAGCCCTTCTCGCCATTACGACAGGCGCCTTGACCTTGGGCCCTCCAAAAAGCTATACGTCAGTGTTTATGGACGAAACTTGTTACCCCTTGGTCGTTATTCCCGCCCGCGGGGGGTCGTCCCGCTTCCCGAAAAAACCTCTGGCCAGAATCATGGGAAAGCCAATGATTCAGCACGTTTGGGAGGTGGCTCGGGCCTCTAAACGCGTGGCGCAGACCCTTGTCGCGACCGACGATGCCGCCATCCGTGACGTGGTTAATGAGTTTGGCGGGCAGGCCGTGATGACCTCCACCGAATTTGAGAGTGGCTCGGATCGCGTGGCGTGGGTAGCCGCAGAGCTGGGAGCCGGACCCGACTCTATTGTCATTAATTTGCAGGGCGACGAGCCCCTGCTCGCTCCCGAGGCGCTCGACGCCTTAGTGCAGGTTTTGGAACAAAATCCGGATGCGCAAATGGCGACGCTGGCGGTCAAGAAATCTGGCGACGAAGAGCTCCACAATCCGAACGTGGTCAAGGTGGTGTTTGGCCGTTCGGGGGAGGCGCTTTACTTCTCCCGTGCGCCCTTGCGTTCTGGGTCGGGCTTCTTTTTTAAGCATATTGGCGTGTATGCGTTTCGGTACGCGGCGCTACAAAGTTTCTGCCGCCTCGAGCCGAGCCCTTTGGAACAAGTGGAACGCCTCGAACAATTGCGTGCTTTGCAGAACGGTTTTACAATTCAGGTCATTCCAATCGCTGAAGATACCGTCGCCGTGGATCTTCCCGGAGACATCGCTTTGGTGGAACAGGTTCTAAAAATGCGTACTGAGGAGAGACATCCATGAGCGGCAACGCCAAATACATTTTTGTGACGGGGGGCGTGCTCTCCTCTTTGGGTAAAGGGCTCACGTCGGCGTCCATTGGCGCTCTGATGGAAAATCGCGGGCTCAAGATAACTCTCATGAAGATGGACCCTTATCTCAATATTGACCCGGGTACGATGAACCCCTTTCAACACGGGGAAGTTTTTGTCACCGAGGATGGTGCCGAAACCGATCTGGACTTGGGGCACTATGAGCGATTTACGAACGTATCGCTCAAGCGCGAGAACAGCGTGACCGCCGGTCAGGTGTACGAAACCGTGATTGCCAAAGAACGCCGCGGGGAGTACTTAGGGGGCACCGTTCAGGTCATTCCCCACATTACTGATGAAATCAAGGCCCGCATTCGAAAAGCGGCTAAAGGTAAAGATCTCGCCATTGTGGAGATTGGTGGGACTGTCGGTGACATTGAGTCACTCCCGTTCCTGGAAGCCATCCGCCAGTTTCGAATTGATGTGGGGCCCGAGAATGTGATTTTCATTCATCTCACGCTTGTGCCTTTTTTGGGGGTGAGCGGGGAATTGAAGACCAAACCGACGCAACACAGTGTCCAGAAGCTTCGGGAGATTGGTATTCAACCAGATTTTTTGATGTGCCGGACGGACCGTATCCTCCCACCGGATATCCGCGCGAAAATCGCACTCTTTTGTAGCATCAAAGCGGACAACGTCATCACGGCCAAAGACGTCGACAACATTTATGAGGTTCCGCTTGTGTTCTACGAACAGGGGCTGGACGAAAAGATTTGCAAACACCTTGGGTTGAAGAAGCGTTCGCGCGGCCTGTCGAAGTGGACGAAGATTGTTCAAACCATGACTTCGCCCCGCAATGGGGAGGTTCGCATCGGCATCGTCGGCAAATATGTTGATTTGGCCGACTCGTACAAGAGTGTGAGTGAAGCTTTGAACCACGGAAGCATAGCGAATAATTGCCGCCTGAGCATCGAGTATATTGACTCGGAAAAGTTGGAGGGGCCCGGATCCGCAGCTCTCTTGGAAGGGCTCTCCGGAATTCTGGTTCCTGGAGGCTTTGGCGCGCGTGGTGTGGAGGGTAAAATCCGTGCCATCCACTATGCCCGAAAGAATAAGGTTCCTTACTTCGGAATTTGTATTGGTTTGCAACTTGCGATCATAGAATACGCGAGAGATGTGTGCGGGTTGACCAAGGCCACCAGCCGCGAAGTGTCCAAAACGGGCGAGTTTGTCATCGATTTGATGGAGGACCAGAAAAAAATCCAGCGAATTGGTGGAAGCATGCGACTAGGTTCCTACGAGTGCCGTTTGGAACCCAATTCATTGGTTTCCAAAGTATACTCCAAGAAGAAAGTCTTTGAACGCCACCGTCATCGGTATGAAGTGAACAATCATTACCGGCATATCCTTAGCGGTGCGGGACTGCGCTTTAGTGGAGTCAACGCCGAACTAGATCTTGTTGAGATGATTGAATTGCCTGCTCACCCGTGGTTTGTGGGGTGTCAGTTCCACCCAGAATTCAAGTCCAAGCCTTTCGACCCTCACCCTTTGTTTGTAGGCTTCGTGAAGGCCTCTATGCTGCACCGGGATTTGGTGGGAGAAACGAAACAAAGCGACCGCAAGGCAAAAGCCAAGAAGGCAAAAGTTTCGGCAAGCCAGTCTCGACGTCGGCCTCGTCCGCGTTCTCGCGAGCGCCGGCCTGCGCTTCACTAACGCAGTTTGGAATTCGTTGCTGAGCAAGTTACGGCAAAAAAAAAGCCGTCTGAGGCGAATCCAGACGGCTTTAATCTATCAGACTAGTTAGTCTAGCCTTTGCTGAGAATTCTATCGATCTTCTCTTTGAATTTCTCAAAGGGCTGTGCCCCTTGTAGCAAAGTGCCGTTGATTACAAAGGACGGGGTAGCTTGAATTCCCACTCTCTGGGCCTCTTGCTGGCTGCCTTCGACCCGATCCTTGAACTGGCCTTTGCTGTAGCACTCGGCAAATTTGGCTTCATCCAAGCCGATCTTCTTCGCGTAGGCTTTGAGATCCTCATCTCCAAGTTTGCGTTGGTTCTCAAAAAGAACGTCATGGAATTCCCAAAACTTCCCTTGGTCATGCGCGCAATGGCTTGCGATAGCCGCGGGGATGGCGCGTGGGTGAGACGGTAGCGGCATGTCGCGAAAAACAATGCGCACCTTATCTTCTCCGTACTCTTGCTTGATCCGTGCAATTGTCGGAACAACACGCGAGCAGTAAGGGCATTCGAAATCGGAAAACTCGACAATGGTAACAGGGGCACTAGCCTTGCCCCAAACCGGGTAGCCATCGGTGGAAACCGCAATCTTCGGAGATTCAGGTTCTTTCAAAAGTATCTGCACATTCGCTTGTGCTTTCAACTTGTCGACATACGTTTGGCGTTTTTCGTGGCGTTGCCGGAACTTGAGATAGTCCTTAACGTCTTCCTTGCGAATCCGTGGATCGTTCAGACTAAGGCCTTTGGACGTGAGAAACTCAGTGATCTCTTTGTCCGTCACTTCTGCCTCTTCACCACCCATCTCCTTTTCGATCAGCTGCGGGATGGGCATGTTCTTCTTTTCACTTTCCGCTAGCAACAGGCGCTGTTCGACATAGTCGCTAATCGCCCGTTCTTTCAGGCGGTACATTTCTTCCTCGAGGTCAAACAAACGTGTCTTGATTGACTGAAAGGCCTCTTCGGCACGGACATTGTTTCCGTTGTATTTTGCCACAACCGGGTTGTCTCCGCCCGACGAGCTAAGAAGCATCTGTATCAAGAACGTCAGTACAGCACCCACCACCAAGCCGCCGGCGGCTGGGATAATAAATTTCTTGTTCTGGTCATCAGCCATGAGATTCTCCGGTAATAGTCTTTACGCTCAATGCGTTTTTTTGTGTCCCTACATTATAGGCCCAATCAGAATCTGGCAAAAAACTTTTTTTAAGAGTTTCAACGATTTGGGCTGATACTTCATCCCAACTGAGACGCACACCACACTCCAAAAGTGACGTGGTTTTTTGGCCGGGAACCCCACACGGGTGAATATGCTCAAAAGCGGAGTGTTGCGGTGCAAGATAAAGGGCGGCGCCGTGACTGATAACCCCATGTTCTAGGGACAAGCCGAAAGCCGCGATTTTTTTCCCCCCGACATATATCCCAAACGGCTCGCCCAGTGTGGCTGGAACGTCCAGCCCCACCAACCACTCGATGAGCCCGGCGCTCAGTCGGTCCAAAAAAGGACGCACGCCGCGGGAGGGAAATCCTAGGTCGACTAGGCGGAAAACGGGGTAAATGAGCATTTGTCCTGGTCCATGGTAGGTCCAGCGGCCCCCGCGGGAGACTCGGTGGATGGAGACGCCGGAGTTTCTAGCACCGGGGAGCAATTCGAAGTCAGAGGCGCGCTTGCCGCCAGTAAAGGTGGCCTCAGGTTCGCTGAGAATCAGATAGTGGGAACCCGGGGTCTGGATGGCCAAGCGGGTTTTTTGTTGGCGGAGGTTTTCCAAGTCCTGCCAGCCGATTCCCCTCCTGTTGTAAATTTCAATGGGCATGGGGCTGTCATAATGCGGGGGCGAGTGGGGGTCTAGACTTTTTTGTCCGCAAGATTCTAGTTGAGGTGGCGCGGCAAGAACATCTCGACATGATCGCGCGCGGTAAACCCGTTACCAGAATGGATCTGAGCCAATGCGCCGTCCTCACCGACGAAGTCTGTGATCTTGATAGTGCCGCGGAGGGGACCACGCGCAATGCCGAGCTCCTCATGCGTGGCTTCGTTCGGTACCCGGTGGAGAGGGGCGTACACTTTCAAGATCTGCCCGATCTTAAGTCCTGTGATGCGACCCGAATCTAGATAAATGCGGGAATGGTCGATGCGGGCGATTTGCCCGGTCCAATCAATACGTTTGGCATACTTCGGGAGTAGTTCGAGCACTTCTCCCATGGCTAGTTTGACCGCTTCCTCTCCGTGGGATTCTACGTACTGTGCTTCATCTTTGCCGCCAAGAAACGTTGTTTGACCTTCCGTGTACTTGGCAGTTCTTCGGCGCGAAAGAATCTGTTTGCGCGTTTTGACGTCGTATACGCGTATACGTACTCTAGCGGAAGTTATTTGTGTTCGGTTTCTGAAAAAACCTTCAGTGTCTCCCTCATTGCGGACCTCGATCTCCTCTATTTCTGGCACCACTAGAGCAGAGATCCCGTGATCGGCAGCCACGTCCATCAGTTTGTCGACATCGTAGACTTTATCTTGGCCGATAAACTTTTCTTCTGTATCCAAATCGTCAGTAGGAACATAGGCGAAGGTGCCGTTTAACTGGATCCAGGATTCGATAAAGAGCAGGGTACTTTTTTCCAGTATTTGAGCGCCGTGGGAGCTGAGATTGACGGGTTGCACGACCAGAAGTTTCTTGGGGCCGTTAGACAGGGATGGCGCTGGTGCGGTGGAGAGTGAGAGCGGTTTGTCCGCATTTTCGTTTAATTCTGTTGAGCTGCAGGCACCAAGCGATGCCAAGGCCAACAGAAAAAACATTCGTATTGGCACAATGTAATCCTTTTTGTGACGCGGCCGGCGGTAGGCGCGGTTACGATGAGCTTCCAGGCTTCCAGTATCTCACAGTGAGAGCGTCGGAATCAATTTTTAGGACCTTGAGATTGAAGCCAGAAAATTGCGATCGACCCAATCGTTCAGAAAATTCTGCGGGGCCCACCGAACTCATTACTTCAAACTCGGCGCCATCAGGTTCCATGCTGCGCAGCGAGATGCGCACCACGTAGTCGAGCTTAGCCATTGCGTCCTCGAGCTGGTTGTGACTCGTGTAGGGGATGCCTTTAACGACTAGGTTAAAAACTGAGCTGAACAGGGCGCCTTTCGAAATGACTTGTTCCAGGCGTTGGACGAAATCGGAGATTGGCTTTGCGAGAGTCTCGTTCAAGCGCGCGTCACTTGCCATGTCACTTTGGGCAAGGGCGAGGTCCTCCGTGTCCGCCGTAGCGATGCGGGACTGATCGAAGTTGTACAAGTATAAATCCAGCTTCGCCCCGCCGCAGCTGTAGCAGGACGAGAGGTGGGCCCAGAGGGCGGTCTTCGAGTCTGTCGAAAGACCGATTTCGCGCAGAGCACCGATTTCATTCTTAGTACGTGCTGGTTTGTTCAAGGGAAATCGGGAAAAAGGAACAATCTTTAGGTTTACGTTGAGTTTGGCCAAAGAAGCGTCTAGCAAGGTACGTACAACTTTAGCGTACTTGCTGGATTCGACACTTGTCGCCGTATCTTCCGGTGATATCGTGTTGTCGGGGAAATCTGAAGACAATACAAGAAGCGGGTTCAAAGACGTACTCTCGGACTTTACGGACGCAATCCGGGCCCACTCTTTTAGCCCTTTCGCATCTAGATGCCCTTTAACTTCCATGTAGGGTTTTCCCGAGAAGAATTTTCGTCGGGTGAAGTCCAATACATACTTTTCAGTAAACTCGGGAGTGACTTTTTCCTCTACCGCGGAAAACTTGTCCTTCATCTCGGCCTTCAGCCAGTTCACGACCGCCTGGTGCTTCAAGTCCATCGCGAACTTGCCGGTCTGTGTCAACATGTCGTCGGGAATGGGGGCAGAGATATTAAAGTTCTCGCCCTCGGCTCGAAGCGAAGAGAGTGAAACCAAGCACCCTAGCAGTAGGACGACGCGGCTAACGAAATTCAATTTTGCTTCCATATTCTTTAAAGTCAGTTCTGATTTGTTCAATGATTTCACGGTTTATCGGAATAGATCCATTCAACCTTAGAACAGTTTCGGTCTTTTCATCAAGGTTCAGGTGTAGAAAAAGTGGTGCGCCGGTTGTGTCAGGAGAATTCTTTAAGAATTTCTGGAGGTTCCGTGTGCAGGCTTGGCCGTCTGCCCCGGCCCAGCGGTGCGCCGGGACGTGGAGGTGTACCTCCCGAGCCAGCGCCTCATACGCGTAGCGGAGAGGGAGGATCCTTCCCTTCGCTTTCTTCTTGGACAAAATGAGCTTGTGACCATTTTCTCCCACTTCAAGGGTGGCACAAATCCAAAGCGGTTCCCCCGATTTAAGTACTTCTTCCGACTCCAAATAAACATCGGAAAAAATCACCATCTCAATCTGTGCAAGCTGGTCTTCCACTGTCGCAAACGCCATGCGATCCCCACGTTTGGTGAGAATTTCTCTAAACGACGTGAGTTGCGCGCCGACAAAGCATTCCTTGCCGGACGAGCGCTGAAGTAGGTCAGTGATGGAGTCGGTAGTGTATTTCTTGAGTTCCCACTCGAGGTCATCCAACGGATGGCCCGAAACGAAAAAACCGATCGTTTCCTTTTCCAGCTTCAGTTCTTCCATTCGGTTCCAGGGTGGTTTTTCCGGATAGGACACTTCGCGGTGTGCAAAGCCGTTGTCCTCCTCGCCCATGAGATCCAAGAAGGAGCTCTGGTTGTCGTCGCGGTTTTTTTGGAGGCTTGCGCCCAGTTCCAGCGCGCTGTCGATGGCTGCGAACAGCGAAGCCCGGTGTACGCCAAAACTATCGAAGGTACCGGCTTTTACGAAGGCTTCCAGAACGCGCTTGTTTACGACCCGATTGTTCGATCGCGCGCAGAGATCAAATAGATCTTTGAAAGGACCTTCCTTTCGACGGGCGCCAATAATTTCATCTATCGCGATTTGCCCCACTCCCTTGATCGCACCAAAGCCAAACCGTATTTCCTTGTCTGACAACACTGTAAAGTCGGTCTCACTGTCGTTGATATCCGGTGGCAGGACCGCAATACCATGTTTACGGGCATCAGCGATGTAGCGCGTAATCTTGTCCGTATTTTCGCGTTCGACAGTCAGGAGCGCAGCAAAAAACTCGACGGGGTAGTGCGTTTTGAGATACGCGGTATGGAACGTCACCATGGAGTAGGCTGCGGAGTGTGACTTGTTAAAACCGTAACCTGCGAACTTGGCCATGAGTTCGAAGAGATGTTCTACCTTTTCTTTGTTGTGGCCATTTGTAATGGCACCCGAAACAAAAGTTTCCTTTTGTTTCTCCATTTCCTTAACTTTCTTCTTCCCCATCGCGCGGCGAAGGAGATCCGCGCCTCCGAGCGTGTAGTTCGCCAGACTTACTGCGATCTGTTGTACTTGCTCCTGAAAGACAATGACCCCATAAGTGTCTTTTAGAATGGGTTCCAATTCGGCAAAATCATAAACTACGGGCGTTTCCCCGTGTTTTCGCGAAATATAGTCGTCGAGCATCCCGCTACCGATGGGCCCGGGCCGGTACAAAGCACTGATGGCGACAATGTCCGCAAATTGATCCGGTTGTACCCTTCGGAGAAGGTCTTGCATCCCTGAACTTTCTAGCTGGAAGATGCCAAAAGTGTCGCCTCGACTGAGCAACTTGTAGGTTGCCGCATCTACCAACGGAAGTTTGTTCAGGTTGAGATGACGTTCGGGGTAGCGCTGGTTTACAAGATCTTCAGCTTTTTGGAGAAACGTGAGTGTCTTAAGGCCCAAGAAGTCGAATTTGATGAGACCGATGCGTTCCGCGTTGGTCATGTCGAACTGAATGACGGCCTCGCCCTCTTTTCCCCGGTAGAGTGGACAATGTTCCACCATGGGATTGTTGGCGATGACGACACCCGCCGCGTGAATGGAGGCGTGACGGTACAAACCTTCCAGCGACTGGCTAATCGAAAAAAGGCGCTCTGTGCGGTCATCCGTTTCTTTGGCCTGCCGCAGACGGGGTTCTTGCTCAAGGGCCTCCTTGAGTGTGATGTTCAAGGTAGCGGGAACGAGCTTGGCAATTTTGTCCACTTCAAAGGGAGCAAAGCCAAGTACTCGACCGACGTCGCGCAATACCCCGCGTGCTTGCAACTTTCCAAAGGTGATGATCTGGGCGACACATTCCGCACCATATTTTTCAGTGACGTAGCGGATCATTTGGTCGCGTTTTTCCATGCAAAAATCGACGTCAAAGTCGGGGAGGCTAACACGTTCAGGATTCAAAAAACGCTCGAAAAGTAGGCCGTGTTCAATCGGATCCAGATCCGTAATGCGCAACACGTACGCAACCAAACTGCCGGCACCAGAGCCACGGCCCGGCCCGACCGGGATGCCATGGCGCTTGGCGTAGCCGATGAAGTCCGCGACGATTAAATAGTATCCCGCAAAGCCCATGTCATTGATTACAGTGAGCTCCTTTTCCAAACGTTCGGCGTAGAACTTGCGTTCTTCACCTGAGAAAGGGGAGCCTCTAAGAGCCTCCAAATCTCCGAATCTTTCCTTCAAAGCCACTCTCGAGTCTTCACAAAGCATTTGCTCCAAAGTCTTTCCGGGTGGGGGATCGAACTTCGGGAAATGGTAGATCTGCCTTCCCTTGTCGTCTTTTAGCTTGAATTCAAACTGACACGCTTTAGTGATCTCAATGCTGTTGGCGACGGCTTCAGGGCAAAAGGAAAATTCTTCCTTCATGCGCGCTTGGGGCTTGAAATAGAATTCTTCCGAGACCGTGTGGTGTGAGCTCGGGTCCTCAATAACTTGGCCGGTCTGGATTGCCATGAGGACTTCCTGCGTGAAAGCGTCCTCCTTTTTCAAATAGTGACAATCGGCAGTAGCGAGCAAGGGGATCCCGGTTTCTTCTGCTAGTTCTTGGTAGCGTTGGTTGACCACCATCTGCTGGGGCACACCGTTATTTTGTAGCTCCAAGTAGAACCGGCCGCGGAAAATTTTGTAGTACCACTCGGCCGCGCGTCGGGCGCGATCCATGTCTCCCATAAGGCATTGGCTGGCCACCTCACCTTTCAGACAGGCGGAGGTTGCTATCAACCCTTCTGAGTATTTTTCTAGCACTTCTTTGTCGACGCGAGGCCTGTAGTAAAAGCCTTCCAGATAGCCGATGGACACTATCTTGCAAAGATTGTGGTAACCCAGTTCATTCATGGCGAGCAAGATGAGGTGGTGCATTCCGGAACGGGAAATGGCATACGGGGCCACCTCATTGTTGGCATTAAAAGGGGCGGACTTCATGTGCCGGCTGCCCGGGGCTAGATATACCTCGCAGCCGAGAATGGGTTGGATGCCGTGCTCCTTTGCTTTGTGGTAGAAATCTAGAACACCAAACATGTTGCCGTGATCGGTGATGGCGACAGCTTCCATTTTGTCATCGACGGCGGCTTTGAAGAGCGGGTCTAGACGAATCGCCCCGTCCAACAGACTGTACTGAGTGTGTAGGTGTAAGTGTGTGAAGTCGGCGTTCATTGAATGAGCGTGCCGATGCGCTCCGGCCTCGGGGTCCAGTCGTAACTGGAGTACCAGATAAACATGGCCTGTCCTTTTAATAATGCGTACGGAACAAGCCCCCAGGCGCGGCTATCGTGGCTGTTGTCCCGGTTGTCGCCCACGGCGAAGTAGCTGTCGGGCGGGACCAGAAATTTGTGGTAGTTGCGTTCGTTCGGAGCCAAGTCGTTCAAAATCACCCAGTGGCGGACATCTCCGAGCGTTTCAATGAAAAGGCGTTTGAATTCTTCGTTGTCGATGTCGTACATAAGCCCTCGGTCGGGCGCTAGTACCTTTTCTACGGCCTGTCCGTTCAGATAGAGTGTGCCATCCACAAAAGAGATTTCATCCCCGGGAATTCCCACCACTCTTTTGACAAAGGTGATGCTGGTATCTTTGGGATTGCGGAATAATATAACATCGCCGCGTTTTACCTCTCGGGTGCGGAACAGTACAACGTCCGTAAAGGGAAAACGTACGTCATAGGCGCACTTCAGAGCGTAGAGGCGATCTCCTTTCTTGAGTGTGGGCTCCATGGAACCGGTGGGAACGACATACGGTTCAACAATGGTCCACCGCAATGCCAGCAAGCCGACGATGAGATACATAAGTGGGAGTGAGCCCTTTAAATTTTGGCGGAGAGTTTTCTTGTGTGGTTCATTCATGCTTGGGTGCCGATCTTTTTAAGGATTTCCAGAGTTTTTTCTATATCTGTGCGCGCTACATCTAAGTGGGTGACAGCCCGGAAACGTGCGCGGCCCACCTGCGAGAAGCGCACCCCGGCGCGTTCACAAGCTTGGCTAAAGGCTACGTCGTCCAGCTTAGGGTGCCGGTTTTCAAAAAATACCATATTTGTTGACGGCGCTTCATTTTCCACGCGCAGGCCAGGGATGGAAGCGAGCCCCTGCGCCAAAAGGCGGGCGTTTTCGTGGTCTTCATGCAAACGCACTACGTGGTGCTCTAGGGCATACAGAGCCGCGGCCGCAAGCATTCCGCTTTGGCGCATGGCCCCTCCCATGAGCTGTTTGAGTCGCCGGACGCGATCCCAGTTGGATTTCTCGAAAGCCAAGATCGCGCCCGTCGGACAACCCAAGCCTTTAGAAAAGCAAATAGTCACCGTATCGAAGCCGGCTGCAAGTGACTTTGCCTCGCATTCAGAGGCAACCGCCGCATTAAAGAGACGCGACCCATCCAGGTGGAGCTTAAGGCCAAGGGATTTGGCTCGCTCCACGACGCTAGCGAGTGTGCTTCGTGGCCAGGCCACTCCGCCGCCGAGATTTGTGGTGTTTTCTACACTCAGTAGGCGCGAGACCATGAAGTGCGGACCGGCAATAGCATTAAAATGTTGGGTAACAGCCTCCGTGTCGAATACGCCGTTTGGGGTGGGGATCATCCGCGTTTGCACACCAGCGTGTTTGGCGGGG
>JAGQZV010000055.1 GCA_020435295.1 Bdellovibrionales bacterium | reverse complement strand
TCCGAAGGAGATCCTTGGCATTGCTGGGCTGATGGGGTCGGGACGGAGTGAGCTCCTGCGCAGTCTCATCGGAGTTTTGCCGGGGGAGCGGCAAGGCGAAGTGCGCTACCGCGGAGAGCTTGTTGAATGGGGCGGAATTGGCGACGCCTTAGCGTGCGGGGTTGCTTTCGTGCCGGAGGACCGGAAAAAAGACGGACTGTTCTTGGATCACTCGATTGAATTCAACGGCACCATTAGTGTCTTGGATAAGTTCACCCGTGCGGGACTTTTGAAGTTGGAAGAAGAGGATCGCTTTGCGGAAGGTATCTTCGAGCAATTGCATGTGAAATATTCTGACGGAGCGGATCCGATCAGGGTGCTTAGCGGAGGGAACCAGCAAAAGGTCCTTCTCGCTAAGATGGTGGCGACCCGCCCAAAGGTATTGCTCTTAGATGAACCGACGCGCGGAATTGATATCGGCGCAAAAGAAGAAATCTATCAGATAATTCGAGAGCTAGTTCGGGACGGGATTTCCGTCATTGTGGTGTCCTCGGAGTTACCAGAAATTCTTGGACTCAGTGATCGGGTCCTTGTTCTGCGCGAGGGCGAGTCGCGGGGACTGCTAGTGAACCAAAATCTAACGCAGGAACGTGTAATGGCGCGTGCCGCGGGGGAAGCGTGATGGAAGAAGTTGGAGTGCAGACGGGTTCGGTGTTCGAGTCTCTGGCGTCTAGTGGAGACAAGGTCAAGAAGTTTCAACGATTTGTCCTTCCGGGCCTGGCAGTCGTAGCCGTGATGGTGCTGTTCCACGCGCTTAGTGACGGGACGTTCTTAACCAGCCGCAACCTCAGCAACCTTTCTCGTCAGATATGCACGAATCTGACTTTGGCAACTGGCATGACGTTGGTCATTATCACCGCCGGGATCGATCTTTCAGTGGGAAGCGTGCTTGCGCTGTGTGGAATGGTCGCGGCGATCACTCAAGTGCAATTCGGATTCTCTGCGATGGGTGCGACGGGTGCGTTTCTTTCCGCCGGAATCGCTTTGCTCGTAGGTGGCTTAAGCGGAGCGTTTACTGGCTTTGCCGTCAGCAGGCTAAAAATTACCCCGTTCATTGTTACGCTTGGCATGATGGTCATCTGCCGGGGGCTGACACTGATTATCTCAGGGGCGCAGGCGGTTTCGCCCATTGGGGATAGTTTTGGCGCGCTCAGTTCCGAGTATTTGCCGGTTGGCTACAGTGGGTTGCTCTTTGCGGTAGTCGCTCTCGGCGCGGTTTTTGTGCATTGGCGCACTCCCGTCGAACGCCGCTTAATACAGAATACGCTTTTAATTTGCATGCTGTGTGTTGCCGGGACCGCGGTCTTTTGCGGCTACAGGGGTATTCCTTATATTGTTTTTCTTGCTCTGAGTTGCGCGGGGCTTGCCATGTTGGTGCTGAAGTACACGCGCTATGGTCGTTTTGTTTACGCGATTGGCGGAAATACGGAAGCCGCTGAGCTTTCCGGAGTGCCGGTCGCGCGCACCCTTTGGATTACTTATTTTGTAATGGGGCTGCTCGCAGCTCTAGCAGGTGTGATGGATGTGTCTCGCGTCAATGGTGCGGTCCCTACTGCTGGGGAATTGGCCGAGCTGGACGCCATCGCTGCCGTCGTGATCGGCGGGACGAGTTTGATGGGTGGTGTGGGAAAGCTGAGCGGGACGCTGTTCGGCGTATTAATCATGGGTGTGTTGAATAACGGCATGAGTCTCATTGGCGTTAGCGAGCACTATCAAAAAGTGTTCAAGGGCGTTGTGATAATCTTGGCCGTGTATCTCGACATGCGCTCCAAACGTAAATAGTCGGAAGAAAAACATATGAGAAAAATCATCGGGATTATGCTGTCGGTGTGGTTGTGTGCGCCTGCCAACGCTCAGTTGGCTTTTGGAGGGCCTGGGAACCCATTTGGGTGGCAGTCCGCTGAAAAAGAAGGGATTGGGACCGCCTACCAGAATCCGCGTGAGAAGGTACGTTCTAGGGTGTGGTTTACGCTGGCGCGCGGGATCATCACGGAAGTCTATTATCCTAGAGTCGATGTCGCTCAGGTTCGCGATAGCCAGTTCCTCGTTACGGATGGGAAAAGCTTTCTACATGAGGAGCAATTTGACATGGAGAGTAGCGTGCGCCGCCTCCCAGGGGCACCGGCTTTTCAAGTCATCCATCGCGATAAACACGGACGCTACGAATTGGAGAAAATCATTTGGGCAGATCCCGATACGGATACCCTATTGCAGCAGGTTCGCTTTACCGCCAACGCCGACGGCTTGGAATTGTACTACTTGCACAAACCCGCAGCCGCGAACTCGATCTTCGGTGATAGCGCGGAAAGTGAACCGGAACTCATAGCAGGAGAACAGAATGGAGTTTTTTCTGGCTGGCAAGTGGTGCGGGCCTCCACAGGTTGGAAAAAGAAATCGGTCGGCTATGTCGGAAAGTCTGACGGTTTCACGGATCTGAAAGCTGATTTCAAAATGGACTTTGAGTTTAGTGAAGCCCCCGTGGGCAACGTGGCCCTTATGGGACAGATCGATATCCCGCAAAAAAAGGGGAGTTACCGGTTTTCGGTATCTGTTGCTTTTGCCGAGCAAAAAGACAAGGCCTTTGTTGCAGAGGTTCCGATCGGCATGGACGCCAGTCTTGAGAAGTACACGTCTCATTGGAAGGCGTACCTCAAAAGCCTCGATAGACTGACTGATGCCCGGTCTCCCAAACGCCGTCAACAGCTTGAGGAGACTTCTATTCTTGTGCTGAAGACTTCGGAAGACAAGACCTACCCTGGTGCTGGTGTGGCCTCGCTTTCTCATCCATGGGGGGACACGCAGATCGAGAATCAAAATGTTAACCCGTATGGAAATAGTGGCTACCATGTAGTTTGGCCGCGAGATCTGTATCATGTAGGGAATGCTTTTTTGGCAGTTGGAGATACGCGGCTCTCTCTATTTTGAACCGAATGCGCGCCGCTCAATTTACGGAAAAGGACGGGGAGTGGGCATTCGGATCGCGCACGAGAAAGAAGAACGGCAGCTTTCCACAAAACTTCTGGGTCGACGGGCGCCCGCATTGGGGAGGGTACCAGGCCGATCAGACCGCGATGCCGGTGCTCTTTGCGTACCGATTATGGAAACAGGGCCTTATTGAGGTTGCGCAGTATTGGGGAATGGTTTCCCGGGCGGTTGCTTTCCTGGCGGAGATGGGTCCATGGACGCATCAGGAACGGTGGGAAGAAAACTACGGCATCTCACCCAACTCCGCGGGGTTTGTCATCGCTGCTCTTGTTGCGGGAGCCGAAATGGCATTTAGCGTGCACGCGCAGAGCGAAGGGGCGCACTGGCTGAGCCTTGCCGACGCGTGGGCGCTCAGGGAGGGCGATAACCTCGATACCTGGACGTTTACGCAAAATGGGAAGATACAGGGGCAAAAAGGAAACGGGAAATACTACCTACGGCTGGACGGTGCGAGAACAAGCAACGGCAACGCCGTCTGGGATGCCATTTGGAATCCGAACGCGGATGAGAGACTTGTCATTGCCAATACCTGGGGGGATGCCCGCTTTCGTTGGGAAAGCGAGATCGTAGATGGCGGATTCCTGGAACTTGTTCGAATTGGGGTACGTGCGGCGAAGAACTATTTTGTTCGAGAATCGCTGCCTGAACTGGATGCTACGATTCGTGTGGATACCGTAAGAGGTCCGGGATTTTATCGGTATAGCTTTGACGGCTATGGAGAGCACGGACGGGGGCGCTTGTGGCCTTTCTTAACGGGGGAGCGGCTTCACTACGAGCTGCAACATATGATCGAAGAAGGCTCTTGGAATTCTGATGTGTTGGCCTACTGGTTAAATGCGTACGAGAACTTTTCAAGTGAGCAATATATTTTTGCCGAGCAGGTCTGGGATGAGGGCGACAATGCTGGAACCCCTACCGGATCGGCCACCCCGCTCTGCTGGACGCACGCCGAATACTTACAGGTGTTGCGGTCTTTGAAGGACAAAAAAGTATTCGAAGAAATACGCTCTGTGCGCGATCGCTACGCGGCCTCTGGACAATAAAAAAAGGCGACCCTGGCAAGGGCCGCCTTTTCGCACACCTTCGGTGTTACTTACGGGTTGGGATAATCCCATTGCTCCGCTTTAAGGCCGAGGCGAGTCTCGACCAGCGTCGCCAACTTGGGAAGGTGTTCCTTCATTCCCAAGGAGTCCAGAAGTACGCGGAGCGAATTTGCGTAGAAGATGCGTTCTTGTTCATCGCGCGCAAAACTCTCCCTCTTCTGTGAAAGGGCTAGGGCCTGCGGGCTAAGTGTCCGATCTTTGATGAGCACTTCTTCCGTGCCATCCGAATCTAAATCGGCGCGCTCCTGTAGGATGCGCGCGCCTTGGACTGCGGTGCCGACGTTGTAGACGCGCACAGCCCGATCCAGATTCTTCAGCCGGGCCTCTTCGTTAGGGTAGCCCGCTTTGTGAAAAATCAGGATCTGTTCTACCGCGGCTTCCACAGCAAGCGAAAGGACTTCATAGAATTCCGGATCGAGTGTGTTGAATGCCTTGCTATAGAGAATCCTGCCATCTGCTGGGTGGCGCAATTGATGGCGCAGCGTTTTTCCATAAACATAGGTTACGTTTTCGTATGAAAATTCCAACCCAGTGCCTTCAAGAGCTCCCGGGCTCGAATACTTGTAGATTGGCCCATACTTGTCACTCATGATGGGGCGCGGAAGACCCATGTACAACCATAAGACCTCAGACGGGTTTCCAGTTTCCAAAAAGATATGCAGGGCACGGATGCGGATGTAGTCCTCGCCTTGCTCCCGGAAGTTTATTGCTGCCCCCGCCAGCTTCTCATCTATGTGTAGAGAAAACGTTTCATCGTATAGCCGCATCATCTGTTCCAACATGCGGTCCATCTTCGCATTCGTTTGTTTTACCGGCTTCATGAGATCGCATCCGGTGAGCGATACTGCGAAACAGGCGGCAAGCGCCGTCGTTTTTATCCAAGCCATTGAAGACCTCCCCCTCGTGCTTCTTTACGTGTTTTCTGGTACGTGTTGAACCAACCCCGTTAACCCCCCGCATGTATTGCCTAACGAGACCCCCACCGTACTTCCCGGTTACTGGACGCGTCAAGCCGAGCGGTAAAAAGCCATTGCAGAGGTGGGGCATGTCAAAAAAGTGCAATAATATTAATAGTATGTAGATGCTACCTTGAAATAAAAGGGCCACCTGCGGTACAAGTAGCCACATGCGGCAAACCTGGGGTGTTTTTACATGGGCGCTTCTCTTCTGGGCGGTCTCCGTCCGTGCAAACGGCATTCCCGAGTTCTTTTCTGTTCGCTGCGCCCCCCGCGTTTACACGGAAGCGACTCTAACCCGTACGTTGCGTGGCCTGGATGCGGAAAGGCGTGCGTGGGTCGAGCGGGGACGCTACAAGGGTTTTTCCATGTCTACCCACGAGCTTAAGCAAGATATGAGTCAGGGGGTGACTTACCTAGACGATGAGCAGCGCGAGTACTACCGCGTACACTTTTGCCGTCAGCCGGATGGTGAAGTACGCTTTTGCCACTCGGACGGAAGGCTTATCGACACACGGGTCGCCCAGGCTTACCGTTCTGATCGAGGGTACCGTGCCCTTTTTGTAATGGGGCTTGACGGCGCTTTTTACGTTTCTAGTTACCAGAAAGATAGAGAGTTTCACCATTCCAGTTTCTTTGGCGACGCGCTCGTTGCCGCGGCCGGTGAGGTCGAGATTATAGACGGGGTTATGAATTTCCTGGGTGATAGAACGGGGCACTTTCCCTACGCAGACATTTTTCTTCAAGCGATTTTTCAGCTCGAGGTCGAGGGTGTGAACTTGATCGGTATCGACATCGGGCGATGGAGTGCGGGGGAATCGAGTTATACCTACGCGAGGTATGTTCCGGCCCCGCTAGATCGCCACTAGCACGCGTCACGCAGGGAGAACGTGAGGGCGATGCGGGCCTTTCCAAGATGGACGACGTCTCCCTCTAGTAGTTCCACCGGGCCGCAGATGCGGCGCTTATTTATCCACGTATCATTTTCGTGCCCGGGTAGAGCTTCGAGCCAAAGTGCATTGCCGCGCTTGGCGATACGAGCGTGTTTGTCGCCGAGGTGGCTGCTGCCCTTAACATTGCCCAAGCTTACGTGGGCCTCGGAAGATTTTCCGATGAGGGTCTCATCCGCATACAAGAAAAACTCTTTGCCCTTGTCCTTCTTATCCTCGGCCCACTGCACGCGACCGACCTTAAGCGGAATGCGACAGTTCACACAATAACCGGCCTGGGACTGGTTATCCGAGTGCCCACAGTAATCGCAAAACGTACAGGCTGCGGGGAACAAAGTCTTTGGTAATACCGCAAGTTCAATAGGCTCAATAAAATCTCTGCGTTTAAAGATCCACCAACCCTTGTTGGTGAGCTTAGCGAGTTCGTTGCGAACTTCTTTGGCCTTTTGAAAACGCTTCGTCGGATCGAGGTTCAAGCACTTTTCAATAATCGCAACGAGTCTCGGATCACGGCCCTTGAGATGCCGGGCAATGGGCTCGCCCTGACTGGGGGTATCGCCGACAGCCGCCTCAAAAAGCAGCGCCCCTAAACTGTAAATATCGCCGGACGGCATAAAGGGATTGGTGGCATCCAGTAAGTCCGGGGGCGTGTAGCCTTCCGATTCAAAGACCAAGGGGTCTTTATCCGAGCGGTGATACAGGGTACCAAAATCGATCATCTTGATGCGACCAGAAATTCCATCGAGCATCACGTTTTGAGGTTTTAAGTCACGGTAAATGTATCCAGCATCGTGAATAACCTGCAGAGCGTCGGCAATCTCGATACCTAGATACACGAGCATCCCGTCTTCAACTTTGGGGTTGCTATTTCGAAAATCGGAAAGGGCTTTGGCAAGCTCCTTACCGTTGATGAATTCCATTACTAAATAGAAAGAACCGTGGCGTTGAAAGTATTGAAAGCCCCTCGGGAAGGCAGGGTGCTTGATGCGGCGAAGAAACTTCGCTTCCCGCTTAAAGCTCTGCATGAGTTGGGCCTTGAATTGATCGTAGCTGCTCTGTTCGAGCATCTGTTTGATGAGGACTTGTTTGCCGTCTTTCTCCCGCAGGGCGCGGAAGGTGGCGCCAAAGCCGCTTCGGGCTATCGCTTCTTCTACGACATAACGTTGCCCGCGCGCTTTGATGCGCTCGCCGGGGGCAAGCAGGCCCTTGCCGGCGTCTTTAATTTTCGAGAAAGAGGCTTGCCGCAGCTTCCGAGCTACTTTGATGTGATTCTGGCTGCTGCCACAGGCGTCACAAAACAGGGATCCCGGTATTAACGGTTCACTGCATGTTGAACACGGTGCCGCCACGGCAAACTCCTCTCACTCTCGAAAAAAACTGACCTACTTAGCCGATAAGCAAGCGGGTCTTCTTAGATTCATCCTGTATCGTCGCCAAATCGTCAGATACGGACTTACCTTTCTGGACGTCCTTCGCCATGCGGGTAAGCGCCCGCGTGACGTTGTTCGCACCAAGATTGCTGGCAATGCGAGTTGTATTCTGAATCAGGCGCGTCGCTTTTTCGCGATCACCGGAATCCAGACTCTTCTTGATCTGTTCGCCATTGAGGTGAACCTGAAGCATCTGGCTCGAACGCATAACGTCCGGGTCAGCTGCCGTCAGATCTGTTTCCTTATCTGAGGTTTTGATTTCCACTTTGACGTGTTCTGTTTCTTTGCCGTCGTACGTAGCGAAGATTTCAAACAGAACCAGGTTGCTTCCGGATACGCCGTCACCGTAGGTGTTGGTCTGGATGAGGAAAGACGTCGTGTCCTTGGTCATGGAACCTGTCGCCAAATTGTACGTGCCAGGGTTTCCGGGGGAATCGTAAAGAACGATTTCCGGGGTTACCTTAGCAATACGCATCAGGCGGCCTTTGAGATTGCGGAAGTTGAGCGTGAGCTCACCCACCACGGAAGACTGAAGTTTTTCAATCTCCGCCTGCAATCCCGCCTTGAACTTGGAAAGATCATTGGCGTGGTAATAAGAACCACGGCCTAGATCCGAGATTCTGCCGATGAAGCCAGAGTCATACTCTTCCGCTGAACCGATTCCGATGCCGGTGAGGGTAATGCCTTCGTGTGTTTTAACTATGTCTTCGTATTTAGCGGTTTTTTCCACTCTGTAACCTTGGTTGTCCGTGGGGAAACCGTCGGTCAGCAGAATGACGTGATTGACTCGTTTAACTTTATCTGCGGCTGAGCGGGCATCAAAAGCACCATAAGCGCTCTTAAGACCTGCTTCTAAGTTGGTCACTCCTTGCGGATCTTCCAACTTACTGATCGCTTCCTTCATCGCATCGCGATTAGCGGCAAGCGAAGCCAACGGAAAGACTTCTTTAGCACTCGAATGAAAAAGCACAATCGCCACTCGATCATCGTCTTTTAACGAATCCACAATTTCGCGCATCGCGGTCTTAGCAGTCTTCCACTTGCTCCCACTCATGGAGCTGGACGCGTCCACAAGAAAAACAACGTTGGAAGGCACGCGACCGAGCTTTGCGTCGGGTGTGAGTTCGATGAGTGTTGTTGTGCTGTAATCTCCATCCTTGGGCCGGAAGTCACAGCCGTTTTTGGCAGTTATCTTCATGGTCACTCCTTAAATGACTGGATATTGAAAAGGGCGTTGTCTGTGATGAGTTCCCCGGGTGTGCGTGCAACCTCCTCTCACCAAGGCCCTGATGTGCAAAGCGCGTGCCCCTGTTGACTGTGCGTATTCAGGGCTAACGGAGAGGGATTACAGACAAATTTCGTCAGGCTGTCGCGCGATTTTTGTCAGTCTGGTGACGTAAAGATCGCTGGAGGAAATGACGATAGGCGTTATGGAGGACCTATACTCTCTATGGTGCTGCTGCCTGATTCAAAAAGAGTCCGTGAGTGGGGACTATTTGCGATTGTGTTCCTTTCGGGCGCCGTTGGATTGCTGTATCAAGTCGTGTGGCACAAGTATATGGCGCTGCTGCTCGGATCCCACGCGCGAGCGACCGCCTTTGTACTCGCCATCTTCTTGGGTGGGCTTTCTGCAGGGTACGCCACCTTTGGAAGATGGGCTTCGACTCGGCGCTGGAACCTAGTGCGTACCTACGCTTTTATTGAAATGGCCCTACTCGCGTGGGCGATATTATTTCCTGTTTTCTTTGCTGTGCTTTTTCCGATTGTGTCGCATTTTTACCACGCCTTTGGTGTCTCAAGCGCCCTGACCGATGTACTCTTGGCTCTGGTACTTTTGGGGCCGCCCACATTTCTGATGGGTGGAACGCTTCCGCTTTTGACCCAGGCCTTGAGTCCTGACCTAAAAAGTGCGAGCTACTGGCATGCGCGGATTTATGGCTTTAATACTGTTGGGGCAGCCTTTGGCAGTCTTTTTACCGGCTACTTTCTTGTCCCTCAATTCGGTTTGTCAGGCGCTCTTTGGTTGGGGGCGGTAGGAAATGGGGTAGTGGCGGGAGTTCTCTATTTTTTCTATGCTCCTCAATTCGAACCGGCACCTCTACGGGCAAGCCGAAGCAAAGCCAAGACCAAAACGGATCCAAAAGAGTACTTCTGGGAGCGCTTGACCGTTAGGCAGAAAGCCCTTTTGGGAGTCGGTTTTCTCTCTGGGTTTTACGTGCTCACTCTGGAAACGGTTTTGATACGTCTTATGGGACTCGCGACTGGTGCTTCGACGTTCAATTTTACGCTCATTGTCTCGGTGTTTGTATTTGCGCTCGGAATTGGAAGTTTGCTTGTGCGCCGACTCGAAAAGGCGAAGCCGGCGATGCTATTTTGGAATCAGATTTTTGTCGCGCTGGCGCTACTAGTCCTTTACGTCTCGGGCGAGTATTGGCCATATTGGGCTCACGTACTGCGCGCGGGGCTTCGTGACATCGAGCAAAACTTCGGAGTCTACCAGTTTCGTTTGGCTCTTGGCGTGACCGCGCTTCTCGCCGTGCCCGTTGGTCTATGCGGTCTTTGTCTTCCGTTGTGTTTTCATCTCTTTAAAGAGGACAAGGAGCGTCTGGGACAGGACGTCGGCTACCTATATGGCGTTAACACCGTGGGGGCGGTGGTGGGCGCTTTGGTGGGCGGGTATTATCTCTACTACGTTTTCAATCTAGATCATATTTTCAAGATAACGATAGGCCTCAGTGTGCTTTCTGCAGGATTGAGTTACTGGGCTTTTCCGCAGAGGAAAAAGCGTCGCTGGGACAGATTCCAGCTCGGTGCCGCACTGGCGGTGGTTGTTGTTGTTTTAGGAGTGGCTAGAATGCCGCTCTATACGAAAGAAAACTATATCCAACCCTTTAGAAAACCTCTCCCGATAGAGGGCGTCACGTTTGAAGGGAAGGCTGCATTTACGAAGTACTTGAGCCGAAACACTACCTACTTGCACTATGAGGACGGGCCAAACACGTCGATTGGAATCGGAAAGAGCGAGTATAATGGAGAGGAATTCTCCCGTACCTTGTTTGTGAACGGAAAGTCCGATGGTAACACTCGCGGTGATCTCTTCACCACTGTGATGCTTGGACACATTCCTGGAATCCTAGCGCGAAAGCTCACCAATACAGCGGTTATCGGTTTCGGTACAGGAATGACTATTGGGGTATTAAGTCTGTACGACGAGATCGATAGCATTGACGTGATGGAAATATCCCACGCTGTGATCAAGAACAGCAACTATTTTGATCGTTATAATGGGGGAGCGTCTAGCAACACAAAAGTGCACATTCACGAAATGGATGCTTTTCGATTCTTAGCGGCTGCAAACAAAAGCTACGACCTAATAGTGAGCGAACCCAGTAACCCGTGGGTGGCGGGAGTGGAGAATCTATATACCTCTGAGTTCTACCGAATTGCCAAGAAGAAGATGAATCCGGATGGGGTTTTTGTGCAGTGGATTCATACCTACTCGTTCACGGATTCTTTACTTCGATTGGTACTTCGAACTATGAATGAGCACTTTCGACACGTGTCGATTTTTCAGTTAAAGGGAGGCGATATTGCCCTGCTCGGTCGCGACTTTGACATGGAGCGCGCGGATTTTCAGCGTGCGGAAGCGCGGTTTTCGAACTACCCTCCGGTGCGAAATACTTTGGATGCCTACGGGATCACCCGTTTGGAAACACTTCTTGCGTTGGAGATAGTGCCCCCGCAACTTGCGATTTCAATGGGGGGGGCGGGAGCCCGACAGACGCTCGACCACCCGCGCTTGTCGGAAGGAGCCGGTCGGGCATTCTTCTATAATGCCTCGGTAGATACCTATGAGCAACGTAGAAAGGAAGACATCTACTACGCAGCTGTAGACGGATCGCTACTTAGCGAGTATTTGGGCGGTAAGGCGCCCGACATGAAGTTACTAAAAGATCTCTCGATCAGTTTTTGTGATCACGCAGTTAGCAAGATAGATGGACTGTGCAAGGAAACCGTAGCGATGGCTAAAGTTGAAGATGCGAAGAGTAGCTTGGATCTCATTTACGGTTCAGTCGTGCCGACTCGTGATCTGGCCAAGATAGGTGCTTTCCACAACCCCCCAAAGCGTGGCTTTGGTCAAGATGACTTGCACCGTGCGTACGAAATGTTCGATGTTTTTAAGGCTTACTATTCGCCCATCGCACATATATCGGTGCCGGAGATGGTAAAGCGAATGGACTTTTGCTTGCGAAGTACGGGCCTAAAGAACACCATTCACGGTGAGTGCTTGCTTCAAAAGATTCTTTTGATGCAAATGGTACACAACACTGACCAAGAGTTTCAGAGAACTGTGGACCAGTACTATGCCTGGTTTCGCCAGCTGGGACCAGAGGTCAGGAATTACAGCCGGTTCAAAGAAGCACGCGATATTTTGGATCGTTTGGTAAACTAATTCTGAAGATCAAAGACGCGCTTTGATATTTCTCGAGCTTCCTGTTCAGTGCCATGCATGCGTCGGTACCAGTAGTAGTTGCGTAGCACGAGAGCGACATAGTCGCGTGTTTCGCGGTACGGGAGAATATCGATAAAAAGTATCGGATCATCAGTTGGGTACCGGCCCAGCCATTCCTTGAGTTTTCTGGGGCCAGCGTTGTATGCCGCCATGGCGAGATGGATTTGCCCTCCGACTTTTTTCAGAAGCTGCTGAAAGTATTTGGATCCGGTTTTTATATTAGTTTCCGGCTTCATTAGTGCCCGCTTGGTGGCGTTAGTTACCTTTTTTCCGGTTTGTGGCACTACCTGGAGGAGCCCTACGGCGTTCGCAGAGGAAACGGCCTGAGGATTGAAAGCACTTTCTTGTCTTGCGATGGCAAGGAGGAGAAAGGGATCTAGGCCTGAGGAGTGCTTTTCGAAAACTGGAAAGTAGGGCTTCGGAAAGTATAGCTCCATAGATTTCTTGCTGATTAGGTTAGGGTGATCGTAAAGAACATCTGCAAGCAACTTGATTTTTTTTAGATGGTCCTCGCTTTTTTGGTCTTTGAGCTCTGCCAAGTAGAGTTTTACTTCCGGTTCTACATCTTTGGATTCTCCGACGGCCCAATCGAGTACCGTGCGGGCGCTGTTTTCAAGGCCAAATTTGTGAAGGATTTCGACCTGCTCGATAAGCAAGTTGATGGCCGGTACGAGTTGAGACCGCTTGGCGTCCCGGTGCGGTTGGGAGAGTAGGGAGCCCGGATCCGCGTTGATGGCCGCCTGCGCGACGACGGTATGGAATGAGAAGGGGTACTTGTCGGAGAGCTGTTTGAGCGACTTTTCCGCGTCGTGGGTCTTACCGAGGAGTTTTTCCATTCGGTGTCGCCAGTAAAGTGGACGGGAGTTAACAGCATTCGGAACGTTCGAGGCACGTACGAAGAGCTCATAGGCTTTTTGGGGTTGATTATCCAAGAGTTGGAACAAACCTGCGCGAGTGAGAGTGGTTGCTTTGTCGTCAGGAGTTTCTTCAGGGATGCAGTTTCCCCCTTTTTCGTAAAGGCGTGCGATGTCCCCCAGGGAATCTTTGTTCGGCAGTTGATCTTCTAGAGCCGCCGCAATGGAAATAGCGATGTAAAGTGGGCACTCGGTTTCCCGCAGTGCGAGTTCTTTCAGATGCGAAAAGCGAGCCTTTCGCAGACCTGCCATCGGGCTGATAGTGGCAGCGGGAGGGGCGAAGCGCAGGGCGGTCCAGTTGGCGAGTTCGCCTTTTCGGTAGCTCGGATTCACGCGGCGTATTCGCTTGCTCGGAGAATTTTCAGCTTTCCGGAGCTTTTCCTTCTTTTCCGTGAAATACGGGTAGTTGAGTATGCTGAAGCAGAATGGATTTTTTTCCGGAATATCATTGCAAGCGTTTTTTATCTTCGCGTTTTCTTCAACACTCAGCTTGCCTTGTAGGAATCTGTCAAAATCTTCTGCCTGTTCTCGGAGTGTTTTTCTACTGGATTCCTCCACGGTGGCTTCTTGTCCAGGCTCGGCGCTCTGTTTTTCTATGTCGGGAGTGCGGGTCAAGCCGGCAAGCACGCTGTCGCGATTTGCCTCCGTGCTAGCGTGCGGACTTATGCAGCCAAAAAGAAGAAAGATCAAGAGAATGGGGCGAAGCCGTTGCATAGAGTTGTTCGATAGCTTATCGGAGTCCGGCAGGAATAGCTTAAGTAGCTAAAAATATTAGGACTTGCTGCTATTTGGCGCGGGGCACTATTTGGGTAGTTTTTCTGGGGGCTTACGCTTGCACGGCGAAGAAAAGTCCATGGATTCAAGCAGGTGCAAAAGGGGGGGGCTGACGGTCGGGTGGCGCGTCGCGTATAATTATAAGAGTTTCATCACGATTCCCGTTCAAAAGTCTTCTCCGTAGACGCCAAAACGAATCCAATTTTCTTTAGGGTAGGGCCATGAGTAGATTGTCTGTCCTAGTGCTTGTGATTGTACTTCCTGCAATCAGTGCCGCGAACGAATGGAACAGCTCGTGCGATGCCGAGCTGAAGGAATACTGTGTCGGCTACGAGTCGGACGCCGGCAAAGCCTACTGTCTCTTCCTCCATTACAATCAACTTTCAAAATGGTGCCGGGTCAACTCCCGCGTGGCAGACTATATGGAGCTTCCCGTGGATCGTGTTTCGAAGTGTAAGCAGGACATCGAATCCCTCTGCGGCGATACTTTGAATGAAGGCGGGAAGTTAAGTAAGTGTTTGATCCGGCAGTTTTCGGCGCTAAGTATCGGCTGTCGTGTGGGCTCTGCTTGGGGGCAGGCTCTGGCGGAAGAGAAACAATTGAAGTCGCCCGAATACCGAGCACAAAAAGCGAAAGCTGCCGCGAAAAAAGTGGTGCGTCGCAAACAGCAAAAGCGTCAGGCCAACCTCCAAGAAGCTTGCTCGTTTGAGATTTATTTCTACTGCCGCGAAAACAAGGCGGCGGGTCGGCTGGAGTCTTGCCTGCAGTCACATCGACACCAGGCCCGAACGCCTTGCCGGCACGCTCTCAAAGCCTCAATGCAGTTTCATGCCGGCCGCTTTTAAAGAGGTGCCTAGTTACTTTTGGAGCCATGAGCGGTTCCAAAAGTAACTAGGCACTTTTTCTTGCCGTTTTTTGTCGTTCCTGCAAAACATTTGACGGTTCTCATTGGGCTATGTCGCGTGTAGACCGTGCGTATAGACGTTGGCCCAACTCTTGCTCTAGTACCAGCCGAGCACAGACGGCTCTGTGCGGTCCTCCGCGGGTACCGCCCGCTGGTGAGCGACAAGGTAGGAGTGAGACATGCGGACGTTGAAGAATTTGTTAGTGATGTCGGTAGGAGTAGCGGGGCTGATTCTACTTTCCGGTTGTGGAGTGGATTGCAGCAATCTTGCAAATGCCTATAGACAAGAATGTGTCTATGCGCGCCAGACGTACCCTGGCCAGTATCAGACGCAATACCCGGGTCAGTATCCTGGCCAATATCCTGGTCAGTACCCCGGACAGTATCCCGGCCAATACCCTCAATACCCGAGTCAGTACCCTGGTCAGTATGTCGGTTACCCGACGTACCCTGGGTACCCGCCCGGTGTGATCCCGCCGGGATATATGCCTCCCCCGAACACCTACTACCCGCCCGTTTACGCGGACGAACAGTAGGCGAGAGTGGCCTCGAGCCGGGTGCAAGTTTGCGCCCGGCGCAAGCGTCTAATAGTAAGGGGTTCTTGCTAGAATTTGCGTGTAGCTGGAACGATCTTTTTCCAGTTCACGCAACATCGTCCGGTAGTTGTTAAAGCGGGTTTCCCACAATTTGCTTTCCACGCTTAGAGCGTTTTTCTTCGCATTGATTTTGCTTTGGTTGTTTCGCAATTCCGCCATCAATTGTTGGGCGCGGGCCGTTTTTGCGGCGGCATCCTGTTGCCACATCTTGCGGTTCGCGATCTCTTCTTCTGCGCGTTTCAGTTGTGCGCGTTCTTCGGATAAAGGTTTGGATGCGTCTGCGGCCGTCTGCAAGCGGCTCTTCCATTTGACCAGACGATCGAGTGCTTGTCTGTTCTTGGCGTCTTCGGACTGCGCTTTTGTGATGTACCCTTTATAGTTGGTCACCAGGTCCTGGTTCTCGGCGCCAAGCTTATCGAGTTCCTCTGTCTCTCCCTTAATGGTTTTCAGGTTTCCCTCAATAGTCTGCAGGTTTTCTTGAAGTAACTTGATGTTTTTGTCGATAGCTTCAAGATTCTTACGTAGGCGCTTGTAGCCGGCCTCGCTAAGTTTGGGCAATACCTTCAGGTCCATGGGAGTGTCTTTGGCGCTAAGCGGGAAGCAGAGGGCCAGACTAAGCAAAAACAGAGCTCGAGTTATCATATTTCTATTTTAGTAATAGACGTTCGAATTAGCTACCATGCGACTTGTTATGGTTGCTGCGCCAGCTTTTCGATGACTTCTTTGGATAACCAGTCCTGCGGCCCAATCCAGCGGTGCAGGATAGTGCCGTTACGGTCAATCCAGTAGGTCTCGGGAAAACGGGTGGTTCCAAGCTGCCTGGCGAAAGCTCCTTCCGGATCATGGAGGACCAGAAAAGAGGGTTTAAACTCCAGCGTTTTGAAAAGCTGGTCAATGACGCCAGTTTTTTCATCAACCGAAACGGTGACCAGCCGCGGGCCCTCAGCTGTGGCGCTGAGCCGACGGTTGAGCTGTTCCAGCGAGGGCAACTCGTCGAGGCAGGGCGCGCACCACGTGGCCCAGAAATTTACGATTAGGGTACCCTTTTTGGCAAAAAGGGCGCTAAGCGGGATCCTCTTGGTCTTTTTAAAAGTCGCATCATCTGCGACGAAAGAAAACTCTGGTGGCAGGTTGTAGGCTGGTAGCGTAGTCGCCGGATCAATCGCCTCACCCACAGAGGGCCCAGGAATAGAAACTTCAAAATGCCTTTGCTTGAGAAACCGTGGTGCCAACGAAAGAGCGAGCAGAAAGACAGCCACTATCCCAAAACCAAGGAGCGTTGCGGCCCTTTGGGTCAAAACGCTTAGCTCCCGCGTTTGGATTGGCGCAAGGGCTTGTCCGATGGGCCCTTTTTGCTCTTGAGATCGGATTTCTTAATGCTGCCTTTGTCCGAAGGGGCTGCGCTTTTCGCGGGCTTTGCCTTCGGAGCGCTTGCCGACTTGTCCGACTTTGCCTGGACCTTCTTCTCCGCTTTCTTATCCCCTTTGGGCGCGGCCTTCTTGGCCTTGCTAGCCTGGGTGACAAACTCCATCAGGCACATCTCGGCGTTGTCGCCAGGGCGACGGCCAATTTTGATGTGTCGGGTATAACCGCCATTGCGGGTCTTAAACCGCGGGGCGATGTCTGAGAAGAGCTTTTGGATAGCCAAACGGACGCGGTTGCTGCCGGGCTTGTTGGTGCGGGTACTTCCCAGCAATCTAACCACACGCCGCCGGGCTGCTAAGTCCCCACGTTTTCCGAGGGTTACTACCTTTTCGGCCAAGCGACGTACTTCTTTGGCGCGTGCTGGCGTGGTTTTAATCCGGTCTTGTTCAATCAGGGCGAGCGTCAATGAGCGCATCATCGCCTTGCGATGAGGGGACGAAATGCCCAATTTTCTTCCGCTGTGATGGTGCCTCAACGTCCTACTCCTTCTAGTTGACGGGCGGCTCGCCTACCGGAGCCTCTTTCTTCTTTTTCTGCGCGAAATAGTGTTCGGGATCGAAACCGTCGATCTTCATCCCGAAGCCAAGACCCATCTCAACCAGGATCTCCTTGATCTCGTTGAGCGATTTGCGGCCAAAGTTCTTTGTCTTCAGCATTTCCGCTTCACTCTTCTGGACCAGTTCGCCAATGTATTTGATACCAGCATTCTGCAAACAGTTGGCCGAACGCACGGAAAGTTCCAGCTCGTCCACGGTGCGGTAAAGATTTTCGTTTACCGATTCTTCCTGAACAATGGGTTCTTCCACTTCCGGTTCTAAGCTCTCATCGAAGTTGATGAAAATGTTGAGCTGATCCTTGAGGATCTTGGAACTGTAAGCCATCGCGTCTTCAGGGCGGACAGAGCCGTCGGTCCAAACTTCTAAGTCCAAACGATCGTAATCGGTTCGCTGACCTACTCGAGCGTGAGAGACTTGGTAGTTCACCTTTTTGATGGGCGAGAAAAAGGAATCGATCGGAATCACACCGGCCGCCAAATCGTCTTTCTGGCCGCGGGCA
>JAGQZV010000054.1 GCA_020435295.1 Bdellovibrionales bacterium | reverse complement strand
TTTCAAGCCTTCAATACGCTTGTTGGATCACTCACTGCCTATGTACATCCAGTTAGCGGTACGTTGGAGTTTGGACTCGGGTTTGAAGGGCTTGTGATTAACAGTTTGGACGGTGTACCTCTCGAGGTATTGATTCAAGAGGAACTTCTGTCCGACACGAAGTTGTTATCTCATTTGCTCCGGGAAGAAAAAACGGGTGGCGAAAAGAAGGCGGCGAAGCTGCAGGCCCTTTTTGCGGACAGACCTGAAACAGACATCCAAGCACTCAAGGCCAAAGGCCGTCTCACTGCCGCAGAGGCGTACCGCTACGGGATTGAAATTCAAGCGCGTCTCGAGGGGCTCAAGAATTTGCAATCGCAAAAGATTTCTGTCGATTACTACATCGAGCGCATGGTGCGTGCCCGCAAACGTTTGGTGGACGCTGGATTTGAACTGCCAGAGTTAAAGGACGGCACCCAAGAGTTTACCGAGCGAAAACCTGTCATTCTCTTACCTGAGAACGGGTTGGATTTGGGCGTCAGCGGCGGCCCGCGGCCTGAGCCTGGACGCTAAGGCACCTTGTTTCGACGCAGGTAGTCGTTATGGGTTGCGATAAACATCTTTAGAGACGTCTCGACGAGCGTGCTGATGTCTTGCTTGGTATTGGCAGACATGGTCTCCAAATCCCGGACGACGTGGGCGGGAAGCGAGACTTTCAGATCAGTCAGTTTTAAGTCTTCTGGCGGTAGCGGCTTATTCAGTATCATCATGCAGGGATCTTGAATGGAATCTGCTGGGCGGGTCAAGGGGAATCCAACAGCGGGTAGGGCCGCGTTAGCGGCTTCGTTTAGGCTTTTTGGCACAAGTGCTGACAGCGAGGAGTCAATCAGTTAGGATCTTAAGGTAATTATTATGTATAACGACTCGGAATCGGTGTTGCGGAGTTTCTTCCGCAGTTTTTCGGTAGTGGTCTTTGCGGCGGCCGCCGGGGGGATTCTCGCCGGATTTATCTTCCTCTTCAGCCTCTGGCAGGGGCTTCCGGATGTTGCCACACTGAAAGATTTTCGCCACTCCCACTCAACGGAGGTCTATTCCGCTGATGGCGCCAAGATCGGTGAATACACGGTGGAGCGTCGTTACCCCGTAAAGTTCGATGACATTCCGATAAATGTAAAACGCGCGTTTATCGCCGCAGAAGATTCAAATTTTTACGAACATGGCGGCATTGATTTTGTTGGCATTGCCCGCGCGATGCTGACCAACGTCATGGCAGGAGAGTACGCCCAAGGGGCGAGCACGATCACTCAGCAGGTGGCCCGTAGCATCCTCTTGGCCACCCGCAAGAAAGAGCTGACGCGCAAAATTCGGGAAATGATATTGGCCCGGCAGATGGAGAAAGCTCTTAGTAAGGACGAGATTCTCAGTCTCTACATGAGCGAAATATACCTTGGGCATGGTGCGTACGGGATCGGTGCAGCGGCGCGTAACTACTTTCAAAAGGAAGTTCAAGATCTGGAGCTGGCAGAAGCGGCGATCTTAGCAGGTTTGCCGCAGCGTCCGGCGGAATGGGATCCCTTCCGCAATCCCGGCAAGTGCAAGCAGCGCCAACGCTATGTTCTTAAGCGGATGGTGGATGAGGGATACATCAACCAGGGCGAAGCCGAAGAGGCCTACGCCCGCCCCTTAAAGCTCTATCCTCTTAAGAAGCTATACCGTGCTTCGCCCTACTTCACCGAGTACGTCCGTACGTACCTGATGGGCAAGTATGGCGACGAGAACGTGTTGCGTGAAGGTTATAAAGTAAATACAACCGTGCGCTACGATTTTCAGCAGCTCGCGGAAAAAGCGCTTGAAAAGGGTTTGCGAGAGGTGGACAAGCGCATCGGTTGGCGCGGACCGGTTAAGCACGTTGACGGGGCGGAAGCGCAGAAGAAATTTCTTGAGGAAGTGCACGACACAGTAATGCTTGAGACCGGCGCGGCACGCATATTGCCGGCGGTCATCTCTAATAGTGAGCACTTGCCTTACGATCTTACTTTGGCCGAAGATCCGACGAGTGGCTATTTTGGTAAGACTCTTATCAAGCAAGAAGGCTACTACGATGCGCTAGTCCAGCGAGTATCCGATGATCACCAAATGGCCTACGGAGTGGTCGGAGAAACCCCGATTGAAATGCCTTTTGACGGAATGAAGTGGGTGACTTTGAATGAGCGCCCCATCCGTAGCATCTCTCAGATATTGGTGTCAGGGGACGTGGTGCAAGTACGCATCGATTCTATCGACAAGACCACCGGGAAGGTTCTGGCTTCGCTTGAGCAGCAGCCGGAAGTGCAGGGGGCTTTACTCTCCTACGAGATCGACACTGGGTTTGTAGTGGCGATGGTGGGGGGGACTGATTTTGGAAAGAGTCAGTTCAACCGCGCCATTCAAGCAAAACGTCAAGTTGGCTCCACCTTTAAGCCCCTGGTGTACGCGGCGGCTTTTGACAAAGGGTTTTCGCCCTCCTCGATCGTGACCGATTCGCCAGTAGTATTCCGGCAAGACCAGGCGGACATGAGCGTTCAGGAAAGTCAGGATTCGGTCGTGGTAGAGGGCGGCGGAGCGGCAGATGACTGGAAACCCCATAACTATGGTGGAAAATTTAAAGGCGAGATCCCGCTGCGTACGGCTCTAATCCGGTCAATGAACGTTCCGACTATTAAGCTTCTCAGCGAGATTGGTGTTGATTATGCAATCCAGTACGCGCGTACCCTAGGTATCACGTCCCCGTTGCCTCGAGATCTTACGATCGCGCTTGGTTCTTGGTCGACCAGTCTGGAAGAATTGATGCAGGCCTATGCCATTTTCCCGCGCTTAGGAAAACCGGCTTCTTTGGTCTATATCGAGCGTGTCACGGATACCAGCAGCAACATATTAGAAGAGTACGATCTCAAAAAGACTTCGAGTCCTTTGCAGAACGTGGATTTGGCTGGAGAGGATCCGGAACGCTCGCCACCGGACGACGGTTTGGTTATTTCTCCTCAGACTGCGTACGTGATGACCGACATGCTCAAAGGGGTGGTTCAGGAAGGGACAGGGCGCCGGGCCTACATTGCTCCGAACATTGCCGGCAAAACCGGAACTTCCAATGACTTTCATGATGCGTGGTTCATTGGTTATAGCCCGCATGTTATGACCGGCGTGTGGGTGGGCTTTGATGATCAAAAGCCGATGGCCTATGGCGAGGGCGGTGGCAAATCGGCGGCCCCCATCTTTGCGGAATACATGAAGTACGTCGTGGAACAGTACCCCAAAATCGACTTTCCGGTACCAGATGACATCGTTTTTGCCTACGTCGACCGTAAGACCGGGTACCTGGCGACGTCGAGTTCCGAAGATCGAGTGCGAGTGGCTTTTAAGGGGAACGCCGTGCCCCGCAGCGACGGGAGCAACGTTCCGCGCGTCTCAGAACCTGGTATCCAGCGTGTAACTACTGGAAATGAGCAGACTAATGAAACCCCGGCCGAGGAAAGTCCGTCCGTGAACCCCACGCCGCGCCCCGAAGAAGATATGTCGCAGCTGCTGCGCGACGGCTACGAATAACCCACCGCAGCTTTCTTGAAGGATCTATCGTATCCCCTTGTTTTCGCTTGGGGAAACTGATAAACGTATGGCAGCTGAGTTGTCGTTATGTTGCGGGCCGGAGCGCCCGCATTTTATTTTGTGGAGCGTTTTGTGATTTCCATCCAAAAGTCGCCGTTGGAGAACCGACTCTTGGATTTTTGCGATAAGCTGATTGGCCCGCACGGATTTAGGACGGTAGATATAGATTGTGCCTTGGCCAGGCGGTCCTTATTGAGGGTCTTCATTGATCTCAAGCAGCCGCACAGCGAAGGGGCCACAGAAAACCACGGCGTTACCTTGCAAGATTGCCAGCGAGTGAGCGAACTTCTGGGGCCAGCTTTAGAAGTTGAGGATTTTTTTTCTGGACCGTATGACTTGGAGGTCTCTTCTCCGGGCTTGGAGAGGCGGCTGCGGATCAAACCGGATTTTGAGAGTTGTATCGGCTCCGAAGTGAAGTTAAGACTTAGCTCGCCCGTGAAGA
Source organism: Bdellovibrionales bacterium (assembly GCA_020435295.1). Classification (GTDB taxonomy): domain Bacteria; phylum Bdellovibrionota; class FAC87; order UBA2466; family JACKAF01; genus JACKAF01. Next base: position 14,055 of record JAGQZV010000054.1, on the reverse strand, counting down.
GTTTAGGACGAAACGTCCGGGCTCATTTGAGGGGTGTAAGTGAAGTGGGAGTGGAGTTGGAATCTCAGGGAAAAGAGGTAACCATTCCGTGGGATCAGATACGCAGGGGAAACCTTGTGTGGAATTTTGACTGAAAGTAGAGAGCAAAATGGCGTCCGAATTAGTCAGAGTAATTGAGCAGGTAGAGAAAGAAAAAGGCATCGAGAAAGCGGTGCTTATCGAAGCCTTAGAGTCGGCAATGCTGATGGCCGCCAAAAAGCGTTTTGGCTTGGAGCGAGAGATTGAGGCGCAGTTTAACGATGAACTTGGGGAAGTAGAACTGTTTGAGTTCAAGACAGTCTCCGAGCGAGTGCAGGATACCCGCACTGAGATTTCTTTGAAGGAGGCTCAGAAGCTCGATCCTGAGGTGGTGCTGGGGGACAGCATTGGCGTGAAGCTGGATAACTCGGAGTTTGGTCGTATTGCGGCGCAAACAGCTAAACAGGTGATTATCCAGAAGGTGCGCGATGCGGAGCGCGACATTATTTATAACGAGTTTAACGTTCGCAAGGGTGAACTGGTCAGTGGTGTATGCCGGCGTATTGAAAAAGGCTGCCTCATCATTGATCTGGGCCGTACGGATGCGATTCTTCCTGGTCGTGAACAAATTCCAGGAGAACACTACCGTCCCGGCGACAGAGTCATGGGGTATTTGATCGATGTTCAACAAACACCTCGCGGTCCGAAAATCGTATTGTCGCGCACTTGCCCGGAATTGTTGATTCAGCTTTTCCACCAAGAAGTGCCGGAAGTGGCCGAAGGTATCGTGCAAATTAAGAGCGCGGCCCGGGAACCCGGAGTGCGCGCTAAAATTGCGGTCGATTCGCGGGATCCCGATGTGGATCCAGTGGGAGCGTGCGTTGGGGTAAAGGGCGTGCGCGTGCAGAATGTAGTGCAGGAATTGCGCGGTGAAAAGATCGACATTGTGCCATGGGACGAAGAAGACAGTCGCTTCGTATGCAATGCGCTGGCGCCTGCTGAAGTACAAAAGGTGCTGCTCGACGAAGAAAATCGCTCCATGGAAATCGTGGTGGCAGATAATCAGTTGTCTTTAGCCATTGGCAAACGCGGGCAGAACGTCAAGCTTGCGTCGATGTTGACAGGCTGGAAAATCGATATTGTGTCTGAGTCCAAGATGACGGGACGGTTGGAAGCTGCCAGAACCTTGCTTCAACGCATCCCGGATGTGGACGAAACCATGGCAAAAACTCTTTATCATTTTGGGTTTGAGGTAGAAGTGCTTGCGAGTTCTGAGCCGGCCGCACTGAAAGCGATTCCCGGCATGGCGGACGAAAAAGCACAGGCGTTGGTCGAAGGTGCCAAAGTGGTCGTGGCGGCACCGAACTTCGCTGAAGAGAAAGCGGAGTTGCTCGAAAAGTTGACACCGGTAGTGGATTCCAGGAAGGCTGGTGCTCCGCTGCCTTCTTCGAAGAAGCTATCAGCGGACGAGGTTTTCGCTAAATTGAAAGCGGAAGTTCGCGCCCAGGAAACCAAGGATGCGGGCGAGCCGGAAGCAATGAATGAAGCCGGTGAGCAAGCGCCGTTGGCTCAGCCGACGGAAGGCGCCGCTGAGGCAAAAACTGAGGAAGAAACCAAGGATAACTAACGGGGTTTATGGCGGGAAGGTTGAAAATATACGAACTGGCCAAAGAACTGAATCAGGAGAGTCGGCACGTCGTGGAAGTGGTGCAGCGGCTCGGAATAAACATAAAGAATCCTACTAGCCTGATTGGGGCGGAAGAAGAACGGATTGTTCGAGAGTACTATAAGAAGCAAGGTACTCCGACGACAAAACGGGTAGTCACACGCACGGAAAGTAAGGGCGTGGTGACAACAGAAAAACGCGTGGGCCGGACGGTTATCCGCCGACGCTCCCGGGCGGCTCCCCCGCGTCCCGAACCTGTATCCCCTCCACCGACGGTCGACGACGCAGCCGAGTCTGCGAATGAGGCAGTAGAGGCGGCAGCCCCTCAGGTGGAAACAGAGAAGAAGGTAAGCAAGAAAGCTCCGAAAAAGGGAACCAAGACGGTCGAAGCCCCCGAAGCTCCACCGGAAGTCACCCCGGAGATAGTGGCGGATGTGGAAGAACCCGCAGAAGCCCCGCGGAAGAAATGGGCCTTCCCCTCTATCATTAAGAAAGTTTCTACCGAAAAACATTTGGGTGAAACCATTGGGCCTAAACAACCCAAGCGTGAGACCAAGCCAAAATCTGCGGAGTCGCAGGATGAAGATCCCAAGTCTCCCAAACGCGTTAAAGAGATCAATGTGGTGGCTGCTCCTGTGGAAACTAAGGACACGGGAAAACGGCGAGCTTTGCAGCGTCAGGCTGGGGTTTTCAGAAGTGCGGACTTCCTGAAGCGGGAGCTCGTGCGCAATAGCCGCAAGAAAAAAGCTGTAATGAATCGCCCCGCTATGAAAACTTTGATTACTACACCGTCGGCGCGTAAGCGCGTGGTGGAGATGGCAGAGACCATCACGCCAGAAGAGTTTGCTAAATCCATGGGGTTAAAGGCAAAGCAGGTCTTTGCGAAGTTGAAGGATTTTGGTGTGGAAGCTGAGCCCGGTCAGGCAATTGATCACGAAACCGCGTCCGTAGTCGCTACGGACTTTGGGTTCACCGTTAAGCAGACTGTGGTCCGAGAAGAGGATTTTATTCCATCAGCCCCGTCCGCCTCCGAGAACGCACCCTCACGCGCGCCGGTGGTTACCATCATGGGGCACGTCGATCACGGGAAGACTTCCTTGCTGGACAAGATCCGCAAGACGAAGGTGGCGGAAGGCGAAGCCGGTGGGATTACGCAACATATCGGGGCTTATACGGTGAAACTTCCCAAGGGAAATATCACCTTTATTGATACCCCGGGTCACGAAGCGTTTACGGCGATGCGAGCGCGAGGGGCTAAGGCTACGGACATTGTCATCTTGGTTGTATCGGCGACAGAGGGAGTAATGCCTCAGACCGTCGAATCGATTAACCATGCCAAGGCCGCAGGGGTGCCGCTCATTGTGGCAGTCAACAAGATCGATCTGCCGGACGCGAATCCGGATAAGACCCGCCAGACGATGGCGAACTACGATCTAGCGCCGGAAGAGTGGGGTGGAGACACAATTTATGTAAACGTGTCGGCCAAGACCGGCGCCGGAATAGATAAGCTTCTTGAGAGCGTGCTTTTGCATGCCGAGCTACTCGAGCTTAAGGCCGAGCGCAAAGGGCCAGCTCGTGGCGTCGTGTTAGAGTCGCGCATGGAAAAAGGTCGCGGGGCAGTAGCCACGCTGCTCGTCCAGGCGGGCGAATTGTCGCCTGGTGACTTGATTGTCTCAGGAACTACCGTCGGCAAAGTTCGGGCACTGAATGACTTTCAAGGCAAGCGGGCTAAGAGCGCATTGCCCAGCGATGCGGTTGAGATCATTGGCCTTCCGGAAGTAATTCAGGCCGGCGAGGCTTTCTACGTCATGCAAGATGAGAAATCAGCGCGTCAACTCATCGCCACCCGCGCGGCCGCGGCGGCGCAAGCGGCAGAGAGCAAGCCGAAGCTAACGCTGGAAGAGATGTTGGCGGCGACCGGGGATACGAAGAAAGAGCTTCTCGTTGTTTTGAAGTCCGATGTCCAAGGCTCCATCGAGGCGGTGAAAGAAGCACTTTCCAAGTTTCCGCAGGAAAAAGTCACTATCAAGTACTTGCATGCCGCGGTAGGCGGGATAACGGAAAGTGACGTCATGCTTGCGTCCGCGAGCCAAGGTGTGATCTTTGGATTCAACGTCGTGCCTGACGCTAAAGCCAAGAAGCTTGCGGAGCAGGAAAAGGTTGAGATCCGCAGTTACCGCATCATTTACGAGCTCGTTGACGAAGTGAAGAAGTTCATGGAAGGACTCGTCGACAAAAGTGTTGTCGAGAAAACCATTGGGCGTGCGGAAGTTCGCGACGTGTTCACGATTCCGAAAATCGGAGCCGTTGCGGGGAGTTCCATTGCGGATGGGAAGGTAACGCGCGGCTGCTACGTTCGGCTGTTGCGCGATAGCCGGGTGGTGTATGAAGGCCGTGTTTCCAGCCTTCGCCGCTTCAAGGAAGACGTTAGAGAAGTCACGCAGGGGCATGAGTGCGGTATCGGCCTTGAAAACTTCAATGACATTAAGGTTGGCGATCAGTTGGAAGCCTTTGAGAAGCAGGAAATTGCAGGAACGTTGTGAGTCGGCGAACAAAAAAAGTGGGAGCGCTGATCCACAGCGAACTAGCGCGGCTGTTTGTTGCCGAGGTGTCCGATCCGCGCTTGGCCGAGTTATCGATTAGTGACGTAGAAGTCTCCGCGGATCTGAAGTCTGCCCGAGTTTTCTTTACGTGCTTGCAGGACAAGGCGCCGTCCAAGGAAGTGTTCTCGGCACTTAGAAGCGTTACCCCGTTTTTGAAGCGCCAGATGACCCAGTTGCCACTGCGCTACATTCCCGAACTAAGATTTGAGTACGATGAGGCCGGAGAGTCGGCTGGGCGCGTACTTCGACTATTAGAAGACTTGAGGCCCAAGAATGCGTCGGGTCCGGTGGAGGCGAGTTGGTAAGAGCGGAATCGTTGTTGGTGGTGGACAAACCGCCCGGCCCTTCAAGTTTTGACATCGTTCGAATAGTGAAGCGGTTGGCCGGTGGAAAAGTCGGGCATACTGGTAGTTTGGACCCGTTTGCGAGCGGCGTGCTTATCCTGCTCACTGGGAAAGCGACCAAGCTCTCCAACGTTCTATTGAATGCGGATAAGACCTACGAGGCTGTCATCAAGCTGGGTGAGGCTACGGATTCGATGGACTGCACTGGGGCGGTGACCGACACAAAGGGGGTCCCACCCTTGACGGACGACCAGATTACGCAAGTGCTCTCCGGCTTTGAGGGGACGTGGATGCAGACCCCTCCTATGTATAGCGCCAAAAAAGTCCGGGGCGTGCGTTTGTACGAGCTTGCGCGCCAAAACATTCACGTGCGGCGCACTCCTGTACCGGTCGAATTGTACCGAGTGCGGCTAATAGAGAAAAATCTTCCGTACTTCAGCTTTGAAGTGCACTGCTCAAAAGGCACATATATTCGTAGCCTTGCCGATGAAATCGGCCGTAAATTGGGCACAGTTGGCCACCTGAGCGAGCTCCGGCGTACGTCCTGCGCGGGGTTTAGCCTGAAGCAAAGTGTGACGCCAGAAGTGTTGGAAGCGGAGTTCCCCATCTGCAGGGAAAAGGGATGGGAGAATTACCGGCAGTTCTTACACACTGAGAAACTGGTTCGGACTCGAAGTCTTTCAAGGCAATTGCCTTTGGCGGGTCCCAGTGGTAAGAGCTTGCTAATTACTAAAAGGACGAAAGAGAAGGAAAAAGAGGAACTTAGAGGATAGAACGTGATACTGAACAAAGAGACAAAGACGCAACTCATTAGCAAACATAGAGTCCATGACCGGGATACCGGTTCTCCAGAGGTACAAATCGCCCTTTTGACGGAACGGATTAACTTGCTGACGCCACACTTTAAGGCGCACAAACAGGATCACCACTCCCGTCGTGGGCTGCTCAAAATGGTAGGTCGACGCCGCCGTCTTCTTGATTACTTAAAGGGCTCGCGGCCGGATGCTTACAAAGAAATATTGGAACAACTTAATCTGAGAAAATAAGCCTCTCATCTGAGACTGCTTATACTAGCTCAAAAAAAGGAGTCGCTCATGGCGATGATAGAAGTTTCGACCGAGTATGGTGGGCGTAAACTAACGCTTCAGACTGGTCGTATCGCGAAGCAGGCAGATGCTTCGGTGTTGGTGACGTATGGCGAGACCGTTGTTCTCGTTACCGTCGTGTCGAGTCGGGATCTGAAACCGGGACAGGATTTTTTCCCGCTTACTGTGGACTTTCAAGAAAAGTACTACGCTGCGGGTCGCATGCCCGGAGGTTTCTTCAAACGAGAGGCCAAACCGTCAGACAAAGCGACGTTGTCCGCTCGTATGACGGATCGTCCGCTGCGTCCTCTGTTTCCAGAAGACTACATGTTTGAAACGAACATTGTGGCCACCGTACTTTCCGTCGACACGGAAAACGAGTACGACTTTTTGGCCCAAATTGGAGCGAGTGCGGCCTTGCACATCTCTGATATCCCGTTTAACGGCCCAGTGGCCGCGTGCCGCATCGGCATGAAGGATGGGGAATATATTTTGAACATCCCGCCTTCGCAGCAACCGGAGAGCGCCATGGAGCTGCTAGTCTCCGGCGTACGAGACGGTGTTGTGATGGTAGAGGGGAAGTCCGAGGAGGTTAGCGAGAAGCAACTGCTCGAAGCGATCTTTTTTGCCCACGAAAAAATGCAGCCCATCATGGATTTGCAGGATGAACTTCGTGAAAAGACTGGCAACCGCGCCAAGCGTGAGTACGACAAGCCCGTCAAGGACGAGGAACTCAAGAAAAAACTATGGGCCTTTTTGCCAGGACCCGTTAGTGATGCCATGGCGGTTCGGGATAAACTCGAGCGTTACGCTGCGCTGGACAAGGTGAAGAAATCTGCCAAAGAAAAATTTGGCATTGCTGAACCCAAGTCCGCGGCAGATGAGTTGCACAATAAAAATCTTAGTGCCTACTTTGGTGATTTCAAACACGAGTGGGCCCGTACGCATACCTTAAAGACCAAAAAGCGTATCGACGGTCGCAGTTACACGGATATCCGTCCGATTGATTGCGAAGTCGGCTTTTTGCCTCGTGTGCACGGATCGGGACTCTTTACACGTGGAGAGACTCAGGTACTTGCCACCGTTACCTTGGGTACGGCTGACGATGAGCAAAAGATTGACGGCATTTCGGGTGTCTATCAAAAGCCCTTCATGCTGCACTACAATTTCCCGCCTTACTCCGTCGGCGAAGCGCGTCCGTTGCGCCCGCCCGGTCGGCGTGAGATTGGTCACGGTTTTCTTGCAGAAAGAGCGCTAAGCTTTGCGGCCCCTTCCAAAGAGCTGTTTCCTTACACCATTCGCATTGTTTGCGAGGTGATGGAGTCTAACGGGTCTTCCAGCATGGGAAGCGTCTGTAGCGGCGCTTTGGCTATGATGGATGCCGGTATTCCGATTAAGAAACCCGTAGCCGGAGTGGCGATGGGCCTTATGGTGGAAGGCGAGGACGTCGCTATTTTGTCTGACATCTTGGGTGATGAAGATCACTTGGGTGACATGGACTTCAAAGTGTGCGGTACCAATGATGGCGTGACCGCGTTCCAAATGGATCTGAAAATTGGCGGAATTAGCCGCGAGATCATGGAACAGGCTTTGGAACAAGCGCGTGAAGGTAGACTTCATATCCTCGGTGAGATGATGAAGGTCCTGGAACAACCTAGAGAGAACCTCTCAGCCTACGCTCCGAGAATTCACACTTTGAAGGTGAAACCCGAAAAAGTGCGTGAAGTCATCGGACCCGGAGGCAAGGTTATCCGTGGCATTATCGAGCAGACAGGCGTCAAGATTGATATCGAAGACGATGGTACTGTGCACGTCGCTTCAGCGGATGAGGCCTCTGCGCAAAAGGCAATTGCGATCATCGAAGGGATTTGCGAAGAGCCTGAGCCTGGGAAAATCTACGAAGGTAAAGTGACACGCATTGTCGATTTTGGTGCCTTTGTTGAGATTATTCCTGGTACGGAAGGTCTTTGCCACGTGTCTGAATTAGACAACACCCGAGTGAATCGCGTTGAAGACGTTGTAAAGGAAGGCGAGATTATCAAGGTGAAGTGTCTTGAGGTAGACAACCGAGGTAAGATTCGTCTGTCCCGTCGTGCTCTGCTTGAGGGTGGACGCTCCGATAGCCCGCGGCGTGAAGGCCGTGGCGGCGGTGGAGAAGGTGGCGGCCGGGAAGAAGGCGGGCGTGAACCGCGCGAAGCCCGTGGTGAAGGCGCCGAAGGTCGCGGTGATCGCGACAACCGTGACCGCGATCGTGGCCGTGACCGAGGAGATCGTGGCGGCCGTGGCGGACGAGATCGAGATCGAGGTGGACGTGGCCGCGATAGAGATCGTGGCCAAGGGCGACGCTTTGATAGGGATCGCGACCGTGATTCGGATCGGGATTTTGATCGGGACGAGGAGCGCGGTGATAGAAATTCCGGCCGTCGAGATCGTTTTGAAAGCGATGATCGTGGCCCTAGAGCTCGAGATCGTGGCCGGGGCCCCGTAGCGGATGACGTCGGTAACCGTGCGGATTTAGAGCTGGCCGGTGATGACGCCTTTGATCCCGATGATCAGATGCACTACTTGGCAGAGGCCGACATAGAAGTCGGGCCCGGTCCGGCGCGTTCCTCTTATCGGGATTCCGAGCGGCGTGAGCCCAGGGATCGTGGTGGGAGAGATCGTGCGCGTGAGGCCCAAGGGCGGGATCGGGATCGTTCTCGTAGCCGTGGGAACTCTGGTGGCGGCAGTCGCGAAGGCCGTTTTGGTAGAGACGGCCGCAGTCGTAGCGGCAACGATCGTTTCGGACGCGGGGATCGCGATCGCGGAAGCGATCGTGGTGGAGACCGTGGAGGTCGTGGAGGACGCCGCGGAGGGCGCTTCGACTAATCCGGCGGATGATGCCAGCCTTTCGCAAAGAGACGCTCGATAACGGTTTGACCCTGGTAATGGAAAACCACCCGCATGTACGGGGGCTTTCTGTGGGCTTGTGGGTCAAGGTGGGCAGTGGGCTAGAAAATCCGGCCCGCAATGGGATTAGTCACTTTACGGAGCATATGGTTTTCAAGGGGACCGACACGCGGTCCCCATTGGAGATTGCTGCGTATCTGGAATCGCTTGGGGGAGAGCTGAATGCTTTTACCGAGCGCGAGTACACTTGCTACCACGCCACAGTTCTCAAAGAGCATCTTGAGCCAGCGCTGGAAATTCTAAGCGATATCGTCATCCATCCGACTTTTCCCAAGGCGGAAATCGAGAGGGAAAAAAAGGTTCTCTTACAAGAAATGGCGATGGCAGAAGAAACGCCAGAGGACTGGATACTGACCTTGCTCCTCAAAACCGTGTGGGCCAGCGAGCCTATGGGAATGCCTATCCTCGGAACGCGCAAGACCGTTCAGAGCATCACTAGGCGCCACCTCAATGCTTTTTTTGACGAACACTACCGACCTGAGAACATGGTGATGAGTGTTGCTGGCAACCTAAACTTCAGCGAAGTGCGGGAGCGTGTAGAGCACCACATGCGCAACACGCGAAAGCAAACCCGCTCGCCGTTGCAGAAACGGCCGGCGTGCTACCGCGCACGTCGTCGCACTCAGGTAATGGATACCGATCAACTGCATCTGATGCTGGGGTTTGAAAGCGTGGGTTTGAGATCCCCTCAGAGATTCGAGGCGCTACTTCTTAGTATGTACTTGGGAGGTGGAATGAGCAGTCGGTTGTTTCAAGAAGTGCGTGAAAAGGCTGCGCTCGCCTATAGCGTCGATTGTGATTCTCTCACGTATACCGACGAGGGGCTTCTCACGTTCTATGTGGCGATGGGGCACCGCTCTCTTAAGAAATGTTTGGGAATAATCGGGCACGAGATCGAACGTCTGACAAATGAAAATCTTCCAGAGAGTGTCCTGCAAGCTCTCAAAGGGCAGATTCGAGGCATGTTGTTGCTTTCCGCGGATCAAATGGAGCACCGTCAGGAATCTATAGGTCGAAACGAGATACTGTTTGGGAGGTACATTCCCATTGAAGAATCCATCGAGGCCATCGAAGCGGTGAGTGCGGCACAGATAAGACGCTTTGCAGGAGAAATATTCCGTAAAGAAAAAGAGTCAGCCGTGACATTAGCTAAGAATCGATATAAGAGTAGTGAATTAACACTATTTTGATATGGCGACTGTAAAAGTAATTAAATTAAACGAAGAAGCGATCATTCCTCAATACATGTCAGCGGGAGCGTCGGGCTGCGATGTCTGTGCGTGTCTGGCAGGGCCGCTTACTATCGCGCCCCAACAGCGTGTAGCGGTACCGACGGGACTTGCTGTGGAGATTCCGGTGGGGTACGAGATTCAGGTACGGCCTCGCAGCGGTCTATCCTTTAAGCAAGGGCTAACGGTAGTAAACGCACCCGGAACCATCGACAGCGATTATCGCGGCGAGATAAAAGTGCTTGTGATCAATCTAGGTAAAGAGCCGATCACTATTGAGCCCGGCAGCCGCGTTGCGCAGCTCGTTCTGCAGCAGGTAGAACAAATCCAATGGGTTGCCGCCAAGAACTTGGAAGCGACGGCGCGCGACGCTGGCGGGTTTGGGAGTACCGGCGTTTAGACGCTATCTTGGCGCTTAACTCGGATCCAAACGATGTTGGCGATCGGAAGATAGAAGCGATCTTCTGCGCCTTGATCAAGAATAATGGCGTTGTCGCGATCGCGAGAGGCGAGTCGGCCTTCCAGCGTGCTACCATCTACAGTTTTGACGACTACTTGCTGCTTGGCGAAGTTTCGCCATTCGGGAAAGTACTCTGACATCGGGCCTCCTGGTTCTGTCTAGATATTATAGAAAAGCCCGGCCCTTCCGTCGTGTCACAAGGTGTTAGTAGGCGACAAAGAAAATCTCTTTCAAATAAAGGCGCGGGAAATGTTGCCGGTACTTTGAGAGGATCTGATGACGTAGAAGCAGTAGCTGTTGCCTCCACATCGGATCGGTAACTTGCACAATGAGTCGGCCTCCGCGGATGCGCAGCGGCGTTGAAACTTGAGCCGCAGCGGCGCCGACGAAACCCTCCCACGCCAGAAGGGCGCGCGACTCTTCTATCTTTTGCAGTGCTTGGGAATCGCCTCGGAAGAACCCCCCTAGGACTTCACGCGCTGAAATTGGGGCAGCGGCCCGACGCAGGCGCCAGCGTGTATTGTATCGCTTGCGGTCCTTTAGGCGCGCCGCATAAGCCTCAGAAAGGCGCTTCTTAGCCTCTTTTTCGTCATCGTCTTGGCTCACAGCGCCCTAGTCTAATGGCTTTTGCTTTTCTGTCACACTTTTTTGGGGAGCGCGTCCTAATGGGTGAAGACAGATTTGCTTCAGCATCCCCTCCAACCCCCCATAAATGGCGCTCGGTGGAAGCCGGGCGCCATTTTTTATGTCCCCATTAGCCTGCGGATTGCCGCGGGTTTGCCCCCATGCTAGTTTGCCCCCAGGAGACAACATCATGGATAGAAATCTAGCTTTGGAATTCGTGCGCGTGACCGAGGCCGCTGCGTTGGCGGCGTCTCGTTGGGTTGGGCGGGGTGATGAGAAGTCTGCGGATCACGCGGCCGTCGAATCTATGCGCAAGGCCTTTGACTCCATCGAGTTCGAAGGGACGATTGTGATTGGCGAAGGCGAACGTGATGAGGCGCCCATGCTCTACATCGGCGAAAAAGTGGGAAGCGGTTCGGGGCTCAAGATCGACATTGCGTGCGATCCCTTAGAAGGAACCACCATTACGGCGCTTGGGCGAAGTGAGGCGCTTGCAGTGATCGCTGCTGCGGAAGACGGTGGGTTTTTGCACGCACCGGATACTTATATGAATAAGATAGCGGTCGGTCCGCAGGCCAAGGGTGCTATCGATATTACCAAGGATCCTAGTTGGAACCTCAAATCAGTAGCAGCGGCATTGAAAAAAGATTTGAACGACTTGATGGTGATCATTCTCGATAGACCGCGGCACAAAGAGCTCATTGATGAGGTTCGAAGCTGCGGGGCGCGGATTCGCTTGATTGGCGACGGAGATGTTTCAGCGGCGATTGCAACTGCGCAACCCGAATCCGGTGTAGATTTGCTGTTGGGGACGGGAGGCGCGCCTGAGGGTGTGATTGCCGCTGCGGCGTTGCGTTGTTTGGGTGGCGACATGCAAGGGGTTCTCGCGTTTCGCAACGAAAGCGAAAAAGAGCGTGCGAAGAACATGGGTATTGAAGATCTCAACCGCGTGTACGGTATGTTGGACTTAGCAAAGGGCAACGTGATGTTTATTGCAACGGGAGTGACCAACGGCAGCTATTTGAGTGGGGTGCGCCGGTTTAGTGGGGGCGCCCGTACGCACTCAGTTGTGATGCGATCCGAAACCGGAACCATTCGCGAAATTAAGGCGGTTCATCATTTTCGAACAAAACCGAACTACGGGTGGTGAGAGATGGCAAAAGTCACGCGCGAAAAGATCATGGAAGTGTCCCCTGAAGCGCTTTATAAGGCGATTACGGAATTTAATGCGTATCCGGAATTCATTCCAGAAGTCGTGGAAGCGACCATTAAGGCCGGCGCCAATGACGATAAAACGATTGTCACGTTTGAACTCGAACTCATCAAACGCTTTCAGTATACGCTCCAGTTTAGAATGCGAAAAAATCGCGAAGTGGTGTGGAAGCTAGTGGAAAGCAACTTTTTCAAGACCAATGAAGGGCGATGGTTGCTTGAGCCTGCCGACAGAGGTGGAGTTCAGGTTCAATACGAGCTGGAGGTCGGTTTTGGGTTTCTTGTTCCGAAATTTATCTCCAAAAAACTCACTGAGGTGAACCTTCCCAAAATGTTTGATAACTTTGAAAGGCGAGCGCAGGGCCTATGACGGAAGAGAATAACTCAGAGAAAAACGAGTCGAAAGGGCCTCTTGCCGGCATTGTGCGAGAGTTGGCTTTGACAGGTTTGGCTACGGTCTTCATGACGGAAGACTCCGTGCGCAAGTATCTAAAGGAGCTGAAGCTGCCGAAGGAACTTGCGGGGTATTTGCTCGAGTCTGCCTCTAAAAAGAAAGACGACTTTTACGGCCTATTGGCCAAGGAAGTGGGCCGCGTCGTTAGCAAGGTAGACGTGGAAAAAGCCGTGGGGAAGTTTTTGGAGGGCCATGAGGTAAAGGTGACTGCCTCATTTAGTTTTACGCCCAAGAAAAAGGGCTAAGTTAGGAGAAAGAATGGAACGACAGGCTGTTTCAACCGAGTCTGCCCCCGCTGCCATTGGTCCGTACTCCCAAGGGATTCGCGTGGGGGGATTACTATTTGTTTCTGGACAGATTCCGATTGATCCAAAAGTCGGCAAGATAGTGGCCAATACGGTAGAAGAACAAGCTCATCAGGTCCTAAGAAACCTGGGGGCGATATTGGAGTCGCAGGGCCTTGGTTTCGGGAGTCTTGTGAAAACCACGATCTTTCTAAAAAGCTTGGGCGATTTTCAGGCAGTAAACCGCATCTATGCGCAATATGTGCGGGAACCGTTTCCCGCCCGGGCTACCATAGAGGTGGCCGGGCTGCCCTTGGACGCCAAGGTGGAGATTGAGGCCATCGCCTGCTATCCTAAATCGTAGATATGAGACTCAGAAAAGTAGTGGTTCTGCTTTTGTGGCTGGCGTGGGCTCCATGGGCCTTGGGTGTTTTGTTAAATGGAACCGCGGCCAAGGTGGGCAAGACCATCATTACGGTGGAGGACGCCTACTTTTACCACGCGCTTGGTGCCTTTAAGACGGGTTCGGAAACGAGTCTTAACCGACCGTCTCCCGCGGAGTTAAGAAAAACCGTGCAGAAGATAATCTTCGAGGAGATGGTCGCTCTGGAGGCGCAAAGTTTCAAGTTTCAGGAAGTTCCCAAGGGCTTGGCACAAGCGCAGATCAACCGGCAAAAGGGGAAATCCAGACCGGAGCAGTGGCGCCAGATCCTTTCGCGATTTGGAAAGACTGAAGGCGAGGCGCTCGCTCTTCTCGATCGCAGTATTCTTGTTGAACGCTTTGTGCAGCGTAAGGTTGAAACGCTCACTCCCATCATCACAGATGTGGAGGTGGAGCGCTATTTCCGGCAAAATCCAGGGCGGTTCAAAGACAAAACTGTTGAGACTGCCAAACCTACCATCGTGTTGATTTTGAAAAAGCAGCGTGTTGAAAGTGGATTGGAAGAATGGATACGTTTTCTCAAGAAGAAATACGCAGTGGCCGAGTACCTGGAGAGCTAGCTCCCGTTGCGTTGTCGCTGCACTGTGGGCACGTGGAGGCGATTCTCGCCGTAGTGGCTCAAAGTGCAGAAAAGCGTTGGAAGAGGCAAGACTTTGCGTACTTTCTGGCCCATGAAAACACATGC
>JAGQZV010000053.1 GCA_020435295.1 Bdellovibrionales bacterium | reverse complement strand
GCTGTAGACGGTATCGCTCGAGATAACCCACTTGGAGCACGCACGAGTAAGATCTCGCAAGATCCCGCAACCGCTCAGCCTGTTCAACCGTCTGTGCAATCGGCTTTTCGATGAGAACATCTACACCCGCGCGCAGCGCTCGAGCCGCCAATTCAAAGTGGGTGGGAGTGGGTGATGCGATCACCACGGCGTCGGTATCGAGCAAAAGAGCGTTCACGTCCGAATAAAGACTCACCCCAGGAAAACGAACTTGCAATTCCAACCCGTCCACATTCGGATCGTAGACCCCGACGACGAGAATTTCCGGATGTGCGAGAGCCTTGGCGAGGTGAATGCTGCCCATTTTGCCCAAGCCAACTATCCCCAACGGAATTTTTGTCGGGTCAAGCACGTTAACGTTCTATTCCAAGTTTCGATTGCCGGACAAACTCGACGAAGTGCCGGACTTCGTCCAGGTGCCCGTACTCTGCCAGGGCGTCTTCCATTGCCCGCGACGTCGTGTTCTGTCGTAGATAGAAGAGGCGATACACGTTCTTAAGAGCTCGAATAACTTCATCGTTGAATAGCCCGGTACGCTTCAAGCCAATCTGATTGACCCCTTGAACGCGCAAATCCGTTCCCTTGGCTAGCATAAACGGAGGCATGTCTTTGCGGACAATAGAACCTCCGCCCACATAGGCGTAGCGCCCAACGCGGCAGTGCTGAGCAATAGCAGACTGCCCTCCAACCGTACATTTTTCTTCCAAGGTAACATGACCAGCCAACTGGACCGCATTAGCAATAACAACACCATCTCCAACCACACAGTCATGGGCCACATGTACATAGGCCATCAAGAATACGTCCTTGCCAACACGTGTGACCTTGTTTCCAAACTCCGTGGCTCGGTGGACCGTAACACCTTCTCGCAAGATGGTTCTGTCCCCTATTTCAACTCGCGTCGGTTCACCCGCGTACTTCAAGTGCTGCGGATCGTAACCCACGACAGCGTTTGGATAAATCTTTACCGCATTACCTAGCTGAGTGTGCCCTTGTACAATGGCGTGCTCTTTGATCTCACAATTCTCGCCGGTGCGTACGTGCTCACCGACGATAGAAAATGGTCCCACCACCGTACCACTACCCAAACGGGCTTCAGGGTGAACAATCGCAGTAGGGTGAATACGTGCGTCGTCTTTCATGTCGGCTCCTCCCCCAACCGGGATTCCAAGCGCGCTAGCCGGCGCCAGATATCCGGTAACTTTTTCATGAATCTGAAAGTGCTGAGTGATTCCTTCACCGGAACCGCGGGAGTCCCCCAATAGGTCTGGTTACCTTTTAAGTTGGTGGTGGTACCTCCCTGAGAGCCGATCTGAGCGCCTCGTCCAACGCGTACATGATCACCCAGCCCCACTTGCCCCCCCAAGATCACTTCATCTTCCAAAATTACGGAGCCGGCAAGACCGGTGCCAGCGCATAGAATACAGTGCGACCCAATTTGGCAATTGTGGCCCACGTGCACTAAATTATCTATCTTTGTACCAGGACCGATCCGGGTGGCTCCCAATGTCGCTCTATCAATCGTGCAGTTGGCCCCTATCCGAACATCATCACAAATTTCTACCGTTCCAATTTGCGGTACAGCCCGCAACCCTGCCTCTGTGGGGAGAAAACCAAAACCATCCGAGCCGACGACAGTACCAGAAAAGATATGTACACGATTGCCAATCGATACACGCGCATTAAGAACGACACGTGGGAAAACGATGCAATCTTCTCCAATTTGAACGTCGTCCCCTATATAACAGTGGGGCAGGATGCGAGTCCCCTTCCCAATCCGGCTCCCATTGCCAACATAGGAGAACGCGCCGACACTCACGTCCGGAGACACTTGCGCAGAGGCTTCCACTTTGGCAAGAGGATCTACTCTTTGATCTCCCCGCGGGTACCAATTAAAAGTCGCCGCCACCTCGCCAAAAATCCTTTGAGGGTTTGAAACCAACACGAAAGTAAGCGCCTCATTGGCCACCAGTAGCTCCTCAGTGGTGAGCAACACGGCATCTTTCAAGTCGCGTACCGTTTCTGAAAATCTCTTCTGCTGGTAGAAAGCCAAATCTCCCGCCCCGGCGTGTTCTAGAGCGCTCACGGCACACACTTCACGGTGGCCGTCGCCTACCAGTCGTCCGTTAAAGCGCTGGGCTAGCGCTGCAGCAGTCATGGGGAGTTGTAGATCCATCCGAAACTAACCTATACAGGTCCGGACGGATAGTAAATGCTACTCCTTATCGTCTTTACCGGGGGTCTCATCGACGGCGGGAACCGAATACTCTTCATTGGCCCATTTGCCTAAGTCCTTATTTTTGCAGTGCTCGGAACAGAACGGCCGGTAGGGGTTTTGACGCTCGTCCCATACAGCGGGGCGTTGGCAGACAGGGCAGGGTACGGTTTTCATTCAAGGACTATTACCACAAAAGTCACGCTCGCGAGAGCCTATGCCGTCCCGGCTCCCACCTCGCGGTAGAGATCTAATACGGCGCGCGATATTTGTTTCCAGTCCAGGGCGTTTTTTACCCACTCCCGGGCGGCCGGCGCCCCTTCAATAGATCCTTTTTCGGCGCGTAGGAGCGCTGCCGACAGCGAGTGGACGTCTTGGTGCTTATAGACCGCTGACGGAATATGCCATTTTAGATACTCGGCACTCCCACTGCGATCGGGAATAATGGGGACCGTACCTACCGCGATGGCTTCGAACGGCACCCTCCCAAACGGTTCTTCTAGTGCCGGGTACACGACGGCTAGCGATCTCCGAACCAGTTCCCAGCGCGTGTCATCGTATTGCGGAGCTAACAGGTGCACGCGAAACGTAACATCGACCGCGTCTGCAGCGGCGCGTACAACGCGATCGTACCCGCGTTCCACAGGCCCCATCACAACCAAATGCGCACTGCCTCCCGCTTTGGCATATTCGGCAAACGCGTTCACCAAGAAAACCAGGTTTTTCCGTTTTTCTATTCTGCCGTAATAAAGAAAGAACTTTTCGGGTACGTGGATATTTGGGGGGAGAGGGATCTGCTTTTTCTCCGCCACCGGAATACCGTTCGGAATGATTTGCACGGCCCGTGCGGGTAGCCGGTAACTGTCAAAGTGTCTTGTTTCAAACTGGCTAAGTGCGATAACCTTTGAGGCGTGTCGCACAATCCAGTTTCCAATTAACAGATTAAAGAGATGTTTGAGCAAAGTCTTGCGGTGCCCAACCAGTAACATCCCTCTGGGATGCAAAACGTAGGGCACTCCCTTACGCTTGCACAAACGGGCAAAAAAATAATTCTCCCATCGCCAGTGCCCATTCAAGTGGAGTACGTCTGCCGAATCCAATATTTTATGTACCCACTCCGCTTTGTTTCTCCAGGCCTCGTATATTTCAACGGGCTGGTAACGGACCACTCCGCTCAGACCGAAATTCTGAACAAACTCGCCTTCAACGGCTTCCCCGCGACAAAGAACAGTTACCTCTGCATGTTGTGAAAGAAAGGCACTCAGTGAGGCTTCCGACACCGCAGCTCCGCCAAATCTCGGGGCTAATCCTGACGAAACTACGACGACTCTAAGTTTTTTCATCTGGTTATTATAACCCAGCGTAGACCAGCTGTATCCACCCGCACCAGTTGGCAAGGCGCTTGCACTTACGCACAGTGTTGTTCGCAGTTGTAGAGTAGCGCGGGAAACAGGCATCGGAAAAACCCGGTACCTGAGCAGAGTTGAAGCTGTTGCGGAGTTGTAAATGCGGAGCGTTCTTTTCCTGATTGTCTCGTTGTTGGTCATTGGGTGTGCCGATGTACGGCTTCCCTACGAAGACTGGCCGGCTTCAATACACAACTTTATTTCGCTATCCGATACGGATCTGACCGCGTTGTCGCAAATGGCCGACACGTTGAACGAGGATCTCGGAAAACCGGTTATTCGTATCGGCGGATCCGTCTTGCAAGGGTACCCAATTACGATTGAAAAAGTCTCATCGCTACCAAACCCCAGTCACGTTGGGTTTGCAAAGCGCTACACGGACCACTGCGAGATCCAGCTGCGGGCGGACATGTTCACAAAAGCGAACCTTCTTCAATCGGTTTTCTGGCATGAGCTGGGGCATTGTGGCGGGCTAAAGCATACGGATGAAGCGCATCAGGTAATGTCGGCGGACGCTTCGCCTTTCTCGAGTTTTTCAGCGAATGCTTTAAGTACTTTCTTCGCAGCACTAACCGCGTCCACTGGCTTGCTAGTCCCTTAGATCGTTGCTTCTGCATCGCGCCATCTCAGAGTTTTGTTTTCCGTTGCAAATCAGGATATTCTCTTAGTTCGTGGCCGACCAAAAAAACAACCAGCACAAAGAACGGCGACGCTTTCGCCGAATCCCTGTAACCATGTCCATCGGCATCTTCATAGAAGGCGAACCCACGGCCGTCGACGGCGAGGTTACTAACATTTCTTTGGGTGGCGCCTTTATCCGGACCGATGCACAATTAAAGGTCGGGGCCAAGGTTCAGATCGAGCTCAAATTCAAAGAAAACGTATTGATTGGCGGTAAGATAGTAAACGCTAAGGACTTGGACATACACGAGCAAGAGCAAACCCAGCAAGCCTCAGTTGTACGGTGGGTGGAAGAACCCTCCGGCATGGGCTTCGGAGTTGAATTTGATAACCTAGATCCGAAAAAGCAAGCCTCCATCCAAAAGATCGTTCGCTATTATGATCTTCTGCTCAAAGCAGGCGTTGAGTTCAAAGACTAGGCTTTCGTCGATGAAACACTCCCGGATAGACCATGGGGCGTCCCCTCGATGCGCCCGGCAGGAGTTATTTCCATAAATTGGGCTTTTCGCTGTAGATCCTTGATAGTCAGCGCACCACAGTAGGTCAACCCAGACCTGATACCACCCATAATATCTCGGACAACGTCCCGAGCCGAACCGCAGACGGGTACCTCCATGGAAACCCCTTCAGCGGTTTTCCAGTCCGACATGCCGCCCATGAATGCATCCTGTGCTTCCTTCGAAGCCATTCCGCGAAACTTCTTTACTTTGATTTTCCGGCCTCCCGTACCGTCACGCTCGATAACTTCTCCCGGTGTCTCCATCGTTCCCGCCAGCACTCCGCCAAGCATTACCATGTCCGCACCCGCGGCCAACGCCTTAACCGCATCTGCTGGAAAACGAATGCCACCATCAGAAATAAGCGTGCGATCCACTTTACGACAGTCCTGAATGGCCGTCAGTTGGGGCACCCCAAAGCCCGTCTTTATTCGAGTAGTACATGCTGATCCGGAACCAATACCCACTTTAATAATATCGGCTCCGGCCGCGGCCAAGTAGTCTGCCCCCGCATAGGTTGCCACATTGCCCGCGATGATGAGCACGTTGTTCGCGTATTTTTCTCGTAACGAACGGATGGTCCGGTTAACTTCTTTTGAATGACCATGGGCGACGTCGACACAAATGATGGTTGCCCCCGCTGCAACTAGCGCTTCGGCTCTTTCTACGCCTTTTTCTCCAATTCCAATGGACACTCCCACCTTGTCCTTTTTCGTCGCGGCCTTGAACATCGCCACATTGTCTTCGATTGTGCAGAAACGGTGCAATATTCCCAGGCCACCAAGCTCTGACATAACGTTCGCCATTTCCAATCCCGTTATCGTATCCATGTTGGCGCTAATCAGTGGGATCTCAAAAGTACGCGAGGCCACTTCTACAGAAGTGGTCACGTTCTGACGGGAGCGAATACCGTTGTAACCAGGTACCAATATGACATCATCAAAGGTCAGGCCTCGTAAGTTCATCCTAGCGTCTCCTTGAAAACGTGCAAACGCTACAACACTAGAGGCTTTCCAAGTACGGGGCAAGCCCCGAGGTGGCCACTCGGGGATACTATACTAATGGCGCGCGTTATAGGAAACGGAAGGTGACGTTCAAGTTCATCATGAAAGCGAACTTGCTACCAATAAAGCCGGGACGAAGTTGCCCCCGCATGCTCACCAAGTCATTCAACTCCTGCGAAATCACAGCTTCGAAAAAACCGCTGAACGTCGTGTTGGGAACGGGAGTAAAATTTGACGGTATGGCCGCACCCAAAAGAACCCCCGTTGCTACACTTAAACGGGGAGAGCGGTATATTCGAAGCTGGTACCACAAGCCTAGCATTGGCTGAATAAGGGATCCCGGTGAGTACAGTGAAAAATTTATCTCTGGTCCTAAATACCAAGGTTGTCGCTCTCCCAGCGCAAATCCCAACTGTGCCCCGCCCACAACGCCACTGCGACCGTCGACGATATTCACCCCCAACATAGTGTGTAGGATGTACCGATAAAAGGGCTCATAGTAGACTTCTACTTTTGTTTTCTTCGCCGGAGTTCCACGCTCAACTTTTGTTTTGCCGTCTAAGTTCTCTTTCTCTTGAACGGCTGGGCGCTCCTTTGGAGCTACCTTGTCCTCTTTGTCCTTCGGCTTTTTTTTGCCTTGCTGCTGCTTAGGCTGCGAGGTGATCCGGTTCAGGCTTTCAGCCTGCGCCGGGAACGCTAAACAAAAAACGAGCAGCAAAAGAACTGATAGTAGCTTTCTGGCAAAAGCAGTTGGATTGCAGCGCATTTAAGTGCCTTGAGTTGAGGCCGGACTCTCAACCATGCTCAGATACATTTGTGCTGATTTGTGGTCCGGATCAATAGCCAAAGCACCCTGCCACTCACGGTAAGCGTCATGAATCTTTTTCAGGCTGTGGTAAAGGATCCCCAACTGGATTTTCGCCTCGATACACTTGGGGTGGTGCTGCAGGAGTTTCTGAAGCAGGTCTGCTGCCGCAACTTTGTCACCGGTTTTTCCTAAACAGACAGCCATCTTCACTGGGTAGTTCACATTGCCGGGTTCAAGTTGCTGAGCCTTTTCAAATTCGTCGTGGGCTTCGCGAAAACGCTCGTACCGCATGTAGGCCAGTCCAAGATCGTAGTGTTTCTTGGCTAGATCTTGGTTGATCCGCGGATCATGCCCTGGCAGAACTCGGTCAAGCCGCTTACGGGCCTTAAAGTAAACGCTGGCGCCTTCCTTATATTTGCCCATGTCGTTGTACAAACTACTCAGGGCAATCGCGGCTTCCGTATGAAACGGGTCCATGGATAGCGCACGTTCAAATGCCAGAATGGCTTTCTTGAGTTTTCCCTTCTTGGAGTACACGTACCCCATAAGGTAAAACGCGTCGGAAACTTGGTTGTTGAGCAAAATTGCCTGCGCTAGAGTTTTCTCGGCAGAAGTAAGACGATTGCGCGCTAGATCCTCGCGCGCGAGCTGCAACAGCTCATCAATGTTCGTGGCCTTCGAACTCATTGTTTCAGCAGAACTAGGGAGTTTCTTTATTGTCCAAACGCTTCATCAACGCCACCGCTTCCCCCTTGTACCCGGATTCCGGGAACTCACGCAGCAAGCGTTGCAATGCTTCCCGAGAGTTGGAAAACATCCGAGTATGATAATAACACACCCCAAGCCGATAAAGCGCCTTCTCATCGTAGCCCAAACCCAAATAGTTCTTCAGCAATGAAGCGTAGCGATATGACGAGGAGAGGTAGTGCTGCCGCGCAAAATAGAAGTTCGCTACATACTCCTCATGTTCGGCAAGTCTCTTGCGCGCCTCAGTCATCCGCAATTTTGCCTCTTCGACGAAGCCAGACTTAGGATACTTGCTGACTAGCACGTCAAGCTCGTCTACTGCGCGGTATGCAGCGGTTAAGTCCCGCGCGCTGTTATCGGGAATTTGATAAAAGAAAGACAGCCCGATTCTGTATTGCACGTAGTCGATTTTTGGGTGCGCGGGGTGCATTTCGCGAAAAATCTCGTAGGCGGCCTCAGACTCAACGAATGCCTCCTGCGCAAATAAGGTATCAGCGATACGCAGCTCAGCCTCCACAGCCCGGGAACTATAGGGATAGCGGTGCTTTACGGCGCGGAACTTTTCAAGCGCCGTGAGGTAGTTTTCTTCCTCCAACGCCTTCTCGCCCTGGGCAAAAAGACCCGCCGCGTCGTTCCCGCCCGTAGGGGCGGAGGCGCAGCCCGAGAAAAACAAAATCGAGAAAAACAAAACAGTTGCTGTAACTAATCGAAATATTTGCATTTCTAACCTAATCGCGCGCTAGTGTACCACAGCCCGCGCCCTAAAACCAAGATTAAGCTCTGCGTCAAAACTGACGATAACTCTCTTGATAGGGAGAGCCTTTGACAAAGAAACTGGACACGGACAGCCCAACGACGGACGTCTTTGACGAGTTCGAGGAGCTGCTCGAGCAGGTGATCCTCCAAGAGGTTACCCAAGCTGTTTGGGAACGCTTTGAAGGAGCGCTGGCCAAGTTTGATCCCGAGAGCCTCGAGATCCTCGAATCGCATTTGGACGGAGTCCCTGTGGAAAAACTGTCCAACAGCAACAAGCTCAGCGGCCAGGACGCGCAGTCCCTTATTAAACAAATGAAAAAAGATTTGGTCCGACATCTGCGCAAGGACTGCAATTTCCGTCATTAACCAACCCCATGGTTTCTATAGCCACAGAAAGTACGGCGCGCACAAGAAACCTACAAGCATTAAAGCACGCGGTCGGCCTTTCTCCATCTCGCGCACACATAGAACTAGCCATTTACCTGGATTCCGCCTCCAGAGAAAAGCCTCCTGCCGTCGATAGATTCTTGACAAACCGGTGGACTTTGCTCGCGCTCTCGACCGCATTGGAGCTGCGAGCGGAAGAGGTATTGCGCGCAGGGTGGGAGAAGCTGCTGCAAGAGCGAGATCGCGCCGTACCCGCTTTGCTATCCGAAGGCGCACTACACCCGGAAATAGTAACCGGCTTACAAGGGATGGAAACACGCCACTCGCTTTGGCTCTCCGGCAGGAGCTTCCCGCTGGAAGACGCCGACCGCTTCCTTCGCCAAGTGCTGGCAGCTCCGAAAGGCGGCGCTTGGAACCCAGGCTTGATGGGTACAGGGATGGGACTCTTTTTCTTCGGCCAAGATCAAATGGTCGTGGAATTCCCACTACGCAATGTCCTTGAGGTAGCCCACCCGAGCCCGACTGAGCTCTTGGAGCTCAGTCTACGTTGCACGCGCGCAGCCAGGCTGACCGAACGCCTCAGAGATCTCGCGATGGAGCCCAATCAAGCTCACCTAGATCAGCTGGAGGAGGACTGCTTCCGTCTCTTCGCGCTGCTTCAGGGCCTCCAATACTCTTAGGTAAGTGGCTAATATCACTTTTCTTTCCAGGCATTGATACCTCGCATCAACATGCCGATAAGGGACCTGTAGGAGTTTGTCCTTGGGTAAGTATATTCCGTTTCAAAAAGGGCCCCCGCGCTCGGTGCAGGACGCCCTAGACGAAGCCGAGGAAGACCATTTTGTGGACTGTCCCGAAGCGCCGTATCTTTTGCGGGCTGCGGCCGCCATCTTAGATGGGATTTTCCTTACGATCGGCCTCACGTCGTTCAACCGACTGACGATGGCGCTCTTTGTTTATTTCGGAAACTCCGACGGTTCCGTTCCGGTGCTCTTCAGCTCTTTTGTAATCGCCTCTGATGTCACCTTGGTTTATGTGTACAGCCTTTGGACCGTTCACCGTTTCGGTGGCTCACCCGCCAAACTAGTCTTTAATCTGCGGGTAGTGGACAAGGAAACTGGCAAACGCCTGGAACTCTACCGAATATTCCTGCGTGAGACACTTGGTAAAGCTTTGAGTCTGGCAATCCTGGGACTCGGCTTTTTGATGCCGCTTATCCGGCACGATCAGCGTGCGTTGCACGATCTTATCTGTTCCAGCTCGGTAAAGAAAATCGACGAGGGCGTGAAATGATCTTGCTAGTACCGGAAAGCCCGGAAGTGCCTCGCTACCACCTTCCACGCCTTTGGCAGGGACTCGTACTTGTTTTGATCTTGGCGATTTCCTATTCTTACGTCGAGCCAATTGTAACGCGAGACCGTACCTACGTAGATGGCGTACAAAAGCTCGTCGAAAACGGAACCATCCAACTCGGCACCGAAAAGGAAAGCTACCTGAAACTGCGACCACTGCTTGAAGTGGCCCCTGCCCATGCTGATTGGGATCTCAAGCGCTTATTCATGGCTAATTTTATTCATGGTAACCGCGTCCACCTTTTCTTGAACCTGATCGCGGCCTATGCCGGGGCCCGCATTTGTACCACGTTCCTCTCGTTTTTTTGGATTCTGTTTATTTTTGTCGTCGGTGGCACCTTGGGCTTGACGGGCAGTGTGTGGCTTCCTGGGGAGTACTCTCCTTACATCCCCCATGTCGGGGCGAGCGCCGGGATTTTTGCACTGATGGGAACGTACT
The DNA here is from genome assembly GCA_020435295.1 of Bdellovibrionales bacterium. Taxonomy (GTDB): domain Bacteria; phylum Bdellovibrionota; class FAC87; order UBA2466; family JACKAF01; genus JACKAF01. Next base: position 7,899 of record JAGQZV010000053.1, on the reverse strand, counting down.
ACGTCTACAATTTCAAATTTCGCACACGGTACTTCTTTTGGTTTCCTTCGCGGCACGGAAAGTTGGCCTTACCGACCTCGTGGTTTTTCTTTTTTGACGTAATACTTTTGGAGCTGGTGTTTTCTATGGGCCAACTCTATCCCACACGCCTGGATAGCATCGACCACATTTCTCACGTAATTGGATTTACCTTTGGAGTCTCATTCGCGCTATTTCTCCGCTTATTCCAGCGATGGCCAAACTTCATTCACACCCGCGGCGAACTGATGTTCTGGCACAACATCAAGCAACCGCCCATACCGGCTTCTATTCACGTTCCGTTGGATACTTGGTTGCGCTGCCTGGAGATCAACCCCTACAACGACTACATCAAGAAATTTCTTTTTGATCTAATTCTTGAACACCACGAAAACGTTCGCGATGAGCAAATAGATCGCGCGTTTCGTTTCGTGCGCCCTGCTTTTTGCCGACGAGATGCGCCCTACGTCGCCTCCGTGATCAAAGGACTGTTGCGGGCGCAACGGCGCATTCCACCGTTGTGGTTAAGAAATACACCCTATGACGTCATCATCCGCGTGGCCCGCCACATGGTGACCGATCCGGAAGAGCAGGTCCTCCTGTACCAATTTATTAGCGCATACCAAGCTGCCTTGCCGCAGGAAGCGGGGTTTCACCACAAGTTGGAGTTGCTGCTCGCCAAGATAGGCGGTCTTATCCCCCGACGGTCCCCAAGCTTTGGCGGCCCGGGCGAAATTCACGGTACCGCCAACGTAGGTAATACCCCCCCGCAAGGCACGCCACACTCAACCCAAGGAAAAGCGGGAAAGGGGTATTAAGCCAGCTCACAATGTAGCGCAGATAGATGTACGGCAACCAGACGTTCCAACCAAGGAAACACAAGAATTTGCCCAGCGCGTACACGTGAGTTTCCCAGGCCAAAGGCGGCCCTTCGGCCGGCTCGGGTAGGTCCGAATTGGAAGGGACAAAAACCTTCTCTGCTTGCGCGTTAACCCCCTCAAGCAAGCGGGCATTCTCAACGACGGCTCGGTATTCCAGCAAAGAAACCCGAGCGTTGTAATAAAATGTAAACCACGCAAGCGCCAGGTGCACCCATCTGGCCCAAACGTGCTGTCCGAGGGCCACAATGCCACCGAAAGTAGTAAGCAAAAGAATCCAGCCAATGGCGTATAGCGCGGGGGGAAAGACTTCGCGTTTAAACCGCTTCATGCGCAAAACCGCTTCCTGGTTCAAATGAAGATCCTGAACCAGAAGGCGCGTATCCTTTCCAGACCCCGTAAAAATTGCAAAAATTAGGCAGTGTAGCGAGACACAGAGCAGGGCTGCGGTAAGGCCGACCAGAATGTGTTGGCTTGGGGTGGCTCCAAAAGCGTGCGGGAACATCCCAAAAGCAATGGCCACCAGAAGAGCGGCCGAACAAATCAAAGCGAACAGTCCAAAAAAGCGCGTCATCGTCCGCAAAAGTAGTTTAGATGCAGAGCGAGTGCAACCCATTGTGTATCAGGCGTCCAAAAATGAGCCTGAAGGGGGAATGTATTGAAACTTCCAGAGCTTTCAGATAAACAGGTGCCGATGTCTGAATCCACTGTAATCGAAAAATTGAAGCGCACGGCCAATGAGTGTCGTCTGGATATTATTACCATGCTGGAGAAGGCGAAGTCCGGGCATCCCGGGGGTTCGTTGTCCGTAATAGATATCTTGACCTGCCTCTATTGCCACGAAATGAAAGTATACCCAAACGACCCTATGAACGAGGATCGCGACCGGTTGATCCTCTCCAAGGGACACGGCGTACCGGCACTGTATGCGGTGCTGGCGAAGCTGGGAATTTTGGAACGCGACGAGCTGTGGACCCTGCGCCAGATAGGCTCCCGACTGCAGGGCCACCCGGACCGGGTAAAACTGCCCATTGTAGAGGCCTCCACCGGATCTTTGGGTCAGGGACTTTCTATTGCGCAAGGCATGGCGATGGCATTGAAGATGAATCAGAGCCCCCGCAGAGTTTTTTGCGTCATGGGAGACGGAGAAATTCAAGAAGGCCAGGTTTGGGAAACGGCGATGTCGGCCCCGAAATTTAAGTTAAATAACCTCATTTGTTTTGTAGATTGCAACAACGGGCAAATCGACGGGCACGTTACTGAGGTCATGGACCTCAGCCCACTGCCAGACAAATGGCGGGCATTCAATTGGGCGGTTCACGAAATTGACGGGCACAACGTGGAAGAGATTCTGTCAGCTTTGGAGAAATCCAAGAAAGAAACGACAAAACCGACCATGATCTTGGCTAAGACCGTCAAAGGGAAGGGCGTCTCCTTCATGGAGAACCAGATCAGCTGGCACGGTATAGGCCCCAGTGCGGAAGAGGCCGACAAGGCCAGAGCAGAAATCCAAAAAACTCTTGATTCGTTGGGATGATGAAAATGGCAGACAAAGCAACTCGAGATGCGTTTGGCGAAGCGCTAAAAGCTTTGGGGGCAAAGAACCCAAAAATTGTAGCGCTCGATGCCGATTTGAGCTGCAGTACAAAGAGCGCGATTTTTGCGAAGGCTTTCCCGGAACGTTTTTTCCAAATGGGAATCGCTGAATCCAACATGGTTGGCACAGCGGCGGGTCTGGCACTCGGTGGCTATGTACCATTCATCTGCAGTTTTGGCTGCTTTCTCACGGGCCGTTACGAAACGATCCGCATGTCGGTCGGCTACTGCGAAGCCAACGTAAAGATTGTTGGTACGCATGCCGGGATCGGAATCGGCGAAGACGGGAATTCCCAAATGGGGTTAGAGGATGTCGCTTTGATGCGTGCCATTCCCGGCATGACCGTTTTCCAGCCGTGTGACGAGTACTCTACCCACGCCGCTGTTGAATACGCGGCGACTCATGAGGGCCCATTCTATCTAAGGTTGACTCGACAGAAGTTGCCCAATCTCTACAGAGACAATCAGGTTTTTCAATCCGGTCGTGGAATAATTCTTAAGGAAGGCAAAAAATTGGCGCTACTCGGAACCGGTGCTACGGTTATCGAAGCGTTGCGCGCTTCGGAAGAGCTTGCCAACTATAACCCGTGGGTAATCGACATCCACACGCTAAAGCCCATTGATCGGGCCCTTGTCCGAACTCTAGCGACCAGCTGCGATCACATTGTCACCATAGAAGATCACAGTCTGATTGGTGGCTTGGGCAGTGCGGTGGCAGAGGTTCTGGCAGAGGTACCTGACTCCCGGGCTCAGCTAATTCGTATCGGAGTCGAGGCGTTCGGTGAATCGGGCGATCCTTCGGCGCTCTATGAGAAATACGGGCTTTCTGCTCCACAAATCGTGCAGAAGCTAAAGGCCAAACTTCCAAACAACTAAAACTCGAAAAGCCTCAGTCTAGTTCATCGTTTCCGAGTACCCACGTAGCATGAGGGCGAGTTTCTTGATCTCACGTACATCTTCGGCTTTGGGACGGGCTTTTAAATAGAACCGCAGGTCCTCGCGAGCTTTAGAAAAGTATTCCATCTCGCAATACAAGATACCGCGATCTCTCGTGAGCTCCGGAGAGTCGGGATACATCGCGCTGAGGATCTCTATCGCTCTGAGCGCCTTTAGTGAGCTGCTCTTGAGAATGTAGACATGTTTCAGCTGCTGAGCAATGCGAGCCACAAGCTGTTCAGTGTCCAATACCTCAAACAGTTTTGCGGATAACAAGCGATTACGTTGCAACGATGCTTTGAATTTGCGCTGAAATTCGGGCCCGGATAGAAACTTCCCTTTTTCAAAGGGGTTCACGAAAAACTCACCGGCCTCATGCCGTATCCGCAAAAAATAGTGGGAGGGAAAAGCCAGAACTTCACACTCCAACCCTACTTGGTGGGCCAAAATAGTATAAAGCGTCGCGTAAGTCAGCGGGCCGCCTTTCTTCTTGTCCAGAAGGTGATTTAGGTAGTATTGGTTGGCGTCATCGATAATGTTCTTATAGTCCTCAGCTTTTCCTTTCAGCCCGAACTCATCGAACAAAACCGTATTGATTCGCTTGGCCAGTAAGATAGGGTCATTTTGGATTTCCCGGCGCGACTTGAGCACCTCCGCCGCCAATTCCAGGACCAAATTAATGAACGGGGCGTGGTTGAAACTTGGGTCTTCAATCTTTCCCAGGACCAGAGCAGCCTGCAAAAGATCGTCGCGACGCAGATAGGTCATGAACTCTTTTTTAAATTTTTGCATTCTTTTTTGGGGGTTACGAAGTGGAAAAGGGAGGGCTTAGACCGTTGAGGAGAACGGATTCATCCCTTACTTTTAGTGTAGCAGGACGGGGTTAATTTTCAATCCCACTGTATAGCACGCTGTGTATTGTGCCTTGACTCGGTCCGGGATTTACGAGAACCCCCAAATGAGGGAAAACACTAGTGATGAAAAATAAGAGTTTTTATAGCTGCCAGAACTGCGGGAAGAGTTACTCAAAGTGGGTGGGGCGCTGCCTTGACTGCGGTGACTGGAATAGCCTCGTAGAAGAACGATCCCACAACCCGAAGAAGCAGTCTTCCAAGAGTAAAGCCGCAAGCGGACAGCACCAAAGCACAAGTTCTCCGCCGGTACCCATCTCCGAAATAACCTCCGAAGTCATTAATCGAATCTATTCCGGTATTGCGGAATTGGACGTAGTACTAGGCGGGGGCCTGGTTCCAGGAAGCGTGATTTTGGTCGGCGGGGAACCCGGCATAGGTAAATCAACGCTCCTCTTGCAAGCTGCGGGACGGTACGCGGGAGCGGGGTACCGTGTACTCTATGTAACCGGAGAGGAATCCACTTCACAAATCGCGTTACGAGCCAGACGCTTGAATATCTCGGATGAAAAACTCCTGGTGCTTTCGGCTACTTGTCTCGAGGAAATCTTCGAGCAGCTTGGAAAAATACCGACCGATATTTTGATTCTGGATTCTATTCAGACGGTTTACAGCAGCGAATTGGAATCTCAACCGGGCACGGTTGGCCAACTGCGGGAATGCTCGAATGAAATTATCACGTGGGCAAAGGCAGCCAATGCCGCCACGTTTCTTGTGGGACATGTCACAAAGGAAGGGGCGATCGCGGGACCAAAAATACTCGAGCACATGGTAGACGTCGTACTCTATTTCGATGGGAATACGGTCCATTCGTTTCGCCTTCTGCGCTCGATAAAAAACCGCTTTGGATCTACTAACGAAATTGGCGTTTTTGAAATGCGCGGCGACGGAATGAGGGAAGTTTCAAATCCTTCCGATCTTTTTCTTTCGGAGCGGGCAACGGCCATCCCAGGCTCCGCTATCGTTGCCAGCATGGAGGGTACAAGACCTATTCTTGTGGAAGTTCAGGCCTTAGTTTCTTATTCCACGTTAGCTATTCCGCGCAGAACGGCTATCGGCATGGATCCCAACCGGCTGTCACTGCTCACCGCGATCTTAGAAAAGCGCGGCGGGTACAGACTAGGGGACCAAGATGTATACGTGAACATAGCGGGTGGTCTTCGTTTAACGGAGCCCGCGATCGATCTCGGGATTCTCGCCGCGACGATTTCAAGCTTTAGTGGGAAATCAATTGACGCAGAAACCTTGTTTTTCGGGGAGGTCGGCCTCGGAGGCGAGGTACGTATGGTCCCGCGAGCCGAAGACCGGCTCAAAGAAGCCTCAAGGGTGGGCTTTAAGCGTGCGTTTGTTCCCGAACGAATGGTGAAAGATCTGAAGGGCGATAGCCCGCTAGAGCTAGTGGCTATCAAGACAATCGGTCAATTGAGCGATTATTTCTAGTAGAGTTCCAAAAGTAGATAGGCACCTTTTGGAACCGTTAGCTTTCAGACAAAAGCTTCACCGCTTGCATCGCGCGGTCCCATTGCTGAATACGCACTTTTCTTGTGGCCCCATCCATTTTCGGAGCAAAACGCTTGTCGCTCTTCCATTTCTTTTCTATTTCTCCCAAACCGCTCCACATTCCTATCGCTAATCCCGCCATCAATGCGGATCCCAGCGCAGTTGTTTCAGCTACCTGCGCCCGAACCACATCTACACCGAGGAGATCACTTTGAAACTGCATCAGTAGATCATTCAGCGAAGCGCCCCCGTCCACCTTCAGCGGCTTGATGCGCTTTTTTAGATCTTTTCCCATGGCTTCCAAAAGCTCACGAATTTGAAACGCTACTCCCTCCAACGTTGCGCGGGCAATGTGCGCGCGCGTTGTCCCGCGAGTCATTCCCGTAATTAGGCCTGTTGCGGAGGGCAACCAATGAGGGGCCCCCATTCCAGAGAGGGCCGGAACAAATAGCACCCCTTCACTGCTGCCCACTTCGCGCGCCAAGGCCTCAACATCACCCGAACGTTTGATGATCTGCAGCTGATCGCGCAACCACTGCACGGCGGCACCAGCGATAAATGCACTCCCTTCGATACAATAAGTAGGTTTCTCTCCAATCTTCCAGGCTACCGAAGTTAGAAGCTTATGCTTTGAATAAATCGGCTTTGCACCTATGTTTGCTAGTACAAACGCGCCAGTCCCGTAGGTAGCTTTGGCCATCCCTGGTTTAAAACAAGCTTGGCCAAAAAGTGCGGCCTGCTGATCCCCAACCAGCCCCGCAATCGGGATACCATCCGGAAGAAAGGCCATCCCTTTAGTTTTCCCGTACTCGACGGCAGATGGATAGATGTCGGGAAGAATCGTCTTTGGAATCTTAAATAATTTCAGAAGATCCGAATCCCACTGGCACGTAGTTAGATTCATGAGCATCGTACGCGAAGCGTTGGTGGGCTCAGTCACGTGTCTGCCGCTCATTTTGTAAACCAAAAAGCTCTCGATCGTCCCGAATGCGATCTTCCCCGACTGCGCCAACGTTCGTGCCTTCGTGTAGTGCTGCAGCATCCAAGCCAGTTTCGTCCCACTAAAGTACGGGTCCAAAAGCAAACCGGTTTTCTGTTTTACAGACTTTTCCACCCCTTTGCGCTTTTTCAAACGAACGCAGTCAGGCGCCGTCCTACGATCCTGCCAGACAATCGCTTTGCCCACAGGAGTGGCTTCGGAATCGCGGTGCCACAAGCAAGTCGTCTCTCTCTGATTCGTGATCCCAATGGCGCGGATGGCAGCGGGGTTTACCTTGGCATGCTGCAAAACCATACCAACTGCTTTGCATACCGAATTCCATATCTCGTTCAAGTCGTGTTCCACCCACCCGGGTTTTGGAAAGTGTTGGGGAAACTCGACATTCGCCTTTCCCACCACCGTGAGCCCCGCGTCAATTAGGAGCGCTGTGGTACCGGTGGTTCCCTGATCGATCGCCAAAATATAGTCCGCCATGATCCTTACCTACAAATTTGTCTACAGTTCCCTTAAAATAGATCGGAATGGGTGACAATAAAAAGCTCAACCTACAGCGCTACAAAAAAAGCGCCAAGGGCGTAATGGAATTCGCGAGGCTTATCGAGACTGCGTCTCCCGAGCTGCGCGAGCGCATGATTGAACAGGCCAGGGAGGAAGATCCGGCTTTCCTGGACAATGTTCTGGCCCAAGTCCGCAAGCTCGAGGCTTTCAATGCCAAACAGGAGCTCAAGTTAGAGAGATTCAAGAAAAGCCAAACTGGCATTATCGAGTTTGCCCGGCTGCTCGAGCAGTCCACTCCCCAGGTGCGCGAAACTATTCTTAAAAGAGCGAAGGAACAAGATTCGGCCTTCGTCCAGTCGGTGCTGCGCAAGACTGTTTTCTTTGAGGAACTCATTTTCCTGGATGAGGGTGTCCTTGCCGAGATTCTTTCGGATACGCCTCCAAAAGTTCTCGCCCACGCCGTGTATGGCATGGAGGCCAAGTTCTGCAAGAAACTAATGGCCAACGTCGGCCACCGAACTCAGCGACAAGTGAAAGACGAAGAAGAAAACTTCGGAACTAA
>JAGQZV010000052.1 GCA_020435295.1 Bdellovibrionales bacterium | reverse complement strand
GGCCGTCGAGTTTACCGTCAAGCAAGCGAGTGAATTTGAAGTGGAAGTCGTATCGGGAGTAGATCGTGCGGTGTTGAAGCCAGAAAGCTCCCGCATGAATCTCCCGTCCGGCCTGCGCTTTCCCGCGAGTCTGATCTTTGCTTTTTTTGCGGATCGAGAGTTGCCTAGTCTTCAGGTGCGGGCGGAAGTGCGTACAGAAGTGCCGCGCGGGAGTGGCCTTGGCGGCTCCTCTGCTTTGGCGGTCGCACTCTGCCGAGGCCTGTGGGAACTAGCTCGGCAACCCCTCGCCGAGGGCTGGCAAACAGAAATGTTGCGTTGGGTCCAAGACTTTGAGGCACGCTTTCTCGAAGTCCCCACCGGGACGCAGGACTATCTGGCCGCGCTATATGGCGGTTTGGGTGCCTATAGGTTTCGTTATGGAAACCCACGCGTAGCAGCCTTTGCTCACACCCGGATGGAGGAACTCTCTGAGAGGTTGCTGGTTTTATTCTCAGGCGATCACCACCAGAGTGGGCTCAGCAACTGGGAGATCTATAGAGGCTTTCTGGAAAATCAGTCCGGATACCGAGTGGGGCTTTCTGAGTTGCGAGACGTGGCAGAGCGGGTAGACGGTCTGTTGCGTGCAGGGGGACACTGGAATGAGCTGGGTCAACTTCTAAATCAAGAGTGGGATATCCGCAGTCGTGTTTTTAAGGTGAATACACCGCGTCTGGATGCAATCATTGCGCATTTGCGAACTCTAGACATTTTTGGGTGCAAGGTCTGTGGAGCTGCCCAAGGGGGAAGCCTCATCGTACTTTGCGATCCCTCCAAAAAAGAAGCGATTCGAAAGGCGTGTCAGAAAGAAAATATTCAAGTGCTTTCGACGCTGCCAACGAGCCGTGGCGTTGAAGTCTTAACTACATAAACCAAACTAGTTTCATTGTCGTGCGGAACACGTCGAAACGTGCCGAATCAGTTGCGTATTTAATGAGCGTGTCTTTTGCTATGCCCAGCGCGAAGTTTACAGACCACGGGCGGACGAAGAAAATGTAGGTGAGTCCCCATGAGATGTGCTGATGGGTATCGTCTGAGTTGAAGCCTAGCTCCACCCACGGAATGATGTAGTGGTAAGACCAAAGGAGCATGTGCGGTTCTATCAGTAGGCTTACCGCTCGGATACGTCGGGCTCCGACGGTATTTCCAGATACTGTAAACCCGACAATATTCAACGTTGTGTCTAGTCGGAACCCCCAAACGTCGCCAAAAAAAGTATCCCGCCCACCTGCAAACAAACGAATGCCGCCACCGATTCGTGTGAATGTGAAGACGTCGTCAGACCCATCTTCGTGCAGCGTTGCGTACCCACCAATACGAGCGATGAATCGATTGAAGAGAATAAACGGGAAATCAAAGTTCATGTAGGCGCGAGAAAACGTATTATTGCTTTGATCGTTGTAAATCAAGAACCCGAAACCCCCTTCGGGCTGGATGGTGAGCCACGGGGAATACTTGTGGGGGACTACGGATTGGCCCGCGATTACTCGGAATTCGCTGATTTTTCCTTCGTAGAGTCGACCTTCATAGTAAAGATTCACCTGATACGTATATTCGCCCTCGCGGTTCATCTGGGTAGAGATCTCGCGCCAGTCAATGAAGTCAGGCGGTGAGCCGAAGCGTCCAACTTTTGCCCGAACCCGCCCCTTGCGATCGCGTACCAATAGGACCCAGCCGTCGTAAACTTCATTTACAGAAGTCAGAATACGAAAGGTGAGTTTGGAGTGTTGTTGTGTGTCCAAATCGACGAGCTGGGTGGGAGTACCTTCGGCATAGAGTTGCACGAAAGCGGATGGTTTGAAAATCCCCCTCAGTCCAAAACTCGCCTCTGTGCTTTCCTCCTCCCTCTGTTCTTTGAATTTCAGCTTGGGCGGAATATTCAACCAATGGTTCAGGAGCCGGTACTCGGAACTGCGTCCGTTGGGACCTACGATCTTGATAGGGATGGGGGTTGTTTCCAGTGGGACGCGGAACTTAAAGTTGAATTGGCCGTCACGAAGGGGAACCTTCTTATTATTGAAATAAAAGTAGTAATTTTTTTTGATAACACCGCTAAAGATGATCTTTGCTGCTCCATCTTCGACGTACAGTAGCTCCGAGCGGGTTTTGTTCCATTGGATAATGTGTGCTGGTAGCGGATCCAATTCGAGTAGCACAAGAAAATCGGCCGCGCGGTAGCGTTCGGTCATCTGTGAGCCCGACACCCCGACCGGCGGGAAATTTTCGGCCATTGCCGAGCTCAGACAAAGTGCGGCAAAGATAAAGAAGCGTAATGGCATGAGCCTAAAAATTCTATCATTTCTTGAGTGATAGCGAAATGGAAGGGGACATTAGGGCTCGTAGCGAATCAAAGCAAAGTCAGCATTGCTACCGTTATTCGCTTCCCCTGCAACAAGAATTTTCCCGTCGTTCTGCAGTGCAACAGCGTGGGCCTCATCAAGCCCACCTGCAAAGTCCAAGGTAAAAAAACCGTCGGAGTCAAACGTAAGATCCTCGGTGCCGGAAAATCGCGTCCGCGCGAGCAGCCAATCGAAATTCGATCCGTTGTTTGTTTTGCCTATAAAAACCGGCCTATCCCCAAAAGCGATTGCCATCGAGTTGGCAGCGTCCGCTCTCGAAGTGGTGCTCGAAACGGAAAAAACTGCGGTTCCGTTCGTCCCAAAGTCCAAATCTGTAGAACCGTCGGTGTGAAACTGCACGAGCAACGCGTCAGAAAGAGCTCCCTGGCGGGCGATACCCGCGACTAGTATCTCACCCCCCGAACGAATCTGTACGCTGTTTGCAACGTCCACTCCGCTGGTGATGGAGACAATGCGCATCCCATCGGTATCAAATCCCGTGTCCAAAGCCCCGTTCGTTTTGAGCCGTTCGATGGCGAGGTCTGTCTCAGTCTGCCCTACGACGATGAGGCGCCCCAATTCGTCTATGGTAATGGCCCGTGCGGTGTCATCACCTGATGTAAATGCGTACGTAGCAAAACCGTCCGAATCAAACGAGGTGTCAGGGGAACCCGTGGTGAGATAGCGCGCTACGGCGAAGTCTTTTTGGGAACCATCGTCAGATTGGCCCACGACTACCAAGCGTCCGTTTCCGTCTGTGGTGAGCGCGCGGGCGACGTCTAATCCAGAAGCCAGACCAAAATCTCGGGTGGCAAAGCCGGCCGTGCCGAAGTTCGTGTCTAGAGTTCCATCCGACAGAAAACGAGCCAAAACGAAGTCGGTGTTTCCACTGCTGACCGTTGTGCTGCCGGCTACAAAAAATGTTCCGTCGCTAAGTAACACCAGGGCGTAAATGGCGTCATCCCCCGAGCCCACCGCGAGCGTGGCCTTCCCATCTCCGCCGCCAAAAGCCGTGTCCAATGTCCCGTTAGTCAAATAGCGTGCGATTGCAAAATTGTATTTGGTTTCATAGGCAGTTCCCGCAGCAACGATTTTACCGTCCGTTTGTACAGCGATGGCGTAGATTCTATCGTCAGAAGTCCCGATAGCTGTAGTGACAATACCTCCCGATCCAAAGGTCGTGTCGAGTCCCTTCGATAAAGATTCGCACCGGCTGAAAAACGCGGCAGTAAAAACATATAAGGAAAGCCGAAAGAGTAGTTTCAAGCCGCCTCCAAAAGATGAGCGACTACATTATACCTTGAAGGAGGCGGACTTTGTCGATAAGGCGCAGGAGGCTCGGCTCTGTCGTGATGCCGGTAACCTCGTCCAAGGTAAACCAACGCAGAGCGTGGGACTCGTGGGAACATTGGATTTGTTTGGGATAGTCTGTTTGAATGAGGTAGCGGACATCATAGTGGAAGTGGGTCGGTTCTCCTGGGCGAGCCGGTATTTCGTGGATGTCCCAATCCAACGGGCGATCTTTCAAGCTTGGATGAAAGCGAAGATCCTTTAGCCCGCTTTCTTCTTCGGCCTCTCGAAGTGCCACTTGATCGACTTTAGCATCTCCGTCGGCGTGTCCGCCCAGCTGCAGCCACTTGTCTAACTTTCTGTGGTGGGTGAGGAGCACGCGAGCACACGCCGCGTCCACAACCAAGGCAGAACCAGTCACGTGGCCCTCCAGTAAGGTCCTATGGAAGCAGTCTTCGTGGGCTGAAACAAAATCAGAAAAGCGAATCAAGCTTAGCTCGGCATCTTCGGCTTCCCCACCCACTGTTTTCCAAAACGCGTGGCTTTCATTAAGTTTGGAGATTAGATTCTGATGTCCGTTCATCGAATGCCTTTTTGCTTTGTTTGGGCTGCCGCGTGCGTTCTAACACATCAAGCAGAAGCGCACTAAGTTTCCCCTTGTTCTGAAAACGTTTCAATTCCGCTATGCGCGCGTTCTGGCGTTCCACTATTTGCTCACGGAGATGGGCGTGTTGTTGCAAGAAACGGATGGCGTGGGCAAGTTCTCGTTCACTGTTTCCGTTCAATAGCACGCCGCTTTGGCCCAGGGTTTCTGCTACGGCCCCGCGTTTGAGCGCAATCACCGGTACGCCAAATCGCATGGCTTCGACTAGAGGGATGCAGAAGCCTTCATGCAAGCTAGGAGAGACAAAGTAATCCGCTTCGAGATAGTTCGCGGCGAGTTCAAAGTCAGACACCTTGCCTGCAAAATGCACAAAGCTTTCAAGCTTTAGGGCACGGCAAAGCGATTTCAGATACTTTCCGTAAATTGGATCTTCACCGCCAATTAGGGTCAGTTCGGCGGCTTCCGTCTCCGGCGATCCGCGCAAGACGGTCAGTGTGCGCAATAGGAGCGCCTGGTTTTTATGAGCACACAGCTTGCCGACGAAAAGAAGCTGCGGGCGCGGCCGGGGCCGTTCGTCCGTTCCCGTACCAGTGGTGAGCGGCTGGTGCAAGTCGAGCAAGGGAAAAAGTTCAGCTTTGATGCCATATTCCATGAGTGCTTGTACGTTGAAATTGGAGACCGCAAACGCAGCTACTGTCTTTTGTCTGAATTGCGCCAGCTGCGAAAGTCCCATTTTGGCCAGGTGCCGGAGATAAGGGTCGTGATGGAAAAACTCAGGCGGGGTCACATTGTGGAAAACTATCGCCTTGGGTACTTCTATTTCCAAAACCTTTTGTAGCTGCGGATTTCCCATCGAATGTTGGATCAAAAGCAGATCGGCATTCCAGATATTTCGATTGGGAAATCTGTGGACTAAGCCTCTCAGGGCCGGGTGGATCTCGCTTGCAAATATCTGTGACTCAATTCCAAGTTCCAATAGAGCATTGCGGATAAGAAGCATGTGACGGGTTACAGCGTCCGCAGGCCCCACGGAGTGGTGGTATTGGTGGAGGGCAAGTTTTTGCGTTTCGGCCGTCATCCCTTGATTCGATATTTGATTTGCGGGAGAAGGTGGATCACTGTCCTCCCAAACCAACTCACCCACGGAAGTGGGGTAAAACGGTTTGTTTCAAACTCGCGTTCATACAGACGGAGTTCCGTATTTTGCAGAAAACCCAAGTCCTGTCTTAGAGGTTTGAAGGATCGCGATCGGTAGCTAGCGTTCAGTTCGTGTTCCTCCTGTTCAAATCCCGGGATTTCAAATCGCCTCATCCTAGAGACTCCACCAGAACGGCCGACGCTTCTCCGCCGCCAATGCACAGGGCCGCAACGCCCAGTCTTTTTCCCGTTCGCTTCAAACTGTGGATAAGTGTCGTCAGGATGCGGGTGCCGCTTGCGCCGAGTGGGTGGCCAAGCGCTATGGCGCCGCCATGGATATTTACTTTAGATTCGTCTAGCCTCAGATCGCGAATGCACGCCAAAGCTACGACAGCAAAGGCTTCATTGATTTCGTAGAGGTCCACGTCCCCGGGTCTTAAGTGGGCTCGTTGCAGAAGCTTTTCTATGGCTCCCACCGGCGCCGTTGTAAACCACTCCGGTTGTTGCGCGTGGCTAGCTTGCGCCACTACGCGAGCAATGGGCTTTGCGCCCCATTTTTTGGCTTGCTCAGACGTTGTCAGGACCATCGCAGCAGCGCCGTCACTGAGCGAACTGGCATTGGCGGCAGTGATAGTCCCGCTCGAAGAGAAAACCGGTCGCAATTCGCCGAACTTGTCTAGCCGTGCCCGTACCGGCTCTTCGTCTGCTGCGAACGCACTTACTTGGCCCTTTTTTCCCGGTACCTCCACCGGCACCATTTCGTCCATGAACCACCCGCTTTCTGCCGCTAGTAAAGCCCGCTCGTAACTCTGTTTTGCGAAGCAATCTTGATCCGCGCGCGAGATGTCTTTTTCCTTGGCGCACAGCTCCGCCGCGTTGCCCATGTGGAAGTTGTTGTAAACGTCCCACAAGCCATCATGGACCATTAGGTCGATGACTTTGTCGTGGCCCATCCGGTAGCCTTTGCGCGCCTTTGGAAGCAGATACGGGGCCCCGCTCATGCTCTCCATGCCGCCTGCTACGACTGCGTCCACGTCCCCGGTTTGCAACATCTGTGCGCCCCACATCACGGTCTTAAGGCCGCTGCCGCAAACACGGTTCAGGGTCGTACAGCGCACGGCAGCCGGGAGAGCCGCAAAAAGGGCCGCCTGGCGGGCCGGCGCCTGGCCTAAACCTCCAGAAAGGACGTTTCCCATCAAGCATTCGTCCAGTCCTTTCGGATCCACGCCAGAGCGTTCGACGGCCGCGCGGACGGCGACAGCGCCCAGACGTGGGGCGGGGATGTCGCTCAACGAGCCCAAATAGGCACCTATGGGCGTACGGACTGCCGATAAAATGACTACTTCTTTCATTCTTGAGCCTCCTCAGCTAAACTGCCGAAAAATTTTGGACTAGGCAAGTTTCACCGATCTTAGGGCCACCATGCAGTACGATCCTTCAAAAATAGAACCGAAATGGCAAGCCGCTTGGGAAAAAGCTCGGGCCTTTTCGACTCCCAAAACCGTTTCCGATCTCAAGGCGAAGCCGAAGTTTTACGCCTTGGATATGTTTCCGTACCCTTCTGGCGCCGGACTTCATACCGGCCACGCCGAAGGCTACACGGGTACGGACGTCATCTCCCGTTACAAGAGAATGTGCGGCTTTCACGTGTTGCACCCGATGGGGTGGGACGCCTTCGGGCTTCCGGCCGAAAGGGCAGCTGTTCGGGAAAATGTGCACCCGGCCGAGATTACCAAACAAAATACGGACAATTTTCGCCGGCAAATCAAGCGCCTGGGTCTTAGCTACGACTGGGATCGGGAGATCAATACGTCGTCAGTCGACTACTATAAATGGACTCAATGGATCTTTCTCAAGCTTTACGAAAAAGGTCTCGCCTACATGGCGGAAGTCCCGGTGAACTGGTGCCCTGCTTTGGGGACAGTACTTGCTAACGAAGAAGTGAAGGATGGGAAGTACGTGGAGACGGGAGATCCGGTAGAGCGCCGGCTGATGAAACAGTGGATGCTCAAGATCACGGCGTACGCGGATCGTTTGCTCGAGGATCTAGACGGGCTTGACTGGCCGGACGGCGTGCTCGAAATGCAGCGCAACTGGATCGGCAAGTCTCAAGGCGCAGATGTTCGTTTTATGATTGCGGATACGGATCTGGAGTTGACGGTTTTTACGACTCGGCCCGATACGTTATTTGGAGCCACCTATTGTGTACTGGCTCCCGAGCATCCGCTCGTCGAGTCTCTTACTTCTGAGCCGCAGGCCGCAGAGGTGAAGGCCTATGTGGCGGAGGCAAGGAACAAGTCCGATCTGCTGCGCACAGAACTTGCGAAAGAAAAAACCGGGGTCTTTACCGGGGCATACGCGGTGAATCCGGTAAATGAGAAGCAGATTCCGATTTGGGTGGCTGACTACGTACTCATGTCGTATGGCACAGGCGCCATCATGGCAGTTCCAGCCCACGACGAGCGAGATCATGAGTTTGCCAAAACTTTCTCGTTGCCCATTGTCGAAGTGATTTCTGGGGGAGATGTCCAGACGGCCGCCTACGTCGGTGATGGTGAGTTGGTGCATTCTGATTTCTTGGATGGGCTCGGTGTGGAAGCGGCGAAGTCCAAAATCGTTGCCTGGCTGGAGAAAGAGGGGCGCGGCACCGGCGTTGTCCGCTACCGCTTGCGGGACTGGCTATTTTCGCGGCAGCGATACTGGGGCGAACCTTTTCCGGTTGTGCACCTCGAGAATGGTGACATTGTTCCGTTGCCAGAAGATGCATTGCCCGTTGAACTTCCGCGTATAGACGAGTTCAGGCCAACCGAAGACGGGCGACCCCCGCTCGCGCGTGCGTCAGACGCGTGGCTAAAGGTGAAACTTCGTGACGGCAGAATGGGAACACGCGAAACCAATACGATGCCACAGTGGGCTGGATCCTGTTGGTATTACCTTCGCTTTGTAGATCCAGGTAATACACAAGCCCCGTGGGATCCCGAAATAGCAGACTATTGGCTTCCTGTAGATCTTTATGTCGGAGGCGTGGAACACGCCGTTCTTCATCTTTTGTACGCGAGGTTTTGGCACAAAGTTTTGTACGATTGCGGGCTTGTAAAGAGCAAGGAGCCATTCCCGAAGCTGTTTAACCAGGGGATGATTTTGGCGATGAGTTTCCGAGATGAGCGTGGGAAGTATTATCTACCCGAGCAAACGGAAAAGCGCGGGGATAGTTACTTTGTGAAGGGGACTGAAACCCCTCTCCAAACTCAAGTAGAGAAGATGTCTAAGTCTAAGCTTAACGTCGTTAGTCCCGACGATGTGATCGAAGCCCACGGCGCAGATGCGATGCGGCTGTACGAGTTGTTCATGGGACCGCTGGATCAACCAAAGCCGTGGCAGATGGACGGGGTTGAGGGCGTGGCGCGTTTCCTTTCGCGGGTCTGGCGTTTGGCTGTTGACGAACGCACGGGCGCGCTGAGTCCCAAGTTAGTGGATGCGCCAGGAAGTAGCGAGCTCGACCTTTGGAAGATGTTTCATAAGACTGCAAAGAAGGTGACAGAAGATACCGAACGTTTGCAGTTCAACACCGCCATCTCGCAAATGATGGTGTTTGTGAACACCGCCTATCAAACCAATACCTTACCAAAAGAGTGTTTTTTGGGCTTCTTGCGTTTGCTTGCTCCCTACGCTCCGCATCTTTCCGAAGAGCTTTGGGAACTTCTGGGGCAGAAGGGGCTTGTTTCATTGGCGGAGTGGCCCGCCTTCGACCCGTCTTTAGCCGAGGAAAATACAGTGTCGATTGTGGTCCAAGTCAACGGTAAGCGTCGAGAAGTATTGGAAATGCCTCGGGATACGGCCAAGTCGGATCTGGAAAGGGCGGCACTTGCCAACGAAAAAGTGCAGAAATTTATGGAGGGCAAGTCACCCAAAAAGGTGATTGTCGTTCCCAACCGGCTGGTCAATATTGTCGTTTGATGTGTAGACGGTTTGCCATTTCAGTACTTCCGGCGTTTTTTTTGCTGGCTACGCAGTGTGGGTATACTTTGTCGCATCGACTGCGAGCGGAGTTTCGGGATCCGCGGGGTATCTTTGTTCCGGTTTTTGACAACCGTACGGACGAAGTAGGTGCGGAGATTGTCTTTACCAATGCGCTCATTCGCGAAATTACGAGTCGGCGTCAAATACCTCTCTCTACTCGGGAGAAAGGGGCGCTCGAACTTTATGGCGTGATTACAGATATTCGGGTAGAGCCCACTACACTTACGGATGCGGGTTTTAAGGGGCTTCAGGGGTACCAACGTATTCCAAGTGAGCTAGGGGTACGAGTCAACTTGGCCTTGGTGTTGCGCGATCCCAAGACCGGCAAGGTGTATTGGAGCCATGATTTTACGGGGTACCGTCGCGTAGTGGCCCCGACCGATCGAACCTATGATTACCAATCTCCCAGCTCGGTGGGACTGGCCACCCAATCCATTTATGAATCGCAATATCCCGAGATAGCTCGCCAGATCGTCCGCGATGTTTATGATGAAATGGTTGAGGTCTTTTGATGGCTGTTACCGCGAGTCGGATATTCAAAGATCTTTCTATAGGGAAGTGGTCCCCGCTGAATCTTGTTGTGGGTGAGGAGCCTTTTCAGACGCGTGAGATAATTGAGCGTTTTAAGTCGCAGATTTTGAGAGATAGTTCAGAGATTGAGTTTAACCTAGAAAGTTTTGATGGAGTGAACAGCGATTATGGGCAGCTGCTTGAATCCTTGCAACAAATGCCAGGACTTTTTGCTGAGACGCCCGGAATAAGGCTGGTGATTTGCCGCGATTTGGATCGTCTGGGGGAGGCCGCATTAGAAAAAATGAGTGGCTATTTTTCGGAGCCATCAGAGAGTACTTGCTTTGTAGCGACAGCATCCAAGGTTAAGAAAAAAAGTGCCTGGTATATGGCCTGGAGCCAATTCGGAAATGTGGTTGAGGTGCACGAACCCTTTGAACGCGACTGGGTCAAATGGAAAGCTTATTTCGAGAACAAGTGTAGGAAGAAAATTGAACCCGAGGCTTGGAACCTTTTGTTGGATGTGGCCAGTCGTCGTCTGAGCGTACTCTGGATGGAAATAGACAAGATAAGCACCTTCGTGGAACCCCGATCTGAAATCACCCTTAGGGATGTGTTGCAGGATGGGGAGGGGAAAAGCACAGAAAGCATTTTTTCTTTTGGGGAAGCGGTGTTACGAGGAAATCAGTATGAGGCGATCAAACAGTACCGGGCCCTTATCGCCTCTGGGGAAAATGAGATTAAGATTCTTTCTCTGGTGGTTAAGCAGTTCCGGCTTCTGTATCAATGCATGAAAATGAAGGAGCAGGGAGAGTTTGATCTCGCTTCTGCAGCAAAGTTACTGGGCGCGCATCCTTATTTCTTGACCAAGCTCTTAAATCAGGCTGATACGCGAGCTAAGCGCGATTTGAAATGGGCTTTGAATTTACTTGCCGAATGTGACTTTAGTTTGAAGCTGGGGCGAGGGAGCTTTTTGGATAATTTCTGTATCCCGTACTTTAGTGAATCACGGTGTTTTAAGGTTGTTTAAGCGCGTGCGCATGGCGAACAGGATAACCGTAATCATCGCAATGCCGTTCAGAGTAGATCCCAGTGAGTTGCCAAAGCTGATGACCGTAGATAAGTAGCAGGTAAACAGGAACGAGTACCCGCCACCAAGTATCATGTATGAAAGACGTTCCACCACGAGAACGAGCAACCCGAAAAAAATGGCGCATGAGTAAAGGCCTAGGAAGCCAAAGTTCATGTAGGCTTCCCCGAGGTACCCTACGCCTACGCTAGTCGTATAGTCGTCGGAACTGAGAAAACCGTATTGGCGCCCAAATTTATTCCAGAAGTTCCAGGCTGGCTTGCCGGGCCAGAGGAGACGAGGGATGAACATGAAGGGAATGTTCGCGTAGCTTTCCCCTCCCCAAAACGGGACCTTGGACGGAGTCCAGGCCAGAACGCGCTCTAGCGAGTCGTCGCCGATTCGGCCAAACCCCTTGGCAAGCGCATCTTTGGTTTGATCTGTGGGATCTTCCTCAATGTCGAACTCATCGATGGTGATGCCGGCTACGGCGGCAAGATCCTCATCAAGCTCCGCTCCGAAATATTTCCAGGCGGCTAGTGAACTGAGTGCGCCCAAGTTTTCCACGAATGTTGCCTGAGGTACGTTCTTGATGACGTTTCGATACCAGCTCTTGATGGGTTGGAGCGCGCATAGCATGAGGGCTACGAAACTGAGCGCGAGTAGATTTCGCATCTTGCGCTGCAAACACACAGTTACGAAAATCACGCCCCCGACCGTTCCCGCGTATACAAGCATTCCGAAACGAAGAAAGTGGTGAAAAGCGGCGGCGACAGCTGCTATCCGGTAGAAAGTCATCCAACGCGAGGGTCTGGACGGTTGTCCGCTGAAAAGAAGGACCACGCAGATAAAGTAGAGGACGATTTCGATGGACCGAACTGAAGATGGTACTGAAACAGTTAAGTATGTGTGTAGGAGGACAAAGATTCCGGTGCCATGTTGGAGACGCTTTCCCAGAAAAAGTGGTTTATGGTCACCCCGATTTACGCCTTTCATGATGAAGGGGTAGAAGGAGTAATAACTGAGAATAATTAACATTGAACATAACGTTAGTTCTTGCACCGTGGCGAGTGTTTCGGGGTAGACAGTGGAAAGTTTGTGGATGTGGAAAAGTTGATTTAACTTGGCGACGGAGTAGGTCACTAGGTGATTGAACATTACGAAGCTTAGGAAGTTCAATCTTCCCGTGGAAAATGAGAACGCGAACGGCGCGACCTGGATCAGCATGAGCAGAAACAGGGCAGCGAGACCGCTTTTATCGTGCAGAAGGCGGGTCCCAATGACGCTGAGGGCGAAGGAACTGAGAGCTAGAACTGCAATGCTAGCGGGGTTCCAGAACTGAATGGCGTCCTGCCGTGCGTTAACCATGTGGGTGTCACTCCCTGACCCTTATTTCATCGGATAGTTTCCACTTTTTCAGCGAACTGTACGCTTAGTGTTTGAAATAATAAGAATTCTGCTGTTCCCTAGTCGGAAAGATACGGGAAGTTGCTGCAGTGTATTGAGGAGCGTTTGCGCTACAATGAGTACATGCCGTCCACTCAACGTCGCGTTGGCCTATGGGTACTTAGCCTAGTTTCTCTATTTTACCTTATCGCCGTTTTTCCGCTGGCTTATTTTCGCCACGACGACTGGCTTATTTTGGGAAATGCTGTCCATCACTTCGCACTCGATTGGACGAGTGCTTTTCATCCCACATTGTTTTACGTCAATGAAGAGATTGTCTGGTTCTTTCGACCTGTCTTTAAAGCCCTCGTTTATGTCTTCTACCGATTACTGGGGTTTCACTATTACTTGTGGCTGGCAGTTCTGTACGCCTGCTTTGTAGCAAGTGTGGGAATGGGGTGTGTCGCCATTTCCAAGCTGACTCGTTCAACGTATTGGGGTCTCTTTTCCTTCGTTCTTCTGATTGCTAGTTTGCACGTTCACTTTGGCAGCCTTTTTTGGATGGGCGAGGGCATGATGAATTGCCCGCAGCTCTTTTTGCTTACTGCTAATCTATTTTTGTTCAGCCTTTCGCAGGAAAAAGCCTTCTATCGCAACCAGGGGGTTGCGTACCTGTGTTTTGTATTGGCCCTTGGAATTAAGGAGTCTTCTGTTTTTCACGCCGGCTTTCTCGGGCTTATCATACTTCTGGATTCAAAATTCGCCCGGGATCGTAAGCTTGGATTGCTGGCAGTTTACGGGGTCACCGCGGCAACGTATCTCTATTTTAGGCTTTTTGTGGTGCCCGTGAACCCATATTATGTACCCCAGATCCACTTTTTGCCGCTTGCCAAAGCGCTCCTCACGCTACTTGCCGCACTGGCGCTTCCGCTATTCATTCCAGGATTTTTGCAGTGGCGGCGATCTCCTGCGGACTGGCTGGCCTATAAGAAGGCCATACGTGGGCTCTGGCCGTATTTTCTTTTTGTGTTGGTGACACTGCTTCCCTACTTGGGGCACCCATTTTTTTCCCCTGGGTGGTTGCTGCTTCCTTCCGCGTATTTGGTTTTCACACTCGGACTACTTGGAAACCGAATTGAGGCACTGCCTATCCGTTGGCGCAGTTTGGTCGTTTGGACACTGGTATTGAGTTCCTTACCGGTAGGGTTGAGGGTGGTGAAACTTAGATGGTGGGATTGGAAGCAAGGACAAATGGCGATGCAATCCTACATTCAAACCGCGCCGGCTGAAAAAGTGGACAAGGTTGTGGTCTACGATTGTGTGGATCCGGCTACCCCCCACCTGGCCTTTGACAGAGTCATCGGGTTTGAGGCCGGCCTCCACCACCTTTGGGGCATTTACCACCCCGGAGATATTCCGATCCAGATCCGCGCATGCGATCGCTTCCGTGATCGATACACCGGAAAAAAACGGGATATGGTATTGTTTTGGAAATTTCCTAAACTGGACTGGGTCAACCGGGACGCCGTGCAGGGTTACTGATCTTCGGGAGTCAATTCCATCAAGAGCTCGCCTGTCTCCACGGCGGCGCCCACTTTTGTGCAAATGCGATCCACTGTGCCGGCCATGGTAGATCTAATTTCGTTTTCCATTTTCATGGCTTCCATCACAACGACGGGTTCCCCTTTGGAGACACGCTCACCGGACTTTTTGAGGATGCGAACGATCTTGCCCGGCATTTTCGCACAAATTTGGTTGTCGGCTCCCAAGTCGTCACCACGCAGCTTACTCACAATACGCTTGTGTTCACTCTCAACCTTAAATTGAAGAGTCCGTTCTGGCGTCCATACTGTATAGTCGCTCTTGTTTCCAAGAACGTTGGCATAAAATACGTTGTTTCCTCGAACGAAGGAGCAATTGTTGCCATGGAAAACAATATCCAGGCGCTCTTCCGCATGATCGTCAAACTTAACGTAAAGACGGTTGCGTCGAGATTCCACCCTTATACAGTGCTCTTTGCCTTCGTGCGTAACGTAAAAAAGCATTAGCGGAGTGCCTCCTGCCTGGCGACAAATTTCCATCGGGAATTCTCATCGCCTTCAATCGCGGCCGCCTCAAACTCCTTCGAAAAGGCGGAGACGGCTACAGAGATTGCTGCCATCTCCAGACGGTTAGCATCCATCTCTGGTTGTTTGAAGGTGAAGTTTTCCTCGATCATGCGGGTGGTGTAATTGCCTCGCACAAAATCAGGATGTTCCAGAAGTTGAAAATGCAACGGAGTATTGGTTTTGACTCCATTGAGCATGGTCTCCGACAACGCCACCTTGGAGCGTTCAATCGCTTCTTCGCGGGTTCGGCCCCACACCGATATCTTAGCGATCATCGGATCATAAAACACGGGAATCTCGTAACCCCGGTAGGCGTGGGAATCAATCCGAACGCCCACACCACTGGGAAAGCTGGCCCCTCGCAATAGGCCCGCTTGCGGCAAGAACTTCTCCGGATCTTCTGCGTAGATGCGGAACTCAAAAGCGTGGCCGTTGCAGCGCAGATCTTCTTGCTTGAAGGAAAGTTTTTGACCGAAAGCCACCCGAATCTGCTCTTTGGCAAGATCCTGCCCCGTGATCCACTCCGTTACCGGATGTTCTACCTGTAGGCGTGTGTTCATTTCCATGAAATAAAAATTTTGATTGGCGTCGACCAAGAACTCAATAGTGCCGGCGTTGGTGTAGCCAATATTGCGGCAGGCCTCGACAGCAGCCTCACAAACGGCTTTGCGTACGTCTGGTTTGAGATACGGGCTGGGTGCCTCCTCAATAACCTTTTGGTGCCGCCGCTGGGCGGAGCACTCACGTTCAAAGAGGTGCACTACGTTGCCGTGGGCATCCGCCATAATTTGCACTTCAATGTGATGAGGCGAAAGAATAAATTTTTCTACGTATAACCTGCCATCCCCGAACGCCTTCGCTGCTTCGGAAGATGCGCGACGAAAGAGTGGCAGAAAATCCTCTTCTTTGTCCACTCGCCGCATGCCGCGGCCACCGCCTCCGGCTGAAGCCTTGATCATCAGAGGAAAACCGATGCCTTTGGCGTCCGCAAAAGCCTTGTTTTCGTCCTCGGTTCCTTCCTTCGTGCCAGGAACAAGAGGCAGTCCGGCCTTTTCCATCGTGTTGCGTGCGGAAACTTTGTCGCCCATCGTTGCGATGACTTCTGGGCTGGGCCCGATGAAGATCATTCCCGCTTCCGAAACCGCTTTGGCAAAGGCCGCGTTTTCGGAGAGAAAGCCATAACCAGGATGAATGGCATCTGCGTTCATCGCTTTTGCGGCTTCGAGCACTGCATCCACCCTTAAATAGCTGTGGATCGACGGGCCTTCGCCAACGCAGTACGCCGCTTCCGCGCGCGAAACGTGCAGAGATTGGCGATCGGCTTTGGAGTAAATCGCAAGCGGAATGTGGCCCATTTCTCGCGTGGCGCGCATGACACGCAGGGCGATTTCTCCACGGTTGGCGACTAGAATTCTTTTCGGTGTGTGGCTCACAGCGGAATGTTCCCGTGTTTTTTAGGCGGGACCTTGTCCCGCTTGTTCTTGAGCATTTCCAAGGCCTGAATGACCTTGAAACGCGTTTCTTCCGGAAAAATGATTTCGTCGACGTAGCCCAGTTCAGCGGCTTTGTATGGCGTAGCGAAGGCTTCCGTGTACTCGTCCACCAGCTTTTTCTTCACGGCGTCTTTGTCGGCAGCGTCAGTGAGTTGATTTTTAAAGACAATGGCTACCGCGCCGTCCGGGCCCATAACCGCAATTTCGGAAGACGGGTAGGCGAGGTTGATGTCCGCTCGGAGTTGTTTGGAGGACATTACACAATAGGCGCCACCGTAGGCCTTTCTCAAAATGACAGTTACTTTGGGAACCGTTGCTTCTGCATAGGCATATAGAAGCTTGGCTCCGTGCCGAATAATGCCACCGTATTCTTGCTCCACTCCTGGCAAGAACCCAGGCACATCGACCAAAGTAACGATAGGAA
Organism: Bdellovibrionales bacterium; assembly: GCA_020435295.1. Lineage (GTDB taxonomy): Bacteria > Bdellovibrionota > FAC87 > UBA2466 > JACKAF01 > JACKAF01. The sequence continues at coordinate 1,894 of JAGQZV010000052.1, read as the reverse complement.
TGTTAAAAGCATCGCAGAATCGGACAAAGCGCGCCGACTTTACCGACGCGTTGTTATCCAGGCACCCCGCAAGGAATTTTGGTTGGTTGGCTACAATCCCAACGGTGCGGCCGTTCATGCGGGCAAATCCGACGACAATATTCTGCGCAAAATCTTTGTGGATCTCAAAAAAGTAGTTCTCATCGACAATGAGTTCGATGATTTCCCGCACGTCGTAAGGTTGGCGAGGGTTTTCCGGGATGATCGTTCTCAACCGCGGTTCTGTTCGGTTAACGGGGTCGTTATTCTTGACGATCGGGAGATCATCCAGATTGTTGGCCGGGATATAACTCAACAACTCACGGATGAGGAGCAAGCAGCTTTTCTCGTCATCTGTAGCGAAATGGCAGACGCCACTCTTTGTGCTGTGAGTAACGGCACCGCCCAGATCTTCCTTCGTTACTTCTTCATGGGTAACGGTCTTGATAACATCAGGTCCCGTGAGGAACATGTAGCTGGACTCTTTGACCATGAAAATGAAATCGGTAATGCCGGGGCTGTAGACGGCGCCTCCAGCACACGGGCCCATTACGACGGATATCTGCGGCACCACTCCCGAAGCGAGCGTGTTTCTGTAGAAGAGCTCAGCGTAGCCTCCCAAAGATTCAACGCCCTCTTGGATGCGAGCCCCTCCGGAATCGGTTAGACCGATGACCGGCTTGCCGTTCTTGATCGCCATGTCAAAAATCTTACAAATCTTCTTCGATTGGGTTCCAGAAAGAGAGCCGCCGAAAACAGTGAAATCCTGAGCGTAGACATAAACGTACCGGCCATTGATGCGGCCGTACCCGGTGACAACACCGTCGCCCAAGATCTTTTGCTTTTCCATTCCAAAATCGGTGCAGCGGTGGGTGACAAATTTGTCGATTTCTACGAAGCTGTCTTCGTCCAGCAGAAACTGAATTCGCTCGCGCGCCGTCAACTTGCCTCGCTTGTGTTGGGCCTCGATTTTTTCCGGACCGCCGCCCAATTCCGCTTCTGTGTGACGCTTCTGGAGTTGTTCCAGCCTTTGTTCAATATCCATAAGTCGCCAATAGAATCATCGGGTTACGGGGATGTCAACAAAACGTGCCCGCTGACGGAGTCCGCCATTTGCTTCTAAGTACTCTAGATTACAGTCCAAAACGGCATTGCTCAGAATTGTGGCGTGGGGCGGTGCGCCCTGCCGGTGGCGCGTAGGGGCTTTAGAATGCTGACTGATGGATGGGATCAAACTAAATTTGGGATCTGGAAACGAAGCCGTTCCGGAATTTGAAAATTTCGATAATTCTCCTTCGCTTTTGGTTTCCAAAGTTCCTTTGCTCAAGCGCTTGCTATTTAAGGCTGGGTGGATTGCGGAGGAGCAATGGTTGCGTGATTGGTCTGGTGTGCGTTGGCGCGATCTCAAACGAGGGCTGCCGTATGCTGACAATTGCGTAAGCAAGATCTACAGCTCGCATTTCTTGGAACACCTTCCGCCTCAGAATGCGAAGGAGTTGCTGAGGGAGTGCTTTCGCGTTCTTAAGCGAGATGGCGTGATGCGCGTGGTGGTGCCGGACCTTCTCTACCATGCAGAAAAGTACGTGCGGGACACCAAGAAAGCGCTTAACCGTTCTCAGTTGGATCGGCACGCGCATCAGACGTTTATGAATACGGTAGCTGGATTTTATGTGGATGGGGGGAGACCGGGCCGCGAACACTGTTACATGTATGATTTGCCCGCTCTGGTTTGCTTGCTGCAGGAGATAGGCTTTCGTTCGATAGAACGTTGCCACTTTCAGCAAGGAAACGACAACGAGCTGGCGGCTTTGGATTCGCGCCCCGATGAGAGCTTGCATCTTGAAGTCCGTAAATGAGTTCCAAAAGGTGCCTATCT
>JAGQZV010000051.1 GCA_020435295.1 Bdellovibrionales bacterium | reverse complement strand
CTCCGGAAATTCCTTTCAGCGCCGCTATGAGATCGTCTGACACTCGCTGCACCACCATCTCGGTCCTTTGAGTTTTCGCCTGCCCCAGACCACTCAGCGATTCTTGGGCGACGATTTTGCCTCTATCAATGATGATAATGTGATCGCAGGTCGCGGCCACTTCAGACAGGATGTGCGTACTGTAGATCACGGTACGCTCGTTGCGCATCGATCGAATAAGCTCGCGGGCTTCGCTCACTTGCTTCGGATCCAAGCCGATAGTGGGCTCATCCATCACAAGGACTTGCGGATCGTGCACAATTGCCTGCGCCAATCCAACACGTTGCCGATACCCTTTTGAAAGGTTCCCAATCAAACGGTTTCGGACTTCTCCGAGATTGAGACGGTCTATCACGCGATCAATCTTAGTTTTCCTTTGATCCTTGGGCACTTGCCGAAGTTCCGCAACAAAACTCAGGTACTCCGAAACAAGTAGCTCACCATATAAGGGGGGGTTCTCTGGCAAATAACCAATCCGCTTCTTAATCTCGTAAGGATCTTCAAAGACGTCAAACCCCGCGACTCTGACCGTTCCAGAGGACGCCGACATGAAGCACGTAAGGATCTTCATAGTCGTTGTCTTTCCCGCGCCATTCTGGCCAAGAAAGCCTAGGATTTCGCCCTTTTGAATGCTGAAGGAAATGTTATCTACAGCCTTGCGATCCCCGTAGTACTTAGTCAGCTCTCGCACTTCAATCATGAGACGCTCCAGTCGCTCTTTAATAATTGGTAGGTACCTACGCGCGAGCCTATTTTGGAAGCCGCGAATCATATTGTCAAGATTGGCCAGACCCATTAGAATCCCTCCCCACCATAACTTTTGAAGCCGGTAAGGAGTCAAATGAAGTTTTTTATTGATTCGGGAAATGTGGAAGATATTCGGGAAGCCGGCGAGCTTGGCCTCCTTGATGGGGTAACCACCAACCCCAGTCTCATTGCTAAGACCGGCCGCAAGTTTGAGGACGTCGCCCAAGAAATCTGTGATCTGGTTCCCGGCCCAGTTAGCTTGGAAGTCGTGGGATTGAACTGGAAGGAGATGGTTGCGGAAGGCAAGGCGCTGCGCAAATACGGCGACAATGTTGTGGTGAAGATTCCCATCACCGCCGATGGGCTCAAGGCGATAAAAGCCCTGAGCTCCGAAGGTATCCCGGTCAACACGACGCTCATTTTCCAGCCGCTACAAGCCTTGCTAGCAGCCAAGGCAGGGGCGGCGTACGTCAGTCCGTTTATTGGCCGTCACGACGACATTGGCCAGGACGGCATGCTGCTGGTTAGCGAAATCGTACAGATTTTTGACGCTTACAATTTTGAAACGGAAGTCTTGGCGGCTAGCATTCGCCACCCCATCCACGTACTTGAAGCAGCCAAGATGGGCGCGCACGTGGCGACGATGCCTCTGAAAGTCATCAAGCAACTTGTTGAACACCCTCTTACCGACATCGGGTTGAAAAAATTCCTAGAAGACTGGCACAGCATTAAAGCGTGAAATGCTTAGCATTGGTGTTTTCCTGAAATATCCAGAACCAGGAAACGTCAAAACCCGCTTAGCGATAAGCGTGGGAGAGGAGGCGGCTGCCCGGACCTATGAGCGCATGGTGAGGCAAGTCCTGGCCTTGGTCGATACGCTTGCGAAAGAACGATTTGCCCCACATCTCTTTTACGATCCCAAACACGAAGCGGAGGCTTACCGCGAACTCGGCCCAATCGTCCAATGGCCGCTGCACCCCCAAAGCGAGGGTGGCCTCGGAGACAGATTGAAAAAAGCTTCGCTCGAACTCAGCATTTCGGGTTTTCCATTTGCTTTTATTGGGACGGATTGCGTAGACATGAAACCGGCCCACTTTGAGGGTACCTTCGGTGCTTTGAAACAGGGCGCCGATCTGGTCCTGGGTCCGGCGACAGACGGCGGCTACTACCTGATCGCGCTCAAACAGCCGCGTTCCGAACTATTTGAAGGAATTGCCTGGAGCACCGATACAGTGACTTCGCAGACATTAGAAAAAGCCAAAGTCGCCGGATTGCGCGTTCATCTCCTAGAAGAGCTTGAGGATATCGACGACAAAGCAGCTCTGGACCGACACCCAGAACTGCTGGACTATTGAAAGTGCTGTCCCCGCAGCCAAGCAAGCGCTCGACTCACCCACGGTTCCAGTGACTTGTTTCCCCTCAGCCACCAGACCCCGAACTGTTCTCGATCAATTTTCCACCCGGAAATACGTTCCAACGTACCGGAATCAAGTTCCGCTTGAATGGCGTACAAAGGCAGTACCGCCCATCCAACACCCGCTTCACAGGCGGCCCGAATGCTCGCAATGTCGTCGAAAGAAGCAAAAACGAGCGGTACTTCAAAAGGTAGATGCAAGAGTTGCGGGGCCGTCGCACGCTTGTATTGCAAGTGCGGCAACGCAAAAATCTGCTTGGCTGTCTTGACGTTATTCTCTTTTAGAAACGAGGGAGCGGCCACAATCGCAAAACTTTCGCTCTTAGCCGTCTTGAAACGCACCGCCGGATCCTGGGGACGACCACAATCAAAGCCGATATCCGCTTTGCCTTTCAAAAGCAGGTGCTCCACCCCACGTTCCGAGGTCAGCAGCGAAACCACAATGTTTGTCTCGCCCTTCAAAAACTCCGGGAGTTGGGGAGACAAAACGCGGGCCGAAAACTCCCGAGTGCTTGCAATTCTAAGAACCCCGCTTTGGCTGAGAATTCGTTTTTGGGCTTCAGCCGCATCGCGCGCCCAGTGGTTAATTTGAGCACCAATGGGGGAAAGCTGCCACTTTCCCTGACGCTTCTCCAACACTGGGGCCTGCTGAGATATTTTCTGGAGCTGGCGTGAGATGACGGAAATGTCCCGCCCAACTAAATCCGCTAATTTCGCCATCGAACCCGCCATCTCAAATGCCAGAAGCAACTCGCATTGATCCGAGCTGAGGCCGAAAGAAGTACGCGGATGGGCTGTAGAGACGTCTTGCACGCAGTGCAATATATGCCCGCAAGATTTGCAAAATCAAGACTAGAACGGAGATTCTTGGAGAAAAGGGGCCGGGTTAACCGGACTGCCATTCTTGCGGATTTCGTAGTGCAGATGAGGTCCGGTGGAATGGCCAGTGGAGCCGACCTGGGAAATGACGTCACCACGCTTTACGTTCACCCCACGGTTTACGAAAAGCTTAGAGTTGTGAGCGAAGAGCGTCCGGATACCGAAACCGTGATCAATCACGACAACCTTACCGTAACCAGACTTATAACCCGAGAAAACGACCAGTCCCGGAGCGGGCGCGCGGACCGGAGTTCCGGGTTCCGCCACAATATCCACCCCGTGGTGTAGGCGCCGTCTGCCATCCAACGGATGGTACCTGTAGCCAAAAGAGGAGGACACATAACCGGGGATAGGCACTATCGAGGGCGTCGCCTTTGCTATCGCTCGTCGGGAGAACAAATAATCTTCGAGGTTCGCGAGTTGGGACTGAACCGTGATCGTCATGATCTCCATTCCTCCTACGCGACTCTCCAATGATTTGATACTCTCGGCCTTTGGTTCTTCTTTGGGGAGCTGAAGACTTGATTCTAGATCCCCACTCTCGCCGGCCGGCTCACGCTCAGGCTCGTCCGATTTTTCCTCGCGTTTCCGCGTTGGTTTTCGACTGCTGGAGCTCTTTTCCGTTTGGCCCGTCAACACTTGCAGCTTTTTTGCATAGTTCCGAACCCGTTCAATCGTGAACTCCATGTTATCCACTTTGTTTCGGATGAGTTGAACCTCCTGGCGCAGCTTGAAATTCTCCCCTTTCAGACGTTTATTTTCGGCAATTTGCCCGAGAACGCGGACGTAGTCTATGCCGACGAACATGAGGGAAATGAGAGCCAGCGACACCAGCGTAACCGAAAGCTTTATCGCGAAAAAAGGAATGACCAGTTTGTGGACTTTTCGCGTCCGCTCCGGAATTACCATCAAGGTTAGAAAACGATCTCGCAGCCACAGCGACTTGTCTGAAAAAAAAGATTTCTTTGCCATACGAGTTCCTGAAGAAGGGAAACGGGGTTATTTACGTGGCATCAACACGAATCACGATGCCGGTAATATTATCCTCCCCGCCGCGGGCATTAGCCATCGAAACAAGCTTCTTTAGCCCCATTTCGGGACCGTGCGCTAAAATCTCTTGCGAAATTTCAGAAATTTCTACCAGCCCGCTGAGACCGTCCGTACACAGAAGGAAAGTATCTCCTGCTCGAACACGGCGTCGGTAGATGTCCACCGCCACCTGGCTTTCGTACCCTACCGAGCGGGTTATAACATTCTTGAATTGGAAGCCACTTGCCTGATGCGCTTCCAAACGGCCGGCCCGTATTTCCTCATTTATAAGAGAATGGTCCTCGGTAACCTGCCAAATTCCCTGGCCATGAATCAAGTACGCGCGGCTATCGCCAACTTGGCCTATATAGGCAGTGTCGTCTTGAAAAAGAATGGAAACTACCGTGGTGCCCATTCCAGAAAGTTCTTCATTTTCCTGAGACTGCTTGTGAATTTCGGCGCACGAGCGGTTGATTGCCTTATCCAGCACGTCCCTTCCCGACAAGCTGGGGTTTTCTTTATAGAATTTTCCCATCTCATCCACGGCAATTTTACTCGCCACTTCGCCACCCTTGTGGCCGCCCATCCCATCCGCCACAACATAGAAAAGCGCCTGATCGTCTTTTAGATAGGCGTCCTGGTTCACTTTGCGCTTCATTCCGATGTCTGTAATGGCGAAGGTAGTTAGTTTCATCTCGTTATGCTTAACGGCATTTCTTGAAACAAAATCGACGGCGAACCAAAATTACCGAATGAAGACAAGTCTTTGCCGACGGCAACGACTCGCGTCATCAGGGTAAGCAAATCGCAGTTGATACTGCGCATCGAAACCCAGGCTCCCGGCCGACCGGAATGGATGCGGCGTCCGATACCGCGAAAGGCAATGCTGGTCTGGTTGACGATGGAAAGCTCTTCGAGAAACTCCAAGGTGTAGCCCTCGTCAAAGCCGGAAAGCAGATCCCCGTGACCACCATCGGGCAGGATGGCAAGTGAGAGGGGGCGGATGCGCCCCTCCATCTCATCAGGAAGGCGAAGATAATGTCCCGTGCTTGGCCGGTTCTCCATGGCAGCGGTCCGGCTACTGTGGAGCAAACCCAGCAGCTGACCCGCGGCCACGAGCGGCACTTGCTGCGGCCCGACACCCTCCAGATCCACCGGAACTCGATTCCCCCGCATTTGCTGGACTCCGTCCGTCATGGATACGCACTCTGAAAATATGATTTGTCCTTTTCGCGCGGCCAGGGGGCTACGTCCGGACAACACTCGATCGGCACAAAACCAATCCCCAATGATCTGCAGCCAGCGACTCATCACACGGCTGTGCACCCAAACGGGGGCGCGCAACGTCTCTGCAGACTCCTCGGCGCTAACAAGCCGGGGCTTGTACTGTATCTCGCAGCGTTCGAAATACTGAGGATAACGCACTTCTTTCTTTTCCAGTCGCCTCAACAAATGCCCGCTACCACACCACTGAAACCATGTGGATTCAACCTGAGGATCGCTTAAGTCCTCGGAAGGCACCGGCGGTACAGGCTGTGGCACGCTAGCAGCAAGATCCGCAGTCGGTCGTGTAACCGGAAAACGAAACCAAGGATCCGGATCTGACAACGTCGCCGCAAACACCGCTTTGGCTACAATCTCATCCAGCGTGGCCTTACTGGAAGCAAATCCGGTGCTATACCCGGGCTGCTTGCGCTGCAACACTCTTAGCCCCACCCAAACATTTTCATCGGTGCCACGGGACACTTCGTGCTCTCCATTGAATTTCCAAAAACATCCGTTGGTCTGCTGTACACAAAGCTCGTAGTCTTCGGCAGCTGCTAGCCCGGGGTGTGCCCTTAGATAGGCGATTATTTCATCCGCCTGTCGCATCGCTATCCCATTTGTAATTTCGCTTTGAGCGCATCGGACCAACCTTGGAGTGGTGACTTAAAAATCTTCAGATGCGCATCTCTGCTATGTTCAATGTGCACTTCGTCGCCCTCCTCCATTTGGAGGTTGATCTGGCCATCACAGACCAAATAGGCGGTCCCGCCAAACCGATGAATGCGTATTAAGACCTTCTGGTCGTAGGGAAGAACAATCGGGCGCGCGGAAAGGGAATGTGGGCAAATGGGGACAAGCACATTTGCCGGAACCAACGGGTGCAACAAGGGCCCACCGGCGGAAAGCGCATAACCCGTAGAGCCGGTTGCCGTCGCCACAATGTAGCCGTCCGCACGAACATGACTCAGAAACTGGCCATCCACAATAACGTCCATAACCGACAAGGAAGTACGAGTGTCCTTGTTCACAACTACGTCATTAAAAACCATTCCATTCTCTACGACCTTTCCTTGGCGGCGCAACTCTACCCGCAGCAAGGGACGCTCTTCAATGGGCAGTTTTCCGCTAAGCGCACCCAATACGCTCTGCAAGATCCCCTCTCGACTAAACTCCGTAATAAACCCAACCGTTCCAAGGTTGATCCCCATCAGCGGAACTTGCTCCTTTTTCTCCATCCTCTTTACGAGCGTCAGAAAAGTACCGTCCCCCCCAATCACCACTCCAACGGAGAACTGCTTGAGTTTTTTTTGGTCTATTAAATGATCGGTACCGCTGAAATCTTCGACAAAGTACTGCTGGGATTCAAGTGCTTCCTTTAGATCCCTGCCAATCTTGCGGGCATCCTGATCTTCTTTTTTTGAAAACAAAAGTACGCCTTTTTTCATGTTTTTAATGGTAGCAGCGTCCCAAAGACGCGGCAATTTCCATCCATCGCCTGGCCTATATCAAATGCGGTGCGCCGAGATACCGGACTCCACCTGCAACAAAGCATCTATTTCCTAGTTGGCCTGACGCAACACGGTTAACGTTTGATCAAAAAAAGAAGTTACTTGCTGATTGAATTTGATACACTCAGCTACAATTCATTTACCTAATCTACACATAACGACAGCAGTACTTTTTTGGGGAGATAACTATGATCCACGGCAAATTAATGGGCGGGTTGGCCCTGCTGGTAGCTTGGTCTACCATCGCAAGCGCCGACAACGTAGAGTACCTGGTAAAGCTCCGAACACAATCGCCGACAGACACACTTGATGTGCTTTCGCGACTTGAGGGGAAGGTTGACCTAGTAAGCTCTGAAGGACGGCTTTTCAAATGGAGTACATCTACCGAAGTCGATGCGGCTGATATTCTGAACACGCCGGCGGTGGAGTACTATCAAAAAAACCACCCCATCAAGTTATTCGCAAATCCGAGCATCGAGAAAAATCGGAACGCTATGCTCGAAGCACTAAACGAGGGCGAGTTGCCCATTCCTGGTGGTATGGGCGCTGCGCCTCAGGATAATCCGGAAATTCAGTCCCCCGTGCAACAATCGGCGGGTGCCGATCCGCTACTCAATAACGCCTGGGGTCTTGCGAACGTAGGAGCCACCAACAGCTGGTCGCACAGCCCCGCTGGAAAAGGCGTGATCGTCGCAGTTACAGACACGGGTGTCGATTACAACCACGAAGATCTCATTAACAACATGTGGCGCAATCCCAAGGAAATCCCGGGAGACGGCATCGACAATGATAACAACGGATACGTTGACGATGTAGTGGGTTGGGACTTCGCGACGAACGACAACAAGCCCTACGATCTGACGGTAGACCTATTCCAGATTCTGCTAGGCGGCGGAAACCCCGGTCACGGCACCCACTGCGCGGGCGTTGTCGGGGCACGACACAACAACGGTAAGGGAGCGTCCGGTGTCGCACCAGACGCGCAGATCATGGCCTTGAGGTTCATCAACGAAAAAGGTCAGGGTGACACCGCATCCGCTGTTCAGGTAGTCGACTATGCAGTTAAGAACGGTGCGAAGATCATTAGTGCCAGCTGGGGAAGCGAAGGCGAGGAGGCCGGTGACATGGCGCTACGCGAAGCCATCCAACGCGCCCAAGCAGCCGGCGTGCTGTTTGTAGCAGCCGCTGGAAACGGACGCCAAGGTAAGGGATATGACAACGACGCAGATTCCAAGCCGGTCTACCCGTCGAGCTACCAATACGACAACGTTATCTCCGTTGCGGCCATCGACTCCGACAACAATCTTGGAGCGTTTTCAAATTGGGGCCGTAACTCTGTAGATATCGGTGCCCCTGGGGTGAAAATTCTCTCCACGGTGCCCGGTAATCAATATCAAGATACGGTTATCGATTTAGGCGAGTTCTTAAAGGCTACTTGGGACGGCACGTCCATGGCTACGCCGCACGTTGCGGGCGCTCTGGCTGCCACCCTTTCCAAGAATCCAGAGCTCTCCTGGCAGGAATTGAAGCGAACTGTTCTGGATGGGGCTGCGCCGGCTACCGCGTTAGCAGGCAAAGTTTCAACAGGTGGTAAGCTGAATTTGAACTTCTTGGCGAATAACTAAGAAGCTCTATCCTCGAAAAGTTACGGAGCCTATCCTAGACTTCGGTTTTAGGATAGGCTCTTTTTTATGGCCTCCTCAACCGGTACTAGGTTCTTTCTTTTCGCGCTGATCCTTTGGCTGAATTTTATTCCATCTGCGCAAGCACGCCGCAGACATTCACGCCGCCTGCGCATCCCCACCCACCCCATCTACCTGTGGGCGAAAACACTTGCTGAAAGCAAGGACGACGATCAACGCAAGATTGCGGCATTCAAACTAAGCCAGTACTCCCAACCCATTTTTCAGGAGCCGGTCATTGATGCGCTTCTGTCCTGCGTCAGTGACGACAACTTACACATTAAGGTACTTTGCACTAAAGCGCTGGGAAGAGCGCGCAAGCGCAGCAAGTCCACCCTGGTGCGTAATGCACTCGTCAAACAATACAAGGCTGAACCCTTTCTTAGGAATACCGTCGTGAGAACCTTCATCGCTCTGAACGCGGACGAGCCACACATCCAAAAAATGCTAATGGCCGAAATGCAACAGAACAAAAAGCCCGGTGAACTTATCGTGCTAATGAGCTACTTCGAAAAATTCGGCAGTGGTGACGACGCCTTTGTAAAAGATCTTTCAAAAATCTATCATGAGAATACCGATCCTCGTGTTCGCGTGTCCGTCGCAAAAGCGATTAGCGAACGAGCCGACGGTCAAAAAGAAGTGATTGAATTGCTTGCGGAATGCACGGGAAGCTCCGATACCCCGCTTGTCCTTACATGTTTGACTGGACTCCAAGCACAAGGAACAAAAAACCCCCTAACCTGGTCCGCCGTAGAACGCACCATTCTTAGCCGCGATCCAGATGTTCTAGAAACGACCCTGGATGTGATTGATGCCCTTCCGGAATCACCCAATCCTAAGGTTTCGGCACGCTTGCTGCAGATCATCACGGATGCTGATGATTCTGAATTACGGGAGAAGGCGGTGCTGAGTCTCGGCGTTTGCGGCAACAAGAGCTCCGATGTCGTGGATCTTCTGCAGCGCTTGGTTGAGGAGGAATCGGTCGGGGAAGATATTCGCATCGCCGCCGCCCTTGTACTAGGAAAACAGGCGGAGGCGTTTCCGGTGGCGCCCCGGCGTATTTTAGACAATTGCGGCACTAAAGAGAAATCGCAGAATCTACGAACCGCCTGCCAACTGGGCCTGCAGGAACTCAAGACCCGAACTGCTCCGCCGAAAAAAGGAGAGGGCAACAGCAGCGCCCCATTCATCCAGCCCCGCGAGTCTCTCGTGGCGACACAATCGCATCGAAGATGCCGAAGTAGTTTGGGATCGTAGTATCCATGAGACGATCCCAAAACGTGAAATAAAGTCCAAAGTTAAAATTGGTGCTTTTGTGATGGTGACTGTGATGCGTCGCCGTAAGAAATAGCCCCCAAAAAGGGTGTTCGGGAAAGCCCTTCGGGTAGAATTCGTAGCCCAAGTGCCCTATGACGTTATAAATATAGGATCCCGCCACTAGAATAATGACGACTGAAACATGCAGAGGGATCAGCATCACCACCAAGGGGAGAAAGGCCCCCTGAATAATCGCTTCGATCGGGTGAAAAGCCAGCGAAGTTAAGGGAGTGGGATTTGTCGAGTTGTGGTGAATCAAATGGACTTTCTTAAACAGCCACTTTGTATGCAAAAGCCGATGCGTCCAATAAAAATAGAAATCGTGAAGAATAAAAACTAGGGGGATAGCGAGCAGATAGTATGCCAAGTTGAACTCATGAAAGTTGCTGTAGATGAGCGTCCAATCGGACTGGTATAGTTTAGCAAGCAACAGATAGTTGAAGCTGAATAAAACTATAGTTATCCCGAGTACATCAGCTCTTTGGCTATCTGGTTCTTTTTCAATGGGCGTTTTTGGATTCGGCGCGAGGCAAAATAACCATCAAGTGCCTTCCAGAAAATGATGTAGGCACCCCCCGCCACCAGAGTATAGCGTAGGATTTGGATCATCAGGCCTTGCTCAAAGCTAAGAGCCACCATTTTTTCTCCTCCCTCTTGACCGGTTCTTAAGCTAACGGATATTGCTGATCGGGAGTACTCGCATTTTACAGCGAGCAGTCAATGTTATGAGTGACGAGCTAAATACCCGAAAAGAGGCCAAACAAGGCCGATCGAAGCAAACGGTAGGCTACTTGCTTGAAGCAACCGCTCAGGTTTTAAAACGCGGCGGCCGCGTCACAACCAACCACATCGCCAATCTGGCGGGAGTATCCATTGGAACGCTTTACCAATACTTTCCCAACAAAGACTCCCTGCTAAGACGCTATATCGAAAAGGAGATGGCTCAGATCGTTGACGAGTTTGTGCAAACAGCGGAAGAAATTAGGCACACCGAGACTTCCCTTCAACCGGTGATGGATCAAATCGTTGACTATTTTGTCCGGGTTTATTCTGACAAGAGGAACATTTTTCAGTTTTTCTTCTTCAGGAAGTTTGTCATGGGTTTGGAAGATGAGGTTGCTTGGGCAGAAGACCAGCATATCAAGGTAATAGAAGGCGTGCTTCGTGCGTCGAAAGAAGTGGCTCTTTCCGATCCCAAACGGACCAGTTATGTGATTGTTCAGGCCTCTTTGGGTGTAATGCGTTCCACTTGGGTGCGAAAGACATCCCCATCGGAAGCGGAATTAGGCGCTGAACTCAAGAAGCTCATCCGCGGTTATTTGGCCGAAGGAGGGAAATGCTAGGCATTATGACGAGATTAGTTACCCAGGAATTTTTTTAAGACATCCGGTACTGTAAAGGTTCCGTCTTCCTTTTGATAGTTTTCCAGAAGAGCGATTAGCGTTCTTCCAACAGCTAAGCCCGAGCCATTTAGCGTGTGCACATGGTGCACCTTTTTAGTCGAGGCGTCTCGATAGCGGATGTTTGCGCGGCGCGCCTGGAAGTCACCGAAGTTGCTGCAACTAGAAATCTCCATATACCCCATGTTAGCAGGAGACCATACTTCGATGTCGTAGGTGTAGCTGGAAGAAAAACCCGTATCCCCGCCACAAAGGCTTACGACACGGTAGGGGAGTTCCAGTTTTCTAAGAATATTCTCAGCGTCACCAACCAGACTCTCCAATTCTTCACTGGATCGATCCGGCTGTACAAACTTCACGAGCTCCACTTTATTGAATTGGTGCTGACGTTTCATCCCTTTCGTATCTTTGCCATAGCTACCGGCTTCTGATCGAAAACACGGCGTGTATGCCATGAACTTTTGCGGCAGCATTTTTTCCTCTAGAATCTCATTTCGGTAGTAATTGGTGACCGGAACCTCCGCCGTCGGAATGAGATAGTAGTCAAAGCCTTCCAACTTAAACACATCCTCTTTAAACTTCGGAAATTGACCAGTGCCCTCCAGGGAGTGGCTGTTGACAATAAACGGCGGTAGTATTTCTTCGTAGCCGCGGCCGCCATGTTCCGCCAGCATAAACTGTATAAGGGCTCGTTCCAATCGGGCTGCCTGCCCTTTCAAGAACACGAACCGAGCGCCGGTTACCTCACCCGCTTTCTTGAAATCTAGAATCCCGGCCTGCTCGCCAATCTCAAAATGAGGCTTGGGTGGGAACGAGAACTGCGTCGGCTCTCCAACGGCTCGCTCTTGCCGATTCTGGGCCTCGGAAGTTCCTTCCGGTACATTTTCTGCCAGCAGATTTGGAATCTGAAGCAACAACTGATGAATGTCAGCCTCAATGGGCACAAGCTCCGAATCGAGCGCCTTAACCTCTTCCGCGACGGCCTTCATCTTTTCCAAAATCGGAGCGGCGTCCTGCCCGGCTTTTTTCAGCTTAGCAATCGCCTGTGAGGCCTCGTTCCTCGATTGCTTCAGCTTTTCGACCTTCTGGATAACTTCTTTGCGGCGATCATCCAAATCGCATATCTGCTGCACGATTGGAGCCACATCAGCTCCTCGTCGCTTCAGGTTTCGGACTACGTCCTCGGGAGCACTAACTACTTTCTTTAGGTCGAGCATTTTTATTCCGGTATAACCAGTCGGTTGATCAGATTCTTAATTGTTCCCGCATCCTGGGCAGCGGGGGCACGCTTCAGATAATCTTCAAACGCCTCCGCCGCCTCCGTATTGCGCTGAAGGGCAACGTAAACATACCCCAGCTCGCGATGCAACAGGGGATCACTTCCATCCAGCTCCAAAGCGAGGCGAATGGCCCCCTCGGCCGATTCGAAGTTCCCCAGCTGCCGGTAGCATCGGGAAAGCAGCAGGTATGCCCGGATTTTGTCATACAAAAACTCGGGTGCTTTGGAAGCGGCCGGCAAGTTGGCGATCTCGGTGAGCTGGTCTACCGCTTTCTCAAATTCCTGGTATTGCATTAGGGTTTCGGCCCACTCTACTCGGTACTTCGTATTGGCCGGGTTATTGTTCACTTCAAGAGCGAGCTCATTCAGAGCCTCTTCTTTCTTGTTCGTAGCTCTGTACACACGCGAAAGATTCAAATGTGCGCCGGGGTACTTTGGCGAGGTTTCAATTAGAATCCTCAAGACTTCCTCTGCTTCATCATATTTCTTTTGCCCAATTAGTAGCTCCGCCGCCCGGTAGAACCCTTCCAAATTGCGACGGTTTAGACGGGACGCGATACGGTATTCAAGTACGGCCTTGTCGATTGCCCCATCGGCTTCGAGTGCCCTCCCCAGGGCTAGCCGGATCTTGCTGTCTTCACGGTTTAGATCTAACGCTCGCTGGTATAAAAGAATGGCCTTTTTATAGTCTTTATTTTCGGCATAAACGGAACCCAGCGCCCAGTAGTAATTGGGATTGCTCGGATCTTTCTCGATTAGGTTTTTCACTAGCTTAATGGCAAAATTTTTCTCGAAGTTTGAAACCTTCAACTTTAACCATTCCACGAGCGCATCGTAGTTTAAAGGATCCGCCTTGAACGACTGCTCGAAGAATCCCATCGCCTGTCGCTGATCCCGCGTAAATAGCAGCCTCATTTTACCGGCATAATAAAGCACTTCGCTGTCGTCATCTTTGATCTGCGAAGCTGCCAGAAACTCATCAAGTGCTCGACTATAGTCCTGACGCTTGTAGAAATGCTTCCCCAAAGCTACTCGAGTATCCCGCTCATCCGGAGCCAAGGCTTTGGCCTGGAGTAAGAGTTGGTAACCTCTATCTAGGTTGTACTGCTCGGTTTCGAGCAGTCCTAACTTGATGTAGGCCTTGGCAAGCGTAGCATCCTTATCGATGGCGCGCTCATAAAAGCTCACCACACGCAGAAAATCCTCATAATATACAGCATTTTCCTCGATGAGCTCTCCCAGGCGCAGGAGGATAGATCCGTCATTTGGATCCAGTATGTGTGCGGCTTGGATGTACAAAAATGTTTTGTCCGCATCCTTTTGTTGGTAGTACGTCTCTCCTCTGATTACGAACTGGCGTTTACCCAGGACGTACTTTTGCAATAAGGACTTAATATTTTCCTCTGAGTTGTCTAGCGTGGCGATCTTTGTTCGAATGTCTGGGGACACCTTTACGTCGTAATAGCTAGCGAGCAAATAACATTCCCCGGCTTCATTTGCCTGCCCCAGCATCTCATAGGTCCTGGCCAATTTGAATGCTGCCTCCGCAGCACTTCTGGTTTCGGCAAGAGCCGAGAGTCGAACAGCGGAGCGGTAATGGTTTAAGGCCTCCTGCATGAGGTTCTCTTTCGTTGAGATGTCCCCGAGAAGAACTTGGGTTCTCTGGTGCAAAGGGGTTGCTTTAAGAACAGCTTGCGCGTGCCCCCGTGCCGCCTTGTAGTCACCGAGGTCAAAGGCAATGCGGCCTAAGAAATAGTTTCCACGAATGGCGGTTTGAGGGCTTTTGGCCGCCTCGAGTAGAGAAGCTTTAGCGGTATCTAAATCCTTAAAAGCGTAACTGATTTCGCCTAATACAAGGGCGTTCTCAGCGCCGGTAGGATCCGTCTCAATCGCTTTTCTTACTAGTTCCCTGGCTGCTTCTAGTTTTTGTTGCTGCAAGGACCAGAGCGCCTCGGCCCGATAAAACGCGCTGGACTGCGGATCGATTAAGCGGCCCTTGCGCAAAGTATCCTGAAGTTTTTCTGCGATTTGCCTGCCCCCGTGCCCATCCAACAGAGACATGGCCAGTGACTGCGCGAGCCCCCCATAGGCCTGCGAGCTCTTAGCATCGTAGGCAATCGCCTCTTCAAACAGGGCCGCAGCACGCGGGTAATATCTCCCGTTGTCCTGGCGGTAGACCTGCGTGCCCTCCCAAATGAGAGCTTCTACCTTCTGCTTCAACTTGTTGGGATCCGATATTAGCGTCCTTTGGGGGGGCGGCGCGAGGGAGGCTGGTTGCTTAATAGGACTCGTTTCTTCACTGTCGAGCAATAAAAGTGATAAGCCCGCCAACACAACGGCATACAACAATATTCGCCGTTTGCTACTTTGCTTCTTTTTTCCCTCCGAAGCTTCGCGTTCCGATTTTGTATCGATCGGCATGGAGAAATTAGCTTCGGGCAGTGCTACGTCCAGTGGGGCAGCCAAATCGCCCACAGGCAAATCTTCGTGATCAATAAACTGCTCAGCAGCACGCTCGTCTTGTTCTGCTACCTCGTCCACCTCCTCCACCTCAGATCGATCGTCCTTAAAGAGTTCCTGTATCAAGGCTTGATCGATGGTGCCCTCAACTCGCGTTCCCACATCATTGGCCAGACGCTGGGTCTTCCCATTGTCATCGCCTTCCACATGTCTCGTTTTAGCACCAAGTTCCTTCTCACTGGCGCGGCGTGTAGCGTGCTCCTCCTTGTGCAGGGTCTTCCTTTCCTTTTTCCCGCTTGTACCGGGTTCGTCCTCAGACTTGTACTGATCCTCAAATAGCCGCTTCATTAGAGCGTCATAGAAGATTGGTATAGACGAAAGCTTCTGCCATTCCACGTACGGGGGAAGTGCCACCTCCTCCTCGCCCGTGTACTTGCCGCGTTCGATTCTTGAAAGTATTCGCTGCTCGGAAAGGTTCTGGTCAAGTTTCCCGTGCCGATCTTTGACCTGGAAAGATTTGCTATGATTTCCCACACTTCAATTGTATCCAGACTCCCCTAGAAGCACAGCCCCAAAAATAGATACTCACAAACGCTGACCGCATGGCGCGTTGCTCCGTAGAAAATGGTTTTGAATTGCGATACGCTACGTGGATCGTGGCAAGTACAGTTGTATCCTTGGAAGAGTGGTGGCGCGGTTTTTTTTACTTTCTTTGCTTTTTTGCCATGCACGTTTTTCTTTGGAGAAACGGCACCGTGCGCAAAAGTTTTGGCACGCTCCTCGTGATCCTGATAATCGTTCCCTCGTTGATTTATGCGGCCTTTTTTACTCTTGAGCTTGTAGCCCGTGATTGGCTTTCTGCGTGGCTGCTGCACGTAGTGTTGGCTGCAAACTACATTGCAGCATACCCGGCCATCGCAGCACAATCACCGACAATACAAATACTTAATGTCTTGCGCAAACACCCGGAAGGCATTGCCTGGCCGGTACTTTTGCAAAGCTGCCCACTTGAAACCGCCGTAGGAGATCGTATTGACGAACTCGTCATCGCACGGCTCATCGTACCAGCTGATGGAGACTACACGCTGACCCGCAGGGGCTACGTCCTTGCGCGCGGCTTTCAGCTGTTTCGAACCTTTCTCGGTCTCCCTGAGGGAGACGGATAGTGTCTGTCATTGGCGTTGTATTACTACTCTTGGCACCCCTCTGGATTGCCATCGGGCACTCGGTAGTACTTCGTTCTAGGAAATTTGGTTCTGTTCCGGCCGTTCCGCTTACCACAATGATTTGTACCGCGACTGTCATCTTTCTGTGGCTTACTCTCGCCATAACCGAAGGGCCCCGCTACTACCGCAACGCCACTCCAACGCTTTTTACACTTTGCCTGGCGATCCTCGGTGCGCACTTTTACTTTCACGTTTTCAATATGAGTGAATCCAGCCGCCGTATTCGACTGCTACGGCGCCTTCTCAATAAGCAATCAATGCGGGAAACCACCAAAGAATACACTCCGGCGGGAATGTACCAAGCTCGACTCGAACGCTTGGTAAGTTGGAAACAGGTCACCCTCCGCGCAGGAACGCTTTACCCAAAAGCCTCAATTTTATCTCTCGCTGCACACATTTTGCACATTCTGGACAGATTAATGTTTCCCGAGCGCTTTATCGATCCTCTCCACGAAGATCCGGAAGTTGGGTAAAATTTAGAGAAAGTTTGGCTATTCTCTGAAGGAAACCAACCAAGTCAAGATGCACCGAACTCGTATCCAACGTTTCTTTGATCCCCTGGTGCAACCGAATAACATGCTTTTCATTAGACTCTGCCACCATTTCTTCTACTTCTTCGAACAGCAACGCCAGTTTTACCGCCAACGCCCGGTCAGAGGACGAAAAAAATGCTGTGGAAAGCTGCAAGCACTCCATTACCTTCGAGTGGATGGATACGATCTCTCCCCAACCCTCGTCCGAAAATGTGTAGCCCTTTTTAGCGGTCTTCTTGACTAGAGGTAAGATATTCTTCTCAACGACATCGCCAATGCTTTCCAAATCACTGGTGCGAAAAAGAAGTTCGAATTCTCGGTGCACTTGCTGCTTGGTCATTTCCGACTGACTCAGGCGTGTAAGGTGCATCTTAATTCCCTTGTTCAGGAAATCTACAAGCTGATCTTTCTCCCGCAGTTCGTCGATGGATCGGCTCACAGGGTTTTCGAATAACACAACGGCTTTCTCCACCATTTCCTCGACATAGTCTGACATTCGCAAAATTTCACGGTGCGCTTGTGCCAAAGCCAACTCGGGTGTATCCAAAGACCTAGAATCTAGATAATGAAAGGTAAACGGTCCGGTATCTTCTTTCTCAGGGATAATCCGCACCACTATTTTTGCACCAAGCGATATGAATGGAAAGAACAAGACCGCAAGCCCCAAATTGAAAGCCGTATGCGCGTTAGCAATTTGCCTCTCGAGCTCCCCGCCAAAATGGCCAACGAGCTCTGCGAATTGGGACATTAGGGGGTAGACTACGGCTACACCCACCACCTTAACAAGAAAGTGTGCCAGTGCAGTCTGCTTTCCTAGGATGCCCCCGCGGAACCCTGCTAGAAACCCAGTGGATGTAGTTCCAAGATTGGCGCCAAGTATCCAGGGAAGTGCCTCTTGCAACGTACTGCCTTGGGCCACCAGCAAGGACATGATGAGCGCTATAGTAGCCGCGCTGCTGTGGATCATAGCCGTCAGATACGTCGACAAGATCAAAGCGGCAAGAGGGCGATGGCTGAAATACTGAACCCCGTGCTGGAACGCCTTATTTTGCTCGAGAACGTTGCCGGCATCTTTGATGAGATTCATCGACAGAAACATGATTCCCAAAAATAAGATCGTTCGAGAAAAGTGCTTTGCTCTATCGGAAGAGGTAAAAAAACCAAGAGTCACACCTGCGGTGACCATCAGCATCGCATAGTGGGATATCTGAAATGCCATGATCTGCACGATGAGAGTGCTACCGACGATCGCACCCAATGTCACCGCGAGTACTTGTTGAAGATTTAGTAACCGGGCATTTGCCAGGCCCACTAGCATGACGGTTACCGCTCCGCTGCTGCCCATCACGATCGCAAGCACAAACCCCAATACACAGCCTGCAAGGCGGTTGCCCGCAAAAAGATTGATCCAAACACGCGTCCGACTGCCAGCAAAGTACTGGATCGTCTTTGAAAGAGATTCGATTGCGTAAAGAAGCAGCGCGGAGCCGCCCACCAATGTAAGAAGTGAGTTGTTCAAGGAGCAACCTAAGCCATTGATCAGTTTAAGCCGTGCCTAGGACTGCTTCAAGGAAAGAATCTGCGTCAAAGGGAACAAGATCTTCCGCCGCCTCGCCAAGCCCAATGAAGCGGACAGGTATTTTCAGTTCGGAGGCGATAGCTAGAACTGCCCCACCCTTCGCCGTTCCGTCCAGCTTCGTCAGAATCAGACCGCTCAGAGGCGTCGCCTCGCTGAACATGCGAGCCTGCGCGATCGCGTTCTGGCCCGTGTT